>CP134604.1:655555-983333 GCA_021555105.2 Thalassospiraceae bacterium LMO-JJ14
CGACATCACGGACTTGCCCATGTATCGGCGTGCCCGGCTGGGCATCGGGTATCTGCCGCAGGAAGCATCCATTTTCCGGGGCCTCAGCGTTGAGAGCAATATCCGCGCCGTGCTTGAAGTGGTGGAAAAAAGCCGTGAACGTCGCGAAGCGATCCTGGATGCGTTGCTGGCGGAATTCTCGATTACTCACTTGCGCCGGGCGCCTGCCCTCGCCCTTTCGGGCGGTGAGCGACGCCGTGTCGAAATCGCCCGCGCGCTCGCATCCAACCCGCATTTTGTACTGCTCGACGAGCCCTTCGCCGGTATCGACCCGATAGCTGTCGGCGATATCCGCGAACTTGTAGCGCATCTCAAGGATCGCGGTATTGGGGTTTTGATTACCGATCACAATGTTCGCGAAACACTGGATGTGATCGACCGGGCCTATATCATTCATGATGGGATGATGCTGATGGAAGGGGTGCCATCGGATATCGTCGGCAATGCGGACGTGCGGCGCGTCTATCTGGGTGACCGCTTCTCTCTTTGACGTCATGGACAGGAGGCGCCCATGGTGATGTCGCCTCGCCTTGAACAGCGGCTAGGCCAGTCGCTGGTCATGACGCCGCAATTGCAGCAGGCCATCAAGCTGCTGCAACTTTCCAATCTGGAACTCTCTGAGTTTGTCGAAAGCGAGTTGGAGACAAATCCGCTATTGGAGCGCGATGAAGCCGCGCCGGCGGATACGCCTGAGCGTGAAAATGACAGCGATGGCGATTTCGAGGATGCGCCTGGCCTGGATGATCTGAATCTCGGCGAGCCGGCTGAAAGTGAAATGACGACGGTCGGTGAACTGGATGCCGACTTGGGTGGCGCCTTTGAAGACGGGCTGGTTACGGTCGGAGAGTATTCCAGTCTTCCCGAATCCGGTGGCTATGATCCTGATCTGCCGGGCCTGGAGGAAACCCTGGCCGAGACCCAGACGCTTCGCGGCTATCTCGACCAGCAACTGGGAATGGCGCACTTGTCCGCCGAGGATACACTGATCGCGGCTTACTTGATCGATCAGGTCGAAGACAGCGGATACCTGGGAGCGCCGCTTGAAGAGGCCGCGGAAGTGCTGGGTGCCCCGTTTGCAGACATTGAAAGGGTGCTGGCTGTTTTGCAGGGCTTCGAGCCGACAGGCGTGTTCGCTCGCGATCTTGCGGAATGCCTTGCGCTACAACTTAAGGAGAAGGACCGCTTCGATCCGGCGATGCAGACGTTCGTTGAAAACCTCGATCTTGTTGCTGCCAGGGAATTCTCAAAACTGGCAAACCTGTGCGGCGTCGATGCCGAGGACATCACCGACATGCTCGCCGAGCTTCGTGAGCTTGATCCGAAGCCCGGTCTGTCGTTCGCCGTGCAGACGGCGGAACCGATCATTCCTGACGTGATCATGGTCCGGCATCCGAAAGGCGGCTGGATGGTCGAACTGAATTCGGAAACCCTGCCGCGTGTTCTGGTGAATTCCACCTATCATGCCCGGGTCCAGAAAACACCGATGAGCAAGGAAGACCGCAAGTATCTGGCGGAACAGTTTCAGTCCGCGAACTGGCTGGTGCGGGCCCTGCATCAGCGCGCCACGACGATTCTCAAGGTATCTTCGGAAATCGTGCGCCGTCAGGATGCTTTCTTCAAAAAAGGCATCGCACACCTGAAACCGATGGTATTGCGCGACGTCGCCGATGAAATCGAAATGCACGAAAGCACCGTCAGTCGTGTGACGTCGAACAAGTACATCGTCACGCCGCGCGGCATTTTCGAGCTCAAGTATTTTTTCTCGTCCTCGATCGGCGCTACCGATGGCGGCGATGCGCATTCCGCCGAATCGGTGCGCTATCGCATCAAGGAATTGATCGATGCGGAGGATCCGAAAAAGATTCTTTCCGATGATAAACTGGTTAAGCTGCTGGTTGCCGACGGCTATGACATCGCCCGGCGCACGGTGGCTAAGTACCGGGAATCCCTCAAAATAGGCTCATCCGTTGAACGGCGCCGGCAAAAAGCACCGCCAAAGTGATCCGTGAATAGGTCCGGAACCGGACCTCTTGTTTTATTCCTTGTGATGACATTTTACACGAACCGCAGTATCATCGGCCAATGATACAGCTTCACGTATTGACTTCGCGGGGCCATCTCACTAGGGTCCGCCCACCGTCTGCTGAGGGGCCGTTTGGCGCACCATTCTGTTCCATGGACTGGTTGGAAGAAATTAAAAAAATCAAACACTTAGAGGCATAATCCAGACATGGAAATCTCCGTTTCCGGTAAGCATGTTGATGTTGGTGATGCGTTTCGCGAGTACGCTGAAGATCAGCTGACAGATTCAGTCACTAAATATTTCGATCAGGCGATAGATGCGCATGTCACGGTTTCTCGTGAGGGATCGATGATGCATGTGGATATCTCGGTCCACCCCGGACCGCGCGGTATGGTCGTGCAGGGCCGTGGTGAAGCCGCCGAAGCCTATCCGGCATTTGATGCCGCACTTGCGCGGATTGCCAAGCAGCTGCGCCGATACAAACGCCGACTTATCGGTGATCAGCGCCGCCGTGCGGCCAATGACGATGTGGTCCTGGCTCAGCAGTATGTGATTCAGGCGGACAGTGGCGAGGAAGAGGTTGCGGTTGACGAACAACCGATCATCGTCGCTGAAATGCAGACCGATATCGCGACCCTTTCCGTCAGTGAAGCGGTCATGCACATGGATCTGGCAGACCTGCCCGTTTTGATGTTCCGCAACGTCAAAACCAATGCTTTGAGTGTGGTTTACCACAGAAAAGACGGAAATATCGGCTGGATTGATCCATCGCCGAGCGGTGAGTCGGACTAGAAGCAAGCAAGGCCCATAAGAGGGCCGGCCTGAAGGCCAGTGAATAGCAAGTGTTGGACAGGAAGAGACAATGGAACTCAGTGATCTCCTAGACAGCGATAGCATCGTTGCCAATCTTCGCGCGACCAGCAAAAAGCAGGCGCTGCAGGAATTGGCGCGCAAGGCAGCTGACGTGACCGGTCTCGATGAACGCAAGGTTTTCGGTGTGCTGATGGACCGCGAACGGTTAGGGACCACCGGCGTTGGATCAGGAATCGCGATCCCGCACGGCAAGTTGGCCGATCTTGATCGCCTGCACGGCATTTTTGCGCGGCTTGAAAAGCCGGTCGATTTTCAGTCCATAGACGACCGTCCGGTCGATCTGATTTTCGTGCTTCTGGCACCGGAAGAAGCGGGCGCCGATCACCTGAAAGCGCTGGCGCGTGTCTCCAGGCTGCTGCGTGATCACAATATCTGCGACAAATTGCGCGCGACCGGTGAAGGCGATGCGCTTTTCGCCATCATGACGGAGTCTCAGGAGACCCGTGCAGCCTGATTAATTGTCAGGCTCCATGTCGATGGTCTGAGACCCGCCCTTGGCGCTTTCAATCTTGATGGTTTTGACTTCAGGCTCGGGCACTTCGCGGTGCAGGTCGACATGCAGCAAGCCGTTGTCGAGCGTGGCGCCGGTGACATCGATTCCTTCCGCCAGAACAAACGAACGTTGAAACTGCCGCGCGGCAATGCCCCGGTGGATAAAGATGCGCTCGGCTGTGTCATCAACCTGTTTGCCGCGGATGACGAGTTGATTGTCCTCCGTGGCGACCGACAGGTCGTCCATGGTAAAACCGGCAACCGCCAGCGTTATGCGGATATCGTGTTCACCCGTCTGTTCGATATTATAAGGGGGGTACCCCTCGCCGGACGCCTTGGCGGCACGATCGAGAATCCTCTCGATATGGTCGAACCCGAGCAGGTGCGGATTGTTAAAAATCGTCATTGGTTTCTCCCAGCCTCCCCGAAGGGCGAGGCATTTATTGGATCCATGGAATTATTTTTAACCATTCCCGGCATCCGTCACCGGCATCCCCCCATGGGCCAGCCAGTATATTCGTATAGATTTGGATCAGCGGACGGCCAAGTCAAGACCATGACGTTCGAGCACAACCCTCTGCCAAGGCGTGACAAGCCCGTCGGTGCCCAAGTAAGCTCGGGCCCGGCATGAATTCTGGAAACATATAATGATGCAACCGCCCCCCGCCGAAATCGGCGACGACATGCAGGATGTCGATACCCCGGCCTTGATGATCGACCTCGACGCGTTCGAGGCGAATATATCGGCGCTCGCGAAAACCGTCAGTGATTTCGGTGTGCGGCTGCGGGCCCATTCGAAAACCCACAAGTGCCCGGAAATCGCCCGGCGGCAGATTGCCGCCGGTGCGGTCGGTATTTGCTGCCAGAAAGTGGGCGAGGCCGAAGCTATGGTCGCGGGTGGTATTGAGGACGTTCTGGTGACCAACCAGATCTGGGGCGAACGCAAGCTGGCCCGGCTGGCGGCGCTGGCGGACAGAGCACGCATCAGTGTTCTTGCCGACGATGCGGGAAATATCCGCGATCTCGCACAGGCGGCACGTGACGCCGAGGTGACGCTGCATGTTTATGTCGAGATCGATGTCGGCGCCGGTCGTTGTGGTGTCGATCCGGGCTTGCCGGCTGTTGAGCTGGCCCGTCTCGTGAATGAAGAGGATGGTCTTCATTTCGCCGGTCTGCAGGCGTATCACGGTTCAGCCCAGCACATCAGGACCGCTAACGAGCGGGGGGCGGCCATTGGTGCTGCCTGTGACAAGGTGCGCGAAACACTGGCGGCGATGCAGGCCGCCGGGATAGAGGTGCCGATCGTGACCGGCGCCGGCACCGGCAGCTTCCGCTTTGAAGCGGCCAGCGGCTTGTATCAGGAAATGCAATGCGGCTCTTATATTTTCATGGACGCGGACTATGCACAGAACATGGACCAGCGTGGCGATCCGTTTACGGAATTCCGCCACAGCCTTTATGTGCTGGTGACCGTCATGAGTGCGACCAAGCCCGGACGCGCCGTCGTCGATGCCGGCCACAAGGCGCTCGGCAACGATCAGGGGATGCCATGGGTCGCGGACATTCCCGGCGCGCGATATCAGGGCCCTTCGGACGATCACGGCACACTTGTTCTCGATGATGCCGCCAGGGACGTCATGTTGGGGGAGAAAATCCGCCTTATCCCGGGTCACTGCGATCCGACCGTGAATTTATATGACTGGTTCGTGGTGATTCAGGGCGGCCGAGTCGTCGATCTGTGGGAAATCAGCGGGCGCGGGGCGATCCGCTAGGGCGGATGACCAGGACTGGAAAAATGAGCAACGATACGGAACAAAGACTGACCGCCCTCGAGATGACGGTGACGCATCACGAGCAGACGATCCACGAACTCAGCGACGTCATTACCGAACAGTGGACGCAGATTGAAAAGCTGAAACTTGAACTTGGCCGGCTTGACGAAACCAAGGCCGATATCGAGCCCGAGGAAGATGCAACGCGCCGCCCTCCACATTACTGAAAATCCTGCTATCATAATCCGTTAAGGCAGAAAGCCGGGGGCTAACCTCGGGGGAACAATAGGGTGGCACTCGATATTCCATCGGGGCTCGCAGTTTCTTTTGCAGTGACGGGCTCAACAGCTGCCCGCCGACTCGCAAGCGTGCCGTCGGTTTCGCTGGATGCGGCACGGGGACGCGGGCTTGGCGAGGGGAGTGTTGCCGGCCGTTTTGTCGAGCGAACGGTTGAGATCAATACCGAGGCCGCACGTCAGGCGTTGAATCAGTCGGTGTATGCCGGTGCGGCGATCCGCTCGGCGGTCCGTGAATTGTCAGGCCTTGCCCAGCTTGCGGAAAACGGCGGGCTTGTTTCGGACAGCACGTATCTTTTGTCCAATGACGGGTCCCGGGTCTCGCGCGGCAACATACAGACACAAATCAACCGCGCCATCGGTCTCATCGACAATCTGGTCGGCGCCAGCGCCAGTGGCAGCGCCAATTTCATCAACGGCCGGGGTCCGGCGATCCGTGTGCAGACAAGCAGCTACGGTGGCGCCATCAACATTCTGCCGCAGGGATTGGACAGCCGCTCGCTCGGCCTTGCCGGTCTGGATGTTTCGACGAGTGCAGACGCACGAGAGGCCAGGGCGCGGCTCGACAATGCCGTTTTGACTGCCGGAAACCGGCTGGACAGGCTCAGGCAGTTGCAAACGGCGCTTGGTCAGGGCAGCGCCTTCAACCAATCGGTGGTCTCGGCGACCGCCGATATTTCAGGCGCCCTGCCGGTCGGAGCGTTCGTCAATCTGTCCGCTTGAGCCGCCTTAATTCATGATCCCGAACGATTTCAGGATGAACGCGTAATTGAACGCGAGTTCTTCCAGTCTGTCGAAACGGCCGGCGGCGCCGGCATGCCCGGCGCTCATATTTGTCTTGAGTAACAGCGGATTGTCGTCGGTCTTCAGGTCGCGCAGTTTCGCCACCCACTTCGCCGGCTCCCAGTACGTGACGCGCGGATCGGTCAGGCCTGCCGTCGCCAATAGCGCGGGATAAGCCTTGGCCTCGACATTGTCATAAGGCGAGTAACTGAGGATGTAGTCGTACGCCGTCTTGTCTTCGATGGGGTTGCCCCATTCCGGCCATTCGATCGGCGTCAGCGGCAGCGACGTGTCGCACATGGTATTCAGGACATCGACAAAAGGGACATCCGCGGCCACGGCACGCCAAAGACCGGGCGCCATGTTGGCGCAGGCACCCATCAACATGCCGCCTGCCGATCCGCCGTGGATCGCGATACCACCCGGACGTGCCATGTTTTGCGCGATCAACGCGTCGGCCGCGGCAATGAAATCGGTGAACGTGTTGCGTTTCCTGTCACGCTTGCCGTCCGTATACCAGCGATAGCCCTTCTCCATGCCACCCCGGATATGGGCGATGGCATAGATGAAGCCCCGGTCGACAAGGCTCAGACGTGGCGTCACGAACGATGCCGGCATGGTCATACCGTAGCTGCCGTAACCGTATAGTAAAACCGGCGCACTGCCGTCCAGAATGCAATCGGCGCGGTGCAAGACCGTGACGGGGACCAACTCACCATCAGCGGCAACGGCCTGAATGCGGCGGGTTACGTAATCCGCCGGGTTGTGGCCGGACGGGACCTCGTCCTGTTTCAGCAATGCACGTGCGCCGCTCGCCATGTTGAATTCAATGACCTGACGTGGCGTGGTCGGCGATGAATATGAAAAGCGCAGGTTCTGCGTTGCGTATTCATACCCGCCTTCGAGACCCAGGGCATAAGCCTCTTCCTCGAAGCGGATGGTCGTTTCCTGCAGACTCTCCCAATTGCGGATGACGATCCGGGGCAGTGCCGCGACACGTTCCAGCCGGACAAGATAATCGGCAAACACTTCGCAGCCGACGATCAGCGTTCCCGGCATGTGAGCGACGAGATCGGTCCAGTTTTCACGCCCGGGGGTTTCGATCGGGACGGTGACGATCTTGAAATCCTCGGCGCCATCGGCATTGGTCAGAATGACCAGCCGGTCGGCATGATCGGAAACGCTGTATTCCACACCGTTCGCACGGGGCGCAATCAGCCGGGGCTGGGTTTCCGGCTTATCGGCATCGACAAGATAAACTTCCGACGTTTCATGATCGTGGGCATCGACCAGAATGAAGCGGTTGCTCTCGGTCTTGGAAAGACCGACGAAAAAACCTGGATCGGGTTCTTCATAAATCATCACATCCGCATCGGCGGGCGTTCCGAGAACATGGCGCATGACTTTCGATGGGCGATGATTGTCGTCGAGCACGGTATAGAAAAGCGTTTTGCCGTCTTCCGCCCATTCCATGTCGCCGCTGGCGTTGCCGATTTCATCTGCAAGGTTGTTGCCGCTTTCGAGATCGCGGAATCGAATGCGGAAAATTTCAGATCCGTTCCGGTCCTCTGCATAAGCCCCGTAACGGTGATCGGAGGCGTGTACGAATGCGCCGATTTTATAATAGCTTTGCCCTTCGGCTTCGGCGTCGCCGTCGAGCAGGACCGTTTCGCCGGGCGTGCCGGACGTCGGGATACGGCAGAATATCGGATGCTGCCCGCCTTCGACGTAGCGGACATAATAGGCGTACTTGCCGTCTGGAGCGGGGACTGTCGAGTCGTCTTCCTTGATGCGGCCGCGCATCTCGGCGACCAGCTTTTGTTGAAGTGCTGCCGTGTCGGACATCCAATCCAGCGTGTAGGCGTTCTCAGCTTCCAGATAAGCACGGATATCGGCGTGCAGCAGGTCCGGTTCGTGCATCACCCGTTGCCAGTTCTCATCCTTAAGCCATGCATAATCATCGGTCCGTGTGTGGCCGTGCCAGGTGGTCTCGTGAGGATGTTTGTCGGCGATCGGCGGGCGGATGTCGGCCTGTGTCATATTCTTGCCTTCTGGTCGTGACAGAGTAATTCTTGCGTCGAGTTATCCCCTATGTAGTCAGGAATACCCCGGATGTCGAACAAGGTCATTCTGGTCGTCGTCGACGGCCTCAAATATGAAACAGCTCTGGGCCACTGCGGTTTCCTGGAAGGTCAGGTTGAATCCGGCAAGGCGCGGCGCTGGCGTATGCGCGCCTCGCTGCCGAGCATGTCGGCACCATGTTACGAAAGCCTGCATACCGGACTGGACCCGGCGCACCACGGGATCACGGCGAACAGCGTTCTGCGGCCGTCCAGCGTCGACAATATATTTTCGCTGGCAACGGCAGCGGGGAAAACGACCGCGGCTGTGGCGTACAGCTGGTTTTCGGTTCTGTATAACTCGGCCCCCTATGACCCGGTACGCGATCTTGAAACGGACGATACGTCAAAGCCGATCCAGCATGGTCGTTTTTACGACGATACGAGCCGCACCGATTTTCATCTGGCAATACCGTCGGATAATGATCTGTGTGCGCAGGTCGATCGCATGATCGTGCGACATGCGCCGGATTACCTGCTGTTTCATACCCTGAGCTGCGACAGCGTCGGCCATGTGTTCGGCGGCAATTCATGGCAATATCAGCGTTCGGCGACGGTCGTCGACAGCATGCTGGCAAAGCATGTCGGCGGATGGCGCGATGCCGGTTACCGAGTCCTGGTGACGGCCGATCATGGCTTTACCGACTGCGGTTATCATGGCGGCACCAATGACGAAGTGCGCGATGTCGCGTTTTATGATATCGGCCACGCCGCCCCCGGAAAGTGCGATGATGTTGTCTCGCAACGTGCCGTGGCGCCGACGGTCCTGACACTGATGGGACTGGATGTCCCGGCGCAAATGACGGAAGCGCCCTTGGTATGATCCTTACGCAGTGACGGACCGGATCAGTGCGCGGATTTCCTCGCGGATCGGCCCGTGATTGGCGGGGTCGGCCAACGTTGTGAACCAGCGTTCCGGCGCATCGGCGGCGCGCCGGTGGCGCCAGGTCACTTCTCGCAGCAATTTTTCGGCCGCAGGCGGCAGCCTGTCCGGCACATCCAGTCCTGCCAGTACACCCCATATGCCGGCCCAGCCACGCGCAACGCTGAACGGATTATAGCCGCCGCCCCCGGATGCGATGACACGGGGGGCCATGTCTCTGACCGATGCCAGGGCGCGCCAAAGCGCGGTGTTTGAAACAGCCAGGCGGCTTTGCGGGTCGTCGGCCAGTGCATCGACGCCGCATTGCACGAAGACCGCTTCCGGTTCGTGCGTCTGGATCAACGGCAGCACGGCACCTTCTATTATGGCTTCCAGTTCGTCATCGTTGAGGTCCGCCGGTACCGGAATATTGCGGGCCATGCCACCGGCCCGGTCCTTGACGCCGCCCGGTCCGGCCGGATCGGCATTGCGCCGATCCATGGGCCAGCGTCCGGCTTCGTGGATGGACAGGGTGAAGACGCGGGGATCATCGTGAAAAGCGTCCTGCACACCGTCACCATGATGCGCATCGAGATCGAGATAAAAGACACGCTCGATCCCGCGCTCCAGCAACGCCCCAATCGTCAGCGCCGGTTCGTTGAAATAACAAAATCCGCTGGCCCGGTCCGGCCTGCCGTGATGCTGACCGCCACCCAGATTGAAAATTCTTCCGCCGTTTGCGGCTAGCTCGGCTGCTTTGGCACCGCCGCCGGCGGCGGTCGCCGGGCGGCGGAACATCTCGGGGAAAATCGGGTTGCCGTTGATGCCGATGTTGTGTCGCGCTCGAACAGCCGGTGGGGCATCCTGTTCACGTTCGGCCTGCATAACAGCTGCGACGTATTCGGGCGTATGAAAACGTTCAAGATAAGCCGCATCGGCACGCGGACTATCTACGTAAGCACTGTCCCTGAACCAATCCAGCGTCCGGATCAGATCGATGGCTAAAGATACGCGCGGGATCGCCAGTGGATGGCCGCGCCCGTATGTGCTGTCACGATATATCTCGCTGCCGATGAAGTATGCGCCTGTCATGCGCCGGGCCCGGCGTCCAATAGCCATGCACGAAAGGCGGCGACGCGGGGCAGCGTCGCGGCGGCTCGCGGCGCGACCAGATAGAAACTCTCGGACTCTATGATCTGTTCGTCAAAGGGGGCAACAAGTCTGCCTGTCTGCAGATCGCTTTCGACGAACGGCGTATGTGCGATGGCGATGCCGAGGCCAGCCGCGGCCGCTTCAAGCGCCTGTGCCGAAGACGCGAACGTCAGCCGGCCTTGCGGCTTCAGTCCTTCAAGACCGGCATGGGTGAGCCAGCGTGGCCAATCATCGTGGCGCGGCGAGGCGTCGACGGAAATAAAGACGTGGCGGGCAAGGTCTTGCGGCGTGCCGATCGGCACGCGTTCCAGTAAGGACGGGCTGGCGACCGGGAACAGGGCGTTTTCAAACAGGAAATCGCTGCGGCAGCCGGGCCATTTCCCCTCGCCGACGCGGATTGCCAGATCGACATCCTCGCGCTGCAGATCGACGAGACGCGACGTGGTCAGCAATCGCACTTCGATTTCCGGGTGAGCCGCCTGAAACGACGGCAGGCGGGGGATCAGCCAGCGCTGCGCCAACGTTGCCAACAGTGCCAGCGTCAGGGGGGCGGCACTGCCGGACAGACCGGCAGCATCGCCCAGCGCATCGCGCATATCATCGAAAGAGCGGACTAGCCGGGTCGCCAATGCGGCGCCGGTCGCGGTCAGATCAACGCCACGCCGGTCGGTGCGCACAAGCCGTGTGCCGAGATGCCGTTCCAGCAGTCTGAGTTGCTGCGTGACGGCGGGTTGGCTGACGCCCAGCTCCTTTGCGGCAAGCGTGACGTTGCGATGGCGCGCAACGGCCTCGAAGGCACGCAGACACCGAAGAGAGGGAGGAAGGTCCATTTAGTCATAAGAACACCTTATGTCTAAATCAGAAAGAACTGATTGCAGGCATGAGCAAATGCAGTGCTATGGTGCGGCATAATTATTAGATGGAACACCCATGGAACTCTGGATCCCGATTACGATCGTCGCCGCATTTTGTCAGAATCTGCGTTCTGCGCTGCAAAAGCATTTAAAAGGCAAGCTGTCGACCGGCGGGGCAACATATGTCCGGTTCTTTTATGCATGGCCGTTTGCAATTGTGTATGTCTGGGGACTCAACACGTGGGGCGGCATGCCGTACCCCGAGATAAAGGGGTATTTCCTGCTCTATTGTCTGCTGGGCGGATTGTCTCAGATTATCTTCACGGGTCTTCTGGTGTGGCTGTTCTCATTCAGGAATTTTGCCGTCGGCACCACGTTCTCTAAAACCGAGACCGTACAGGTGGCATTGCTCGGATTTCTGTTGCTGGGCGATACGCTGTCGACCGGCGCGATTCTGGCGATCGTCATCAGCGTTGTCGGTGTGATGTCGATGTCGCTGGCACAAACAAATATCACTTTGCGGACTCTGTTTTCCGGTCTGGTCGAGAAATCGACATTGATCGGTTTGGCGTCGGGGCTTTTCCTGGGTGGCTCCGTGGTGTTTTTTCGGGGCGCATCGCTGGAGCTGGGCTACGACGGCTTCATTATGCCGGCCGCCTTTACGCTCGCCGTTTCAGTGGTCATCCAAACGGTTTTGATGGGGATCTATCTGCTGGTGCGCGAGCCGGGGCAGATGAAGGCGGTGTTGGTCAATTGGAAATGGTCACTCGCGGTCGGTGTTGCCGGGGTTCTGGGCTCGGTCGCCTGGTTTACCGCGTTTACACTTGAAAACGCGGCACTGGTGCGCGCTGTCGGCCAGATTGAGCTGGTCTTTACCTTCATCGCGTCGGCGATGTTTTTCCGCGAGAAAAGCACACCGCTCGAAATCGCCGGTATCTTGCTGGTCATCGCCGGGATTTTGCTGATTCTGTTCGTGCGCTGAGCCATGTTGCGGTCTGCGCCTGATGCAGAGGCCCATGCGTATATGGGTCTGGTCAGCGGCGCTTGCCTCTTTATACTCTCGGGCCATGACACTGAATGAACTCGATCAATGGCGGCTGCAGCATGTGCTGACCGACGCCGAATTCAAGGAACTTCCCGGTCACCAGACCGGCAAGGTGCGCGAAAGCTATAACCTGCCCGACGGGCGCCGCGTGATGATCGCGACGGATCGCCAATCGGCTTTCGATCATGTATTGGCGGCGGTTCCGGACAAGGGCCATGTGCTGACGGCGACCGCGCAATTCTGGTTCGAGCAAACCGCCGATGTCTGCCCCAACCATGTGATCGCGCACCCCGATCCAAACGTGATCATTGCCAAGCGGTTGCAGATGCTGCCGGTCGAAATGGTGGTCCGCGATTACATTACCGGCACCACGGATACCAGCATCTGGACCATGTATGCGAACGGTGAACGCACGGTTTATGGCCACACGCTGCCGGAAGGGCTGAAGAAAAACGACAAGCTGCCCGGCGTACTGATCACACCGACCACCAAGGGTGCCGTCGGTGCGCACGATCATCCGATCACGGCAGAAGACATCGTTGCTCAGGGATTGCTGAGCCAGGCGCAGTGGAACGAGGCGGCACAAAAAAGCCTCGATCTGTTTGCCCGCGGCCGGGCGATTGCGAAACGGAACGGCCTGATCCTGGTCGACACCAAGTACGAATTCGGCCTTGACGAGAACGGCGTCGTCACCATCGCCGACGAAATTCACACCCCCGATTCTAGCCGTTACTGGGATGCCGTCAGCTATCCGGAACGGCATGCGGCGGGCGAGGAGCCGGTCAATCTGGACAAGGAATTTCTGCGGCTGTGGATCAGGGCGCGTTGCAACCCCTACACCGATCCGCTACCGGAAATACCACCGGAAACCCTGATCGAATTTTCCAACAAATATGTTTCGCTATATGAGCGGATTACCGGTCACACGTTCGTGCGAACTGACCCCAAGATGCCGGTGCGGGCACGTATTCATGCCGCCCTCGCCAAGACACTTCCCGAATATTTCTGACCCGCGGAGATAACAATGGCCAAAACGCTGCTTGAAATGTCCGGCGCCGATCTGACGCCGAATGCGGTTTCCGACTCCGTGCTAATTCTGATCGATTGCCAAAACGAATACGTGAGCGGCGCTTTACCTTTGGTCGGGATCGATCAGGCAATGGAAAATGCGCGGGTCTTGCTCGAGCTGTTTCGAGCCGCCGGTTCCCCCGTCATTCACATCCAGCATGAAGGCAAGCCCGGTGGGGCTTTCGATCTGAGTGATCCACGAGGTGCCATTGATGCGCGTGTTGCACCGGTGGACGGCGAGACTGTTATCCGCAAGGGTCTGCCGAACAGCTTCGCCGACACGGCGCTTCAGGAAACGCTTGTGGGGATCGGCCGCCAGAAGCTGGTCATCGCCGGTTTCCAGACACACATGTGCGTCAGCGCCACAACCCGTGCCGCATTGGACCTGGGTTACCGCAACACGCTGGTCGCCGATGCCATCGCCACGCGGGACCTGCCGTCCGCACTGGGTGAGGGGGTGGTTTCCGCTGATACCGTTCATGCGGCAACACTGGCTGCATTGAGTGACCGGTTTGCCATTATTGCAGGTACCGCAAACGACCTGCCGGATTAATACCGTTTTCAGGCCGCTTTAAGCGAAGATGGCAGCGAGATTTGATGAGATGGTTGTCTTACCGTAGCCCCCCTTGGCGTTTGGGATGGCATTGGCGTTTGGGATGGCAACGGACTTCATGCTCACGCCTTGTTTTTTCCATGGCCGGACGGCGATTTTTCGCTGCGTGGCTTCCAGAACGGCGGCACGCCGGCAAAGGCTTTCCAGTCCTTGATCAGGGCCGGTTCGGTTTCATGTAAAGCCAGGGCGTACCAACCCTGAACGATACCGCCTGCATGCCGCAGTTTGGCCGTGTCGGCGTCTGTCTGGCCGCTGGTCATCAACTCACCGGTCAGCTTGAGTGCCTGTGCAACATCATTCAGATGCCCGAACTGGTCCTGCAGGGCTTGCAGGGACTTGATGTATTTACGGGTCCCCGGACCGGGATAAACGCCGCGCAGGAAATCGACGGCATAGCGTAGTTTCTTGAGGCGGATACGAACCTCATGACGGGCCTCCATATCCTGACCGGCCAGGCCCTTGGCCTGCCTGATCAGCTTGCGGTGCGGCTTGGCAAGAATGTCGCCGGCGGTATCCCCAAGGGGTTTCAAAAGCGGATCAGACGTATCCAGGGGCATGGCGAGCCAGCCTTCGACGGCGACAAAGGCTGTCAGCCGGAACATCATCTTGGCATAACGGGCCGAACGCAGGGTCCGGCGAACGGTGCCATAGGCACGTGCGCGTTTCTCTTCCGCAGCGGCGGTGAGCGTCTGCATCGCGGTATCGTTGACGCCGTACCCGGAGACCTGCGCCAGCATCTCGGTGATATAGACATCCCAGTCACGTGCGGGGCCCAGCTTGCTACCCAGCCATTTCAGTTCGTCGGCCATCCATGTGACGCGTGCCGGGTCAATGACATCGCTGAAAACCTTGAGGGACGTCCGCAGACGACGCACGGATACACGCATCTGGTGCACCCCTTCGGGGTCCGTGCCGTCAAGGCAGGCTTCTTCGTTATCGACCATATTGGATACACAGGCGGGATAAATTTCTGCCAATGCCTGATGGATACTTTGGTCGGACCGCAGTTGAAATTTTGCCAGCCGTTTGGGGGCAGGGCCTTCGCCGGCAAGCAGGCGGTACCCTCGTGCGGCTTTGGTCAGGCTCGACAATGCGAGCGGGCAAGCGGTGTGTATTTCCGATACGACATGGAAGAATGCGTTGATGTCGCCTTCGATCAGTTCCAGTTCGCATTCGTGAAAGGGTTCGCTTTTGTCCCCGGCCACGGCCAAGCCCTTGTCGGCTACGGCCTCAATGACCAGATCCGGGCCAAGCGGGTTCGCACGTCGCACCATCATAACCTGGCGTTCGATGTGGACTTCCATGACCGGGATTAATGCACCCTCCGTGAGCGCCCCCATGGCGCGCTGGGCTTCGATCGGCAGACGGTCAAGATCAAGGGTATCGCCCTCGACGGGAAACTCCCATTCGTGCCGGTCCATCAGGCCGCCGCTGCCGCCCCTCTTTGCCTTGACGGTCTGTACTGTTTTCCCGGCGTTACTGCGCAACCGGATGGATACGCCACGGTCCTGCAGGCATAAATCCTGTGTGTCGAAATAACGGCTGACGAGGCTCTTCTTGGGCCATGCGCGGCGATTGCCGCTGGCCGCATTGACCGCTTTCTTGAAGCGCTGGAGATCGCGCGGCGCGGCTTTGAATTTTAGCTCAAGTTCGCGGTTTTGCTGGGTGCTCGTCATGAATTTGGCCGGTTTCGCCTCATAAGCCTGATGCCCTAGTTGTGGCATCTTACCCGACTTGCGCCGCGTGTCATTGCTTTGAAAGCGCTGGCGCTGTGGCGGCGATCATACAAATATGTGGGTATGAGCCGTGAAATACTTTTTATGCGCCATGGCAAAGCGGCGAACCCTGGTGGTGTCGGTGATTTCGATCGACCGCTGACAGAGCGCGGCATGTGTCAGGCACGGCACGTTGGCGTGTGGCTGTCGGCCAACGACGCGCTGCCAGATGCCGCGTTGTCGTCGCCGGCGTTACGCGCATTGCAGACGGTGCAAGAAGTTGTGCAAGCGGCGGGCCTCGACGCCGAAGTTATCCGTACGGATACCCGGCTTTATTTCGACACGCGCACGAATTTGATGGCGGCGCTGGCCGAAGCGGCGAGCGTCGGTTCGCGTCTGCTGGTGGTCGGGCACAACCCGCGGCTGGAAGAACTGGTACTGGAAATCGCTGCTGAACCGGTGCCGCATCCGGGCGGTAATTGGTGCATGAAAACCGGCGCAATGATACGTTTCGACGTGACGGGCTTGGCGCCGGGGGCGGGAAGGCTGCTTGATTATATATTGCCGGATGGGCGCGGCGGTTAGCGCCTTATATTGGCAATGCGCGACATCGGTGTTTGGGAAGGAAAAATGGTGGAGCCAGACGGAATCGAACCGACGACCTCTACAATGCCATTGCGCCGGGATATTCTGAAAACCTAAGCATTATCAATAACTTGTTTGGGCGCTGTCGCAACTTTGTGCCCATTTTGTGCCAGATAAGGCCTGATAAGACGGAAGGGCACTGGCACGGTTTGGGCACAACCCACTTGCAACTCGGATGAGTCAAACTCCACCAACTCAATTGGTTGCTCACGCTCAGGAGCAAGAGTTACGCTTCTGACAAAACTTTCTTGTTGTTGCCAGAAATATCAATGCGGTTTTGATCTCTTTGAACATAACCCGCTGTCAATAACGCTCTTTCCATCGCAGTTCGTTTGCCCACGCTCCAACCTTCAATGGTTTTTGAGGCGTCATCTATCGCTTGGTTAACCCAACCATTTTCTTTGTTTGTCATCCGCCAGTGCTCCCGGTGTTTTGGTTTGGAAACAAGCCTTCGATACTCTTAATTACAAGGCTTTCGTTATCAAGGTATGAAGGAAAAATATCTACTCGTGGATTTGCTTTGTCTGCATGCCATTCAATAGTGTTCCCCTTTTTATCTTTTCTTTCTGGGGCTTTGAAAAATCCCATGAATTTTCTAGGTGCCACACCCATAAATGGTTCAAAGGCAACAGCTCCATCTAACGCAGTCGTATCTTGGTCCACGCGGACTGCATTTGGGTACAGCTCTTTTGCAAGCGATTTAGGATATGGTTCAATGTAAACCACACGTAAAATCCCACTCGAAATTATATGCCTAGCGCACATGTGACACGGAAACACGGTTGTATAAAGTGTCGCCTTATCGATTTGCAGGCCTCTGCGGGCTGCATCGCAAATTGCATTCATTTCTGCATGAACTATTCGGCCAAATTCGAGGATTGAAGAAACACGGCTACCTTTTAAAGGAGGGTTTGGGCCCTGAAATAAAGCGGCTTCAACTCTTTCATCACGACTCATCGCCAAAAAATCTGAGCTAAACCAACTATCCGGTAGCTGATCAAAAACCTCATTTACTAGCTCTTTTTTCATTTTAACGCTGGAATCATAACCGATGGCGTGATCTCGGCTATCAGGCAATTCGTCTCCGATATCCTCTGCCCAAATTGACCCTCCGCCAGCTTCAGGAACTTCATTACATCCAGTTGTAATAATCTCGCCAGTTTTGGTGGTGATCACAGCTCCAACCTGTCGAGACAAATCAGCAGAACGCAAAGCTGTTGCTTGGGCGTGAAACATTCCATATTCATCGCGCGTAGGTGTGACAAACGGATTTTCGAACAAAAGATCTATAAACCGGACGATTTGGGGGGCGACATCATCTTTTTGTGAAAGGTCTAAAAAATAATCTGCAAGTGGGAACGTATCTCTGACGTTCTGGCCGAAGTTGTTATCCTTCTCTTTTTCGTCCTTTTCGATCAAATCGTGAGATTGAGTCTGGAAATCATCATAATTGTGGGAATCGCGGGACCTGGCGATCTTCATACGCAAAGCTGCGTCTCGTTGTGCCACGGGAGCATAAGCAGAAATGACAAAGAGATGATTGCGATAAACATCTCTCAACATACTTATTTCTTTAGGATGTTTTAGTGAATTGAAGATGTATGCGGTTCCGTCAACACCGGCGTCAGAACTTCCGGTAGTGTCCAACCGAAATTGTAGAACCTTCATTACGCCTAGAATGGCTACCGCGGCTCCGTTCGCTGCTTTGGATCGGAAATCATCACCAGCGTCCATCGATTGATTAATGCGCTCATCTTCAGAACCGTTCTTTAACTCTTCTAAATGAGGATAAAGCCCGCATTCAGTTATAGCTTGGCTTAACCGAATTGGGACAGGGTTGTATTTTACCCTTCGAAGTTCTTGCTCGAGCCGCTCCTGAACAAGTGATAGGTCGCCGCCGACGGCTCCCACCAAAGCAAAAAATAATTCCGGTTTGTCTGCCACGAAATCCCCAAAGCATCGACCATTCAAGAAACGGCCAATATGTCGCGCGCATGATGAATACTGAGGAGACAGTGAATCAGAATTCGGATTCTATGGGAAGTAACCCAAGGCAAAAACCTGTTGATGCTTTTCCGATTATGTATATTGCAGATGAATGCCGAGCGAATAGAAAATAGTATAACTACTTGATAATGCGATAATTATTGCAGGTTTCTACCTGCAAACGTTAGCAAGGGCACATCCCACAGCATTTAAAAACAAACCTGCAAAACCCTGCGGTAGCGTCTATTGATCACCTGCTTCTCATGCTTTTCGCGAATCGCAATTTCATTTGCAAATTGCGTCGGTAACTAGTTTCCACAACATTTCAAGCGGATTTAACTTGCGCTTAGAACTGGATGAAGTAATCCGAATGGTTTTTTTCTGGCCCCGAAAAGCGGCAACACGCTCCGGCGACCAATCCTCTGCCCAGCTAATGCGATCATTCTTGATCCAGTAATGTGACCGGCATTTTAGGCTCCAGTTGCCGATGGACGGGTGCAACGAAACGGACCGGCCATCGAACATTAACTTCCAGTCCGTTGGCGAAATCGGGGTCACCACCTCTGCGCCGCAACCGCATGCGCACTTATGTGTTGCCGTTGCGTAGTTGATCGACACGTAGATTGTACGTTCCGCCAATTTTTCGGGAATGAATTCTACGAATTCATGGTTAAACGCGATTGGACGTTTCATGACTCGTCGTCCTCGTCTTCCCCGATCAATTCGCTGCCATCGATCATGAAGATTAGGTTGTGTTCGTGATCCGAGTCGGCATAGAAACCGAACAATTTCTTCCACGTGATCACAGCCAAATTGGCGTTTAACGAGTTCAAATCCGAAATTTGGATGTTGGTGGCATACACGTCGTTTCCGTGCCCGCCGGTGAACGGAATACGGTTCTTAGCGCGAACATGGTCCCGCTTCGACGGCGTACTCAGAGTGACGCGCAAGAGGCCCGCAAGCGCATCGTTGACCACGTCAATGCCCATGCCGACGTCGATGAAGGGGATGTCGTGGGCTTCAAGCCATTCAACGATCGGTTTCTTGGCCGGGCCGTTGTCGATGCATATGAAAACGAAATCTGTTCCCTGCAGCAGGTCAACATTGCTTGCGTCGATGCGGTGCGTATGGGGGAAAATAAAGTTCCGCATCCGGCCATAGTAGCGGCCGTAATAATCAACCTTCTTCATCTTGCGTCCAAGAATCCTGGGCGGGATCGCGCCGGGTGTCCGAAAAGCATTGTGCTGCAGAAGGTCGTCGTCGTCGTAGATGTGAATGTCATGCACGTGCGTTTTGCATACGTGATCCAGAATATAGGCTCCGGTGCCACCCAAGCCGATGATGTCGATACGAAGTCCGCGAAGCTTGTGCGACATCGTATTGATGCCGACGCGGCTGGATGCCGTGTCCTCATATTTGAAAACGCTGTCCGGATTGGAAGACATGATAACGTTTCCGGTCCTCGCCGTTGCGGCAGGGTCAATCTGCCGCGCGTGCCGGGAAATCATGTCCTCGTATGTTGTCATTTTTGCGTAATAGTCGGGATAGCCTTCAGTCGGCTTGCTCGAGAAAGAATGCTTCGCTGTAATCGAATCCGAGATACGCTCGGTGTTGCCGGAGTGCTCCATGTGGCGCAGTTTCTCACCGTCGGCGTTACACGGATGATCGCCAGCAAACAGGGCGATATGCGTGCTCGGCGTCACGGTCTTGTCACCAGCTAGGTCGAGCTTTGAGATTAGAATCCCACGGCGGACTTGTTTTGCGGAATCGACATACGGCACGTTGTGGATAAGCAGGTAACCGCCTTCCACAGAAACCTCAAAGCCCTCGTCTGTGAGGGCTTTGAGATCAGCGTTAAGCTTTATCAGTGTATTTGACATCGAAGATCATCCCCTTTTTGACTTTGATGGCTTCGCCGTCCGAGAGCGTCCCCGACTGATTCGGAGAAGGTCCCTTGCGATAGGCGACCGTGAAGCAGATGAATTCGCCGGTGGGCGGGTCATCAAATGCCAGCTGGATAAGTTCGTTAAACGTGATCTCGCCTTTGGGCACGGATTTCTCGCGGCCATTAACGATGATCGTTACCTCTTTGGATTTACCGGGCTTCAACGCCTCAAGAGCACCCATTATTATTTCTCCTTTCTGACGCCCTTGAAGGGCTGTTTGGAGGACGTTTTCACGTCCATGAAGCGACCGGAATCAGTGTCGCGCTTGACCCAGTTTCCGGCCGGTGTTTGGGTTTGCGAGCGACCTTTGACTGCGCCGTTGCGGCGGTTGTCGCCAGTTGGGGGATTGGTAGCCATGTACTTTAAAACCTTTCCTATAAATCGATACAAAAAGTATTGCTATAACGATACTTTTCAAATGCTGACTCTGCGTGTTACATTTGTCAATAATAAAAAGTATCGCTATAGCGAACTTCCCATAAGATATTGAATTTGAAGGGAGATATCAGGTGCCGAGCCCACTTGGTGTGCGAATTAAAGAACTAAGAAAGTCCAAAAAATTCACACTTGAACAATTGGCAGAGAGAATCGGATCGAGCAAAGGGTATGTATGGGAGCTAGAAAATAAGGATGATATTCGACCATCGGCAGAAAAATTAGACAAGATAGCAGTCACGCTTGATACTACATCTGAGTTCCTTCTGACTGGAAAGGACGCCGACTCAGCTGTTGAAGAGGACAAAGCGTTTTTCCGCAAGTATCAGGAAATGCCGCCTGAAACGAAGGAGAAAATCCGCAGAATGTTGCATATCTGGGATTCTGACGATTGAACGAAACTTACGCACTGTCAGCCAAACGTGAAGCAATCAATTTATCGAATCTTCTTAAGCTCACGCTTGGCGAAGAGCGTTTTCCAGTGGATGTGAAATTAATTGCCAAAGAGCGCTCAAAAAACGAAGCAGACCCAATTACTCTAATAAAAGGAGACAAATTGGACGGGTTTGAAGGTGCGCTTTACCCAAGCCCGTCAGGCAAACCAGAATGGGCAATCTTGTATAATTCATCAATTCGAGAGGCTGGGAGGGTGCGGTTTACGTTAGCTCATGAGTTAGGGCACTACATTTTGCATCGTTCCGTGTTAGACCCGGTAGCAATACAGTGTGATCGCCGAGATATGACAAGATGGAGTGATGGCGATCTCATTGAGGCAGAAGCAAATGAATTTGCATCGTACTTGTTGATGCCCCTGGACGATTACCGCGTGCAAGTCGGTAACGCACAAATGACTTTTGATCTAGCACGACACTGTGGGGACCGTTACGGAGTGTCGCTTACAGCGGTGTTGTTAAAATGGGTTGAATTTACAGACGCCGCAGTCGTGTTGGTAGCTTCTGATAAAGGCGAAATTGCTTGGTCCAAGTCTAGTGCCAAAGCATTTAAGCGGGGTATTTTTTTCCGCAAAGGCTCACGCTTGCCAGAATGTTCAGTGGCGGCAATTGGTGCCGGATCAATTTTTGATTCTGGAGATGTAGCAGAGCTTCCGAAAGGTGTCTGGCACGCGAATAGCGCCGCTAGAGAATGGTCCGTGTTCTCGAAGCGATACAACGATTTGTCGTTGGTTGAGTTCCTCTAGTTCGTCTAGAGAGACTATCCTCAAAATTTTTATCACATCGTGATATTGCGCCAAAATAACTATATAATGCCCGAGGAATCTCCGAAGCCTTAAGGCTCCGGATGCGCCTTGGAAGCCTTAAGGCTTCCGAGTCCTTAGGCCTACCCCTTAAGGCTTCTTGGGCGTTCAATGAGCGCACCGCCTCCGTAAGGCCCCGCGTTAACCTCTGAGACGGAACCAAGGCCTTATGCCGATGCGCGTAGATTTATTCCGAATTACAGTCGATTCCGCCTCGGAGGCCTAAGGCCTCCGAAGCCTTAGGCCTCCAGTACAAACCGGCTGAAAACCCCGCAGACTGCTAAAGAGGTCGGGCATTGTGCCGTTGACCCTTTAAGGGCAAGGCTCATTCACTTTGACGGCAGAAACCACCATACCGGAACGAATCTACCTCACGCGAGCGGAGGCCGCCGCCTGGCTATCTGTGTCCGTCGACACATTTGCGTTCCTCGGCATCCCTTATTGCGACCTTGGCCCCCGTATACGGCGCTGGAGCGTCATCGACATCATTGCCTTCATGGATGATACTCGGAACTGCGACAGCGCCCGAACCTCGACAACGAGGAGAAGGCAACAATGCGCATCTTCAAACGCGACGGCTCACCGCTCCGGCGGTCCCAGTTCGTCCAGCAAGGCCGTCACGGCTGTTCGTAGCTCCGGCAACGTGGTCTCTACGGTGCGCCATACGCGGGCATTTTCGATCATCGCATAGCCGTGAATCAACATGTTGCGAAAGCCGACGATGGCCGACAGGTCGGGGACGCGTGCGGCGATCTCGGGCGCGGTTTTCGACAGGCGGTTGAGCGCCTCGCCGATGATCTCGAACTTGCGTTCGACTGCCGCGCGGACAAGCGGGTTTGCGATATATTCCGCCTCCGTCATGCCGTCGGTGAATGCGGCGATGGCTTGGGCTGCTTCCTGCGCATCCCACAGGAATGCGCGTGGATCATGCGGCATACAGCACCTCGCGCGCACGGTCGATTTCGGCCAGGATATAGGGGTTGCTGACCGCCCCGGCCTCGATCAGGTCGACCGGGCGACTAAGCAGTTTTTCCAGTTCGGCGCGCAGGCCGAACACCTGTTCCAGCGGCGTGAACCCGCCACCGTCCACGAACTCGACGAGGAAATCGGCGTCACTTCGCATCGGGTCGAAATCATGCCCGCGCGCGGCGGAGCCGAAAACCTCCAGCCGTGCCACGTGATGACGGCGGCAAAGATCGGCGATCCTGTCACGGTGGCGGGCGAGTTCGGTCAGCATAGTGCGGTTCATCCTCGTTCGCGGCGGCGTTTCGCAACGCCATGACATGCAGGATAGGCAATATTTACGGCTCTGGCATATGATTTTTGCCCGTGAACGGCGAAACCTCAAATGACGCCTCGATATCGACATTCCCTTAAGCTTAAAGCTTAAGGGCAGTCCCCTTAAGGCCTCATTTCAGTACCTGACAGCACACCGCCCCTAACCTCATAAGACCATCTGGCTGGGTCCGAATCGCTTCCGCTGCACATTCTTTTCATCCTGTCTACGAGGCCTAAGGCCTCCGATACACGACCCAGTTTTTTCTGCTCTGATTAATGTCAGAAAACGGATCGATTCATCACGTCCGTATCGATGTGAAACTTAGACAGGGAGAATTTCCAATGTGCCCGATGCCTTCCTTTATGCCTTTCCAAATACAATCATACACTCGCAATTTTCCTGCTTCGCTACGTATACGTAACGTATACGTGCGAGACGTCATTCCCCCATGCCCGTTACGTATACGCGAATCCCCGTATACGGAATCGGCCCCCTGAATGCGGCCTTGAAACAGTCATTTCCGTATACGTATACGGAAACGCGACATCAGAGGCGCGGCGTGTTCCGTATACGGGAGAATCATTGCCAACGGTTTCACGGTTATACGGTTCAAGGATTGGCATGGATGGTGATGCAAATGACAGGTTTAACGGAAAAATTCCCTTTAAAAGAAAAATCTCAAAACGAAATAAAATTGCTCTTTGCCTTTAAAAGAACCGGTTTCTTTTAAAGGAACGTTTTCTTTTAAAGGCATTCGACTGGCGGGAGCAAAGCGGTTTATGCCGGTCCCCTGTTGATAATCATTCGGAGGTTCAAGGACGTTGAAGATCGAGGCACCTATTCCGGAAAGGCGCTACCTCACTCGCGAGGAAGCCGCCATCTGGCTATCCGTGTCCGTCGATACATTCGCGTCCCTCGGCATTCCCTATTGCGATCTTGGCCCCCGTATACGGCGCTGGAGCGTTATCGACATCATTGCCTTCATGGATGATACTCGGAACTGCGACAGCGCCCGAACCTCGACAACGAGGAGAAGGCAACAATGCGTATCTTCAAACGCGACGGCTCACCATTCTGGTGGGCATCATGGTACGACCCCAAAGGTCGAAGACGCCGCAAGAGCACTCGGACTGACGATAAGAAGTTAGCCGAAGCGATGGCGGCAAAATGGCAGCAGGAAAGTTTCATGGAGCAGCATTTCGGCACGATCCCCGATACGCCGTTCGATGACGCCCTTGTCCGGTATGCCGATGAGAAAAACCGGGAGAACCCGGACGGCTACAAGGCGAGCCTGAAGTATCAACTGCAAAGGCTTCTGGACCACTTCGGCGGCCTTATGCTTAAGGACATCGATACCAAGGTCCTGCACGACTACGCGGCGCTCCGGCGGCGCACCATCAAGGAAGCAACCTTGCACCGCGAACTTGCCGTGGTGCAGGCGATTATGAACAAAGCGAAGCGAGAAGGGCTTTTGCTGAATGTGCCACCGTTCCCCAAGGTCAAGCTACCAAAGGGGCGGACACGCTGGTTGACGCTTGAGGAAGAGAAACGGCTCCTTAAGGCCTCTCCGGATCACCTCAGATTGGTCATCATGTTTGCCCTCGATACGGGCGGACGGCGCTCCGAGCTTCTTAAGCTTGAATGGCGGAATGTCGATCTTGCGAACAATCGGATTGTGTTTGTCAGAACCAAGAACGGCGAAGACCGCGCGATCAGATTAACCGACCGTGCGCGAGCAATTCTGGAGCATCTGATATCACGTGATATCACTGGTCCTGTGTTCACGTATAAAGGCAAGCCAATGGCGAGCGTGACGAACGCATTCGAGACTGCGCGTGCAAAGGCTGGCCTAGAAGATGTTCGCTTCCACGATCTGCGGCACACATTCGCATCACGATTGGTGCAACGTGGCGTGCCACTTTATGAGGTGATGCAGCTGACCGGTCATAAATCCTTGGTCATGGTGCAGCGTTACGCGCACCTCGCACCTGAGTTTCAGGAGCGGGCAATCGGCGCACTTAATGATGTGGTCAACCAGTCAAAAGACCGCATTAACGGCTGCTGGCACGTTTTGGGCACAGTAGCCGGATTTTCGGGAAAGGACCGGAATCGGACAAACGAAAACCCCTTGATTTCTCAAGGGGTTGGAATGGTGGAGCCAGACGGAATCGAACCGACGACCTCTACAATGCCATTGTAGCGCTCTCCCAACTGAGCTATGGCCCCACACGTGCCCGCCGTGATATTGCCGGTTCGGGGCCGGCGTTTAGGCGAACGGGCCGGAACATACGAATGCGCCTCCGGCCTAGCAAGCGAAAAATGACTGACGGTTTACGTCTCTACGGCGAGGAGCCAGGTGAGGCGCCCTCATTTACGGCAGACAGCCCCGCTTAGCGTTCCTCGTCGTCGACTTCGATGTGTTCCTTGACCTCGGCTACGTCGTCATCTTCATCAAGATCGGACGTATCCTCGATCAGATCCTCATCGTCGTCGTCGTCGATGTCAATGTCATCGTCGTCATCGTCCAGCAATGGATCGTCTTCATCATCCTCGATCTCGTCCACGACAACAGCCTCTTTCTTGGGTTTCGGCTTCGGCGCTTCGGCGGGCTGGCGTCTTGGTTTAAGGATCGGTTGTGCCTCGACCTTCGTTTCGCATTTCGGGCAGGTCGCGGGGTCCTTGTTCATGTTGTAGAACTTGGCGCCACAGCTCGGGCACGTCAGCTTCTTTCCCCAATCTGGTTTCACCACGGTTTAACTCCTGCAGGTCTGTATTAAAGCTCGTCTGAACGGGCATTTGCCATGATCCTTGTCGCCTGTCAAAGTCTAAGTTCAACAGCTTTTCCCGGTTTTCCCGAAGCACGGCAATCGGGGCTTTATATCAGGGCCCTGCGCGGTGTATGACACCCACATAAAAACCGTGCTTTAAGCGAAAATGACAACGAGGTTTACATCCGTGACAACGCTTCGTGCCAAGCCAGCCAAAGGCCTCAGGGGCATGGTCCGTGTCCCCGGCGACAAGTCCGTTTCACACCGTTCCCTGATGCTTTCCGCACTGGCCATCGGTGAGACGCGGATCACCGGCCTGCTCGAAGGTGAAGACGTTTTGGCGACGGCCGGTGCGATGCGCGCGATGGGGGCCGGTATCGTCCGCGACGAGGATGGGATCTGGACAGTATCGGGTGTCGGAGTTGGCGGTCTGATCGAACCCGAAAACGCAATTGATATGGGGAACGCCGGAACCGGTGTGCGGTTGTTGATGGGACTGGTGGCGACACATCCTATCACGTGTACGTTTACCGGCGACGCATCCTTGTCGCGCCGCCCAATGGAACGCGTCATGGGGCCGTTGCGCCGCTTCGGTACCCGCTTTACTTCGCGTGAAGGCGGCCTGTTGCCGATAACGGTGATCGGTGCCGAAAGCCCGGTTCCGGTCCGAGCCGAAATGACGGTGCCGTCCGCACAGGTAAAATCGGCCGTATTGCTGGCCGGCCTGAATACGCCGGGTGAAACCAGCGTGATCGAAAAAGAAGCGACGCGCGATCATACCGAGAACATGCTGCGGCATTTCGGCGCCGAGGTGAACAGCGAACCCTGGCCTGCCGGAGGCGTCCTGATCCGCCTCAAGGGGCAGCCGACCCTTAAGGCGACGGATGTAAAAGTGCCCGCCGATATCTCGTCGGCGGCTTTCCCGATTGTTGCCGCGCTGATTACGCCGGGCAGCGATGTGGTGATCGAAGCCGTCGGTCTTAACCCGCTGCGTGCCGGTTTGCTGGAAACGTTAAAGGACATGGGGGCGGATCTGAAGATTGAGGACGAACGCGTCGAAGGCGGAGAGCCGGTCGGCGATATCCGCGTCAAGGCAGGGCCGCTGAAAGGCATCGATGTGCCCCCTGAACGCGCGCCGTCGATGATCGATGAATATCCCGTTCTCTCCGTATGTGCCGCATTTGCCGAAGGGACAACGCGGATGACCGGCCTGGCCGAACTTCGGGTCAAGGAGTCCGACCGCCTGGCGGCTATGGTCGAGGGCCTCTCGGCATGCGGAGTGACGGTGCGCGCCGGTGAAGACTGGATGGAAGTTGACGGTGCCAGCGTGCCGCCGAAAGGCGGCGCCATGATCGCTGTCGACCTGGATCACCGTATTGCCATGAGCTTTCTGGTCCTCGGATGTGCTTGTGAAGATGCGGTTGCCATTGACGATGCCCAGGCGATTGCGACAAGCTTCCCCGGGTTCGCAGGACTGATGAACGGTCTTGGCGCCGATATCGAGGAGTTTGAGGCATGATCATCGCCATCGACGGTCCGGCAGCTGCCGGCAAAGGCACGCTGGCCAGGCGCATCGCCGCCGCCTTCGACTTTGCCTATATGGATACGGGATCGCTTTACCGTGCCACGGCAAAAAAAGTGCTGGATCAGGCGATAAACCCGGAAGATGCCCAGGGCTGTACGGTGGTGGCGCTTAATCTGACGCCGGAAGATCTGGTGGTCGATGGCCTCAGAACAGAAGAAGTCGGCCAGGCGGCATCCGTTGTGTCCGTTATTCCGGATGTGCGCGCCGCCCTTTTGAGGTTCCAGCGCGATGTCGCGGCCAGTCCGCCGGGCGGGAAGGCCGGGGCCGTTTTGGATGGCCGGGACGTCGGAACCGTTGTCTGTCCGGACGCCGATGTGAAATTTTTCATCACGGCCTCGGCCGAGGTGCGCGCAGAGCGGCGCTTTAAAGAGTTGCGTGAAGCGGGCGATGACGCTATATACGCCCGCGTTTTGGAGGAAATGAGAGAACGCGACGAACGCGATACCAACCGCGCCGTGGCACCTCTCAAACCGGCCGAAGATGCGACGGTCATCGATACGTCCGGGCTGGATGCCGATCAGGTATTCGAACAGGCCCGTCGGATCGTTGCCGCGAAACAGGCCTGAACTTCCCAATTGACCAGAACCGTCCGCAAAGGACGGCGCCACTGAACCGCCCAGGGATGCAAAAATCCCGTGGGTATATGTTGTTTGAAGACCGCCGGAACCAACCGGTCGGCCGGAAACGAAACTGAAGGATAATATACTTATGGCCAACACTGACGCCTCGAGCGAGGCTCCCGTAATTACTGAAGATTTCGCTGCCCTTTTGGATGAACAACTGGGCACAGAAGACGACGGCTTCGAAGGCCGCGTTCTTAAAGGCACCGTTATTTCCATCGATGGCGACGCCGTCGTGGTGGACGTGGGCCTCAAATCCGAAGGCCGCGTGCCGGTTAAGGAATTCGGCATTCCGGGCCGTGATCTGGATATCAAAGCGGGCGATGAAGTCGACGTTTTCGTCGAGCGCTATGAAGACCGTGACGGCGTTATCCGCCTCAGCCGCGAGAAAGCGCGCCGCGAGGAAGCCTGGGCCGACCTGGAAAAGGCATTTGCCAAGGCCGAGCGCGTCAACGGTGTCATCTTCGGCCGTGTCAAAGGTGGTTTCATCGTCGATCTTTCAGGCGCCGTGGCGTTCCTGCCGGGCAGCCAGGTCGATATCCGTCCGGTGCGCGACATTTCGCCGCTGATGGGGACCCCGCAGCCGTTCCAGATCCTGAAAATGGATCAGGCGCGCAACAACATCGTTGTGTCGCGCCGTGCGGTGCTTGAAGAAACCCGCTCCGAAGCCCGCTCCGAACTGATGCAGAACCTCGTTGAAGGCCAGGTTCTCGACGGTGTCGTCAAGAACATCACCGATTACGGCGCATTCGTCGATCTGGGTGGTGTCGATGGTCTGCTGCACGTCACGGATATTGCATGGAAGCGTATCAATCATCCGTCCGAAGCCCTGCAGGTTGGTGAAACCGTCAAGGTTCAGGTGATCCGTTTCAATTCCGAAACGCAGCGTATCTCGCTCGGCATGAAACAGCTCGAAGCCGATCCTTGGGAAGGCATCGAAGGCAAGTATCCGGTCGGCGCCAAGCTCAAGGGCCGCGTCACCAACATCACCGACTACGGCGCATTCGTTGAGTTGGAAGCCGGCGTTGAAGGTCTTGTCCACGTTTCCGAAATGAGCTGGACCAAGAAAAACGTGCATCCGGGCAAAATCGTTTCCACCTCGCAGGAAGTGGAAGTCATGGTGCTCGACACCGATCCGGAAAAGCGCCGTATCTCGCTTGGTCTGAAGCAGTGTATGGAAAATCCGTGGGCTGACTTCCTGACCAAGTTCCCGGTCGGATCCGAAGTCGAAGGCGAAGTCCGCAATATCACCGAATTCGGTCTGTTCATCGGTCTCGACGGCGATATCGACGGTATGGCGCACCTGTCCGATCTGAGCTGGGATAAATCCGGCGAGGAAGCTCTGGCCGATTACAACAAGGGTGACATGGTAAAAGCCAAGATTCTTGATGTAGACGTCGATAAAGAACGCATCTCGCTTGGTATCAAGCAGCTTACGGACGATCCTGTCGGTGGCGCGCTTGAAGGTGTGAAGAAGGGTGCCGTTGTTACCTGTACCGTGACGGAAGTTATGGACGGTGGCATCGAGGTCATGGTCAACGACACGGTGCCGGGCTTCATTCGCAAGTCCGATCTGTCGCGTGATCGTTCCGAACAGCGCCCCGACCGTTTCGCCGCCGGCGAAAAGGTCGATGCCAAGATCACGCAAGTCGACAAGAACGGTCGCCGTGTGACTCTCTCGATCAAGGCTCGCGAAGTCGAGGACGAGAAGAAGGCAATGGCCGAATACGGCTCCACCGACTCCGGCGCGACCCTGGGCGACATTCTGGGTGCTGCACTTGCCGGTAGCCAGGAAGCCGAAGCCCCGGCCGAGGAAGAAAAGCCGAAAAAGGCAGCTGCCAAAAAGAAAGCTGCCAAAGCCGATGAGCCGGCTGAAGAGGCCGCTTCCGAAGATGGCGAAGAAGCCAAGTCGGAAGACTGAGAAAAATACTAGAGACGACCGGACGGGCGGCAGCAATGCCGCCCGTTTCGTTTGCAGGCGCCGCCGAAATCATAATAATGAGGCCGCATGAGTACTGGCCTGGATAGTGACGCGCTGATCGCGCTCAGAAGACTTAGGCGCCATCTGACTTGGTGGCGGCTTTTGGCCGTTGCCGGATTTGCGCTGGCGATTTTTCTTTCCATTCGTGATGGTGGCGTTTTGCCGCCCGACGAGCATGTTGCCCGTGTGCCGATTGACGGCATCATCGTCGAGGACAGGGAATTCCTGTCCATGTTGGACACGATTGCCGAAGACACGCAGGTCAAGGCCGTGATTGCGGATATTTCCAGCCCCGGCGGGACCTTTACCGGCGGCGAGGCGGTCTATAACGCATTGCGCCGAATTTCCGAAAGCAAACCCGTCATCACCGTGATGGGCGGGATTGCCACCAGCGGCGCCTACATGGCGGCGATCGGGACCGACCGTATATACGCCGGTCATGGTACTATCACCGGGTCAATCGGCGTTATCATGCAATCGGCCGATGTCACGGGGTTGATGGATATGATAGGCGTCAAACCTGAAGTTATGAAAAGCGGAAAGTTAAAAGCGACCCCCAACCCTATGGAATCATTGACACCTTCAGCGCGCGAGCAATTGCAGGCGGTCATCGATGCACTGCATTTGCGGTTTATGGAAATGGTCGCCGAACGCCGTGGTTTAAGTGTCGACGAGGTGCGCAGCCGCACCGGTGACGGCGGCATCATGACCGGAGACGCGGCCTTGAAACTTGGACTGGTCGATGCCATCGGCGATATCAACAAGGCACGCTTATGGTTGGCATCGGAACGGGGTGTTTCCGAAGACCTGCCTTTGGTTGACTGGCAGCCGGATGACCCCCTGGCGTGGTGGCGCGACGGGGCCTCTTCACTCGCATCCGCTTTTTTTGGAAAATCACTTTTACCAGAACGACTTAGACTTGACGGCATTCAAGCCCTTTGGCACCCTTCTATGAGCGGGGAGCGATAATGGAGTCTTGCCGCGCATCTTGGGAGGATTGTCGGATATGACGAAATCTGAGCTCATCGCGAAACTGGCCGCTGACAATCCGCGCCTGTATCACCGCGAAGTGGAACGCATCGTCTCGACGATCTTCGAAGAAATTACCGCCGCTTTGTCGCGTGGTGATCGGGTCGAGCTTCGCGGCTTCGGCGCTTTCTCGGTCAAGGCGCGTCCGTCGCGCGTCGGGCGTAATCCACGCACTGGCGAGTCGGTGAGTGTTGACGAAAAATTCATTCCGTATTTCAAGACCGGCAAACAACTCCGCGAAAGACTGAACGGCGCCCAGTAAGCGGCGTTATGCCGTTCTTTTGACTGCAACAGGCGTTTTCTGGAGGTTTGGGCGTGAAGCGCATTTTGTCCTGGATCATCATGATCCCGTTTGCCTTGGTGGTGATCGTTTTTTCCGCTGTAAACCGCGAGCTCGTTACGTTGGATCTCTGGCCCTTGCCGCACGAGATCACGGTCCCCGTATTCACGCTTGTCCTTGCGGTCTTCATTTTCGGCTTCCTGTGGGGCGCTGTCGCCGCGTGGTCGTCCGCAGCGGGGAATCGCCGGCGGGCACGAAATGCGCAATGGCGCGCCGAAGCGGCGGAACGCGAGTTGCGCTCGTTGAACAATAAACTGCAGGAACGTGAGCGGGAACTTGAAAGCGCCCGCGATATACCCGGGGACAGCGACAAGAAACTTCCAGCCCCCGCATCCGGCGCCTGATAATCAATGCAATTCCTAGATGCCGCAGCAATGGCCCGCGCCTTGCCGTATGGGGCATTGGTTGATGCCATTGAGCGGGCATTTGCAGGCGGCGTCACAGTACCGGTCCGCGCACATCACAATGTACCTGTTCCGGATGGGCAGGATGCCACGATTTTGTTGATGCCGGCATGGTCCGATGACGGTTTCATCGGCGTCAAAACGGTGATCGTCGCGCCTGATAATGCGGCCAGATCCCTGCCTGCGGTACAGGCGACGTATCAGCTTTTCGAGCGCGAAACCGGCCGGCCCCTTGCACTGATGGACGGCCCGGAACTGACGGCGCGGCGCACGGCGTGTGCGTCGGCGCTGGCAGCGCGCTATCTGGCGCCCAGGGAAGCCAGCAAGCTTCTTATGATCGGCACCGGGGTTCTGGGCCATCATCTGCCGCTGGCGCACGCCGCGGTGCGGCCGATTTCAGAAGTTCGGGTCTGGGGCCGGAATGCCGAAAACGCCGAAAAAAGCGCGGCGGCGCTACGCGCCGCGGGTCTCGCTGCCAAAGCCGTGGAAGACCTCGCATCATCGGTTCACTGGGCTGATATTGTATCCGCGGCAACACTGGCCAAGCAGCCGATCATCAACGGGAACTGGCTCCGACCCGGTCAGCACATCGATCTGGTCGGGGCCTTCCGTCCGGATATGCGTGAAGCCGATGATACTGTGCTAAAACGCGCCCGTATTTTCTGTGATACCAAGGCCGGCGCCATGACGGAAGCCGGGGATTTGTCCGATCCGCTGGCTCGCCGTGTGATCGAAAACGCAGACGTGCTTGCCGATCTTTTTGATCTGGCGGACGGAAGCTATCGCTTCGAGCGACACGCCGACGACATCACCCTGTTCAAGTCCGCCGGTACGGCGATTGAGGATCTGGCCGCTGCCATGCTTGCCTACGGTCGCGAAGCGGGCTAAGAGAGCGCCATTATGAGCCTCTCGCCGACAGAACGTATCTATGTTGCGCTCGATACCCCCGATGTGAAAAAGGCGGTATCGCTTGCCGAAAAGCTTACCGGTCATGTCGGCGGGGTTAAGCTCGGCATGGAATTCTATTACGCCAATGGACCGGAAGGCGCACGTGCCGTCACGGACGTCGGCATGCCGTTGTTTCTGGACCTTAAATTCCACGATATCCCGAATACGGTGGCGGGAGCAGTGCGCTCGACGCTGGAATTGCATCCCGCGATCCTCAATGTGCATGCCCAGGGCGGTCCGGCGATGATGCGTGCCGCACAGGCGGCGCTTGATAATGCGGAAGGCATCAAGCCGCTGCTGATTGCCGTTACGGTCCTGACGTCGCTCAGTGACGATGATCTGGGTGAGACAGGCTATACGCTCAGCGCCGGTGATCTGGTAACGCGGCTCGCTAAATTAACGCAGGCATGCGGTCTCGGGGGCGTTGTCTGCAGCCCGCGTGAAATCAAGGCCATCCGTGCTGCCTGCGGCCCCGAATTCAAGTTGATCGTCCCGGGGATTCGCCCCGAGTGGGCCGACGCAGGCGACCAGAAGCGGATCACAACACCCGCTCAGGCGATCCGGGACGGCGCCGATTATATCGTTATCGGCCGTCCGATCACCGGTGCCGATGATCCACTGGACGCGGCTAAACGTATAGCTGACGAATTGGCGGGCCTTTAAGTCCCGCGGCTTCGCCGGCCGGAGATTAAAATGGACGCCATCGTCAAAATATGCGGACTTCGCGAGGCCGAACATGTCGACGCCGCCGTGGATGCCGGGGCGGGGTTGACGGGGTTTGTGTTTTTTCCGCCGTCCCCCAGAAACATCGCGATCGAAGAAGCGGCTGCGCTGACGCGGCGCGTACCCGCCGGGATCGGCAAAGTGGCGCTCACCGTCGATGCGGATGACGCTTTCCTTGCCCAGATCATCGCCGGTGCGAGGATCGATACGTTGCAATTGCACGGTTCGGAAACGGTTGCGCGGGTCCAACACATCAAATCCGTGTACAGCCTGCCGGTGATCAAGGCGCTGCCGGTTTCCAGCGCGGCGGATATTTCTGATGCCAGAGCCTATGAAGAGCATGCCGACATGCTGCTGTTCGATGCGAAACCGCCGAAGGATGCGACACGGCCGGGCGGCAATGCGGAAAGCTTCGACTGGACGCTTTTGCAGGGCATCTCGTTTCGTGTGCCGTGGTTGTTGGCCGGCGGCCTCAACCCGGAAAATGTCGCCGAAGCCCTTAGCATCACGAAGGCGCCGATGGTCGATGTTTCCAGCGGTGTCGAGACAGCGCCGGGGCAAAAAAGCGCTCGGAAAATCCGTGACTTTATCTCCGCTGTACAAGCCGGCTGAGACCTTTCCGGCAGCGTGAAAACACGAGAAACCCCTGTTAAACCGGGTGCTCAAGAGCTAAATTGCGGCGCTGAGGAAGGGACCTGTCATGAACAAGTTGAACACACTGCGCTCCGGCGTCGACGAGAACGGCCATTTCGGCATCTACGGCGGACGTTTTGTCGCCGAAACTCTGATGCCGCTGATCCTGGATGTGGAAAAAGCCTGGGAACATGCCCGCCACGACGATGAATTCTGGGCCGAGTTCGACTATCTGATGAAGCATTACGTCGGCCGTCCGTCGCCGCTGTATTACGCCGAACGTCTGAGTGAACACTTCGGCGGCGCCAAGGTCTTTTTCAAGCGCGACGAGCTGAACCATACCGGTGCACACAAGATCAACAATACGATCGGGCAAATTCTGCTGGCGCGCAGGATGGGCAAGAAACGCATCATCGCCGAGACCGGGGCCGGTCAGCATGGTGTCGCGACCGCTACCGTGTGTGCGCTTTTCGGCATGCCATGCGTCGTCTACATGGGCGAGACAGATGTCGAGCGGCAAAAGCCGAACGTCTTCCGCATGAAGCTTCTGGGCGCCGAAATCGTGCCGGTGACGGCCGGAACCGGAACGCTGAAAGACGCCATGAACGAAGCGCTCAGGGATTGGGTCGCCAATGTCGAGGATACGTTCTACATCATCGGCACGGCTGCCGGGCCGCACCCGTACCCGCAAATGGTCCGCGATTTCCAGTGCATCATCGGCAACGAAACCCGCGAGCAGATGCAGGAAATGGAAGGCCGCCTGCCGGATTCTCTGGTTGCGGCGATCGGCGGGGGCTCCAACGCCATCGGCCTGTTCCACCCGTTCCTCGATGATGAGAGTGTGAAGATCATTGGTGTCGAAGCGGCGGGACACGGCATCGAAAGCGGCGAGCACTGTGCATCGCTGAACGGCGGAAATCCGGGCGTGCTGCACGGCAACCGGACGTACCTGTTGCAGGATGAAGACGGCCAGATCAAGGACGGTTATTCGATTTCGGCGGGTCTCGATTACCCAGGCATCGGCCCGGAGCATGCATGGCTCCGTGATATCGGCCGTGTCGAATACGTGTACGCGACCGATGTCGAAGCCCTGGAAGCTTTCAAGATCTGCACCGCCATGGAGGGGATCATCCCGGCGCTTGAGCCATGTCACGCATTGGCGCATGTCGCCAAGATCGCGCCTGACCTGCCGAAGGACCATCTTATGGTGATGAACATGTGCGGCCGTGGCGACAAGGATATCTTCGCCGTTGCCGCGCGCTTTGGCTTCGATATGTGAGGCGGACATGAGCAAACAGCCAGAAACACGCATCACAAAACGTTTTGCCAAGCTTCGCGCCGAAGGCCGCGCCGGTCTGGTGACGTTCACGACCGCCGGCGACCCGGACCTCGAGACGTCTGCGAAAATTCTCGACGGCATCGCCGAGGCCGGCGCCGATCTGATTGAGATCGGCGTGCCGTTTTCCGATCCGATGGCGGACGGTCCGGCCATTCAGGCAAGCTCCCTGCGCGCCATCAAAGGCGGCATGACGCTCAGAAAAACCCTGGCGATGGTGGCCGAGTTCCGAAAAAAGGATAACGAAACACCGATCGTCCTGATGGGCTACTACAATCCGATTTATATCTACGGCGTCGACAGCTTCCTGGTGGACGCCAAAAAAGCAGGTGTCGATGGCCTGATCGTTGTCGATCTGCCGCCGGAAGAAGAACGCGAACTGTGCCTTCCCGCGCTTGATGCCGGGATCAACTTTATCTATCTGACGGCGCCGACGACGACGAATGCACGTTTGCCGCGGGTCTTGGAACATGCATCGGGCTTCGTTTATTTTGTTTCCATAACCGGGATTACCGGAACCCGTTCGGCGCAGGCCACCGATGTCGCGGGCCACGTCGGGCGTATCCGCGCCATGACGGATCTGCCGGTCGCGGTCGGCTTCGGTATCCGCACCCCGGAACAGGCGGCGAAAATTGCCTCTGTCGCCGATGCCGCCGTTGTCGGCTCGGCGCTGGTTGACCAGATCACGGCAAACCTTGATGATGATGCAAAGCCGGGCCCCGGAACGGTTGATGCGGTACTTGGCCTGGTCAGGTCGCTCGCAGACGGCGTTCGCGGCGCGCAAAAAACGGAGAAAGCTTCTTGAGCTGGATTGCCAATTTCGTTCGTCCGAAACTCCGCGAGCTTGTCGGCGGGCGGAAAGAGGTTCCCGACAACTTGTGGCACAAGTGCCCGAACTGCGGGCAGATGATATTCCACAGGGATCTGACGAAGAACCTGCGCGTCTGCCAGCACTGCGATCACCATATGCGGCTGGGCGCGAAAGAACGCCTGGACATGCTGTTCGATGACGGCACCTACGAGCCGGTCGAGTTGCAATCGCCGGTAACCGATCCGCTCAAGTTCCGCGATATAAAGCGCTATACCGACCGTCTCAAGGAAGCACAGACCAAGACCAAGGAAAAGGATGCGATCCTTGTCGCACATGGCAGGGTCGGCGGCATCCAGACCGTGATGGCGGCTTTCGATTTTTCCTTCATGGGCGGATCGATGGGGCTTGCCGTTGGCGAGGGTGTGTTGACGGCGGCGCGATTGGCCGTGATTCAGCAGGCGCCGCTGGTCGTCCTTACATCGTCGGGTGGCGCGCGCATGCAAGAGGGCATCCATTCCCTGATGCAGTTGGCGCGCACCACCATCGCCGTCGAGGAAGTCCGTGAAGCGGGACTTCCGTATATCGTTGTCCTGTGCGATCCCACGACCGGCGGGGTTTCTGCGTCGTTTGCCATGCTGGGGGATATCCATATTGCGGAGCCGGGCGCGGTCATCGGCTTTGCCGGACAACGGGTGATCGAACAGACAATCCGCGAAACCCTGCCAGAAGGTTTTCAGCGTGCCGAGTATCTGTATGAGCACGGCATGGTCGATATGGTCGTTTCCAGACGCGACCTGCGCGAAAAGCTGGCGCAGGTGATAAACCTTCTGATGGCGCCCGGCAAAGCCGGCGATCTTGTGCCGTTCGATACGGAAAGCGGCATCGACGCCGAAATTCTGCCTCCGGCCAAGGGCGGCAAAAACGCCACTGCCGGAATAGAAGAGGACGGCACGGAAAGCCGTGAACATACCTAAGAGCGATACGACGCTGAAGCGTCTGTTATCGCTGCATCCTAAACTCGTCGATTTATCGCTGGGCCGGATGGAGCGGCTTCTGGCTGCCCTTGGCCATCCGGAACGGCACTTGCCCCCGGTGGTGCATGTCACCGGCACCAACGGCAAGGGATCTGTGCTGGCCTTTCTGCGCGCCATACTGGAAGCCGCAGGTCTATCCGTGCATGTCTATACCTCGCCGCATCTGGTTCATTTTCATGAACGCATCCGACTGTGCGGGGAACTGATATCCGAAGACGATCTGGATGCGCTTTTGAAAGAATGCGAAGCCGCCAACGCCGGCCAGTCGATCACGTTTTTTGAAATCACCACGGCGGCGGCTTTTCTAGCCTTCTCGCGCATTCCGGCGGATGTGGTATTGCTGGAAAACGGGCTCGGCGGCCGGTTGGATGCGACGAATGTCGTTGCCCATCCGGCGGTAACGGCGATTACACCCGTTTCGCTCGACCACCAACAATTCCTGGGCGAAACCCTGGGTGAAATAGCGACCGAGAAAGCGGGGATCATCAAGCCGGGGGTTCCCTGTGTCGTCGGCCCGCAACTTCCCGATGCAATGGATGTGATCGTCGGCCATACCGAGGCACGCGAAGCGCCCTTGCTGGAATGGGGGCTTAACTGGCGTGCGCATGAGAACAGCAACGGCGACGGTATGGTACTGGAGCACCAGGGCTCGTGGCTTGACCTGCCGATGCCGGCTTTGCCAGGGACACACCAGATTGCCAACGCTGGGCAGGCGGCTGTGATTGCGCGCGCGCTTGGGACGTTCGAGATCACCGACGCACACATCGCCGAAGGATTGCAAAACGTTTCCTGGCCGGCTCGATTGCAGCGGCTGGATTTCGGGCCTGTCCTCGATGTGTTGCCCGATGACTGGGAGGTGTGGCTTGACGGCGGGCACAACCCGGATGCGGGTGAAACCCTGGCCAGGCATGCGGGGCGGTGCTGGGCGGACAGACCGCTTTACCTGATTGCCGGGATGATCAATTCGAAGCAGCCAAAGGGGTATTTCAAACCTCTCGCCGGGGTCGCGCAAAGCGTGCACTGCGTAACGATCCCCGATGAGGATGCGGCGATCGACGCAACGGAACTCGCGGCCATAGCCGCCGCTGCCGGCTTGTCCGCGACAACTGCTGAAACCGCTCTTGAGGCTGCCAAGGCAATCGTCGCCGCTGCGGACCGCCCGGCAAGGGTGTTGATCTGCGGGTCTTTGTATTTCGCCGGGTCGATCTTATCCGATCATGGGTAATCAATTATGAGAATGATTATCATTAGCATATAAGAGAAACTATGCTATCCCTGATGCCGTAACCACGGGAGGGGTACCATGACGATCCTGAGATACAATGAAATCCGGGCTGTCGCTTGATTAGCCTAGCCGAATTTCGAGACCCGTTTCGATGATCCGCCGGCCGGCGGGGCCCCGTCGTCAGGGTCGGGTTTTCGGATGATCGTTTGGCCGCATTGCTTACAACTTTCGGTTCCTGCCGTGAGTTTGCGATACCCCGCCTTGAGGATGGCTGCCGCTTCATGCTGGTTCAGGCCAAGCTCCTCTTGAAGATGGCGTAACTCAAGATGTTCGTCCTCGTCGATGGCGCCGTCTTCGAGAACATGGTCGACAAGGTTTTCATATGTCTTGCGGCGTTGGTGCAGCGCCTCGTTGAAGCCGGATGCGAGAATGCCAGCCGGTAACGCTACCATACCCACACTGATGATCCCGATGACGGACGCACAGAGACGCCCGATCAAAGTCTGCGGTACGACATCGCCGTAACCGATGGTGGTCATGGTCACGACCGCCCACCACAGGGCATGCGGTATCGAGGCAAAAGCTTCCGGCTGTGTGTCGTGTTCGGCCAGGTATGTGACACTGGCAGCAACCGTAATCATCATCAGCAAGACGAACAGGGCTGCGGAAATGATCGGACCTTCATCGCGCAAAACCTGTAAAAGCAGGTTCATGGAATTGGCATAGCGGGTCAGGCGGAAGGCCCTGAGCAGCCGTAAGGCCCGCAACATACGCAGATCGGCGCCGAAAAAGGAACTCAGGTAGAACGGCAATATGACGATCAGGTCGATCAGCGTCAGGGGCGATAACATGAAGCGGAGTCGGCCTTTAAAAGGCGATTTATAGCGTGGGTTTCTGCTTTCAACCGAGGACCAGACGCGAAGCACATACTCGATCGTAAAGAAAGAAACAGAGAAGATCTCAAACGCATCGAAGTAGGGCGCATATTGAGCATAGACTTCCGGCATGGACTCGAAGATCACGGCGGCAACGTTCAACGATATCAGACCGATCAGGAAGAGATCGACAAAGCGGGCCAGAGGCTCTTCCGAGTGACCGGCGTCCAACAGCGAAAAAATCCGTTTACGCATCTTACCCCCAAGCGTATTTCATGCTGCAAACCCTAGCTTTACTGAGCCGGAACGTGAAGTATTTGATTGTGACAGAACGTTTCAGCTGAAACGTTTAAGCACGCCGCAGCGCCGAAATCCCAATAAGTATCCATCCGGCAATCATGATCATGCCGCCTGTTGGAGCAAGGCCTGTTATGGGGACTATGCCGTTGAGCACGAAAATATAAAGCGATGCGGCAAACGCCAGCGAACCCACGAGCAGCATCCAACCGGAAATGCGGGCAAGAGTAGCCGTCAGGCCTGTCCGCCGGGTTGCCACCCAGGCGCAGGCAAATACGCCGAGCGCATGCCACATTTGATAGGCGACGCCGGTTTTCCAGATGCCGACAAGGCTTTGATCTGTGCCCAGCCCGTGCGCGCCATAGGCGCCCAGCCCGACGGCTGCCGCTGCCGACAACGCAGCCGCTGCGAGCAGATAATTGCGTGATAGAGCGGATTCTGTCATGTGAGCGGCTCCATCTTGCGGATTTCTGCAATAATGGCGTCTTCGAAAGGTCCGGTGTCCATGTCATCCAGTCCTTCAAGGGCGTCGGTGAAGCTTTTTACATCCTTTTCGAGAATGCCCATAGTGTTGGCGGGATCATAGCCTTCACGCGCCCAGTCTATCTTATCCAGATTGTCACCGTACCAGGTCGCGCCCGAGGAGGTTCGCATCACATCGAGAAGCTTTCCGGGCTCTATCCCGTATCCACCGGCCGCCTTGAGCGCGCGTCTGACGGCGACCACACCGGCAGCGGCGCACAGGTTGTTAGCAACCTTGCAGGCTGCCCCGGCGCCGACCGGACCCAGGTGATGTACCTGTTCCCCCATGGCGTCGAAGATAGGCATCAATGCGGATACTGTGTCCGCTTCGCCGCCGACCATGAATGTCAGGCTGCCGTCGCGGGCACGGTAGGGGGCGCCGGACATGGGGGCATCGATGACGGTTACGTCACCCGGAACACGCGCCGCGACATCGCGGATATAGCGGGGCGACAGGGTCGACGACAGGATCAGCGTTTTCGGACAATCCTGTCCCATGAGGATCGCCTGATCGTTGAACAGCAAGGCTTCCGTCTCGGCGATATCGCGGACAACGGAAATGACCGTGCCGACCTTGGCGGCAAACGCCGGCGCGTCGGCGATCATGCGGTTCTTCATGTTATCGGAGGCATCGACCGGCTTGATATCGTAACCCCAGACGTCAACGCCCGCGCCAAGCAGGTTTTCCGCCATCGGCAGCCCCATGGCGCCACACCCGGCAACGCCGAGAACGGTGCCCCTGATCATGCTCACGAAGGTGAACCGGCGTTCTGAACCAGATGTTCGAACAGCTTGAAATTTGGGTCGCCATCGTCGAGGAAAAATTCTGGATGCCATTGCACACCGATAGCGAAACGACGGTCCGGCAATTCTATGGCTTCGACGATGCCGTCCGGTGCACGGGCGCTGACAACGATGCCGTCGGGGATATCCTTCAGCGCTTCATTGTGAGCTGTGTTGACGGCGATTTCCGACAAGCCGGTGATTTCATGAAGCCGCGTGCCATTGCTGACGCTCACGGTGTGGGCACGTTCCTCGGCGGGCTTTTCATTCAGATGGTCGACGGCACAATCCAACTCGGCAGCGATATCGTCATAAACGGTCGCACCGCGGGCGACGGCCATCACCTGCATGCCGGCACAGATGCCGAGTGTCGGCAGATCGCGGCCAAGCGCATCCAGCATCAATGTGCGTTCGAACGCATAGCGGGGATGCACCGCTTCGTCATTGGCGGGCCTGCCGTAAACTTCCGCAGGAAACGGATAAAACCCGCCCGGCACGATCAGACCGCCAAGCGACGCCAGATACGCATCACGTGCATCTTCGATATAGGGGATGCCGAGAGGCAGGCCGCCGGCTTTCCATACCGCATCGAAATACGCGGTGCGCAATGCGTAATGCGGCCGTTTCGAGAACGAGCCCGAAGTTTCATAGTCGAGCAGGATGCCGATGAGCGGTCGATTATTCATAAGCTGATTCTAGGGCGCGCGGATGGTTTTGCAAACCATCGCGCATGCCTGTCTCCCGTCGGGAGACAGGCATGAAGAAGTTATTCGCCAGCCGTCTTCAGTCCGGTTTGTTCCGACAAGGTGACCGGGTGCTCAAGCTTGCCGATCATTTCCTTCGGCACGATCTGACGGAAATTCGGCAGTTCGCGGTTCCAGTCGTTAAGCAGACGCAGCGCGTGTCTGGAATGTGTGCGTTTAACGTGCTGCTGTATCTGTACCTTCAGCACATCCTGCCAGTATTCGGTTTCGACCGACTGCCAGATGATGGTTTCAGGGTTGGCCTGCAAGTCGAATTTGTCGTCCGGGTCATAAACGAAGGCCATCCCGCCGGTCATGCCGGCGCCGAAGTTGGGGCCGACCTCGCCTAAAATTACGACCAGACCGCCGGTCATGTACTCGCAACCGTTCGACCCGCAGCCTTCGATCACCGCCGTGGCACCTGAATTCCGGACACAGAACCGTTCCCCGGCCTGACCGGCGGCGAACAGGCGACCGGCTGTGGCGCCGTACAACACGGTATTGCCGATGATGGTATTCTTTTCGCTCTCGAGCAGGCTTGAGACAGGTGGACGCAGCACGATGGTGCCGCCCGACAGACCCTTGCCGACATAGTCGTTAGCATCGCCCAGAACTTCCAGTGCCAGGCCCTGCACGGCAAATGCACCAAGAGACTGACCGGCGGAACCCCGCAGCCTGACCGTCAGATGGTTATGATCGAGGCCGGACATGCCGTATTTACGTGTGATCAGCGAGCTGGTACGCGCCCCGACGGCACGATGCGTGTTGCGGATCGCATAGGTGAGCTGCATTTTTTCGCCGTGCTGGAATGTCTGCATGGCGTCCTTGATGATCTGTGCATCCAGCGTGTCGGGGACCTCGTTGCGGCCTTCGCCGTCGTAATAGCGGGGATACCCGCCATGGTCGGCCTGTTGCAGCAACGGGTTCAGATCAAGATCGTCGAGGTGCGCCGCACCTCGGCTGACCTGAGCCAGCAGGTCAGAACGCCCGGTGATTTCCTGCAGCGTTTCATAGCCGAGGTCGGCAAGAATTTCACTGACTTCTTCGGCGACAAACGTGAACAGGTTGACGACTTTCTCCGGCGTGCCGGTGAATTTTTCACGCAAAGCCTCATCCTGCGTGCAGACGCCGACCGGGCAGGTGTTGGAATGACACTGACGGACCATGATACAGCCCATGGCGACCAGCGATGCCGTGCCGATGCCGAACTCGTCAGCCCCCAGCATTGCCGCCATGACGACATCACGGCCGGTCTTGATGCCGCCATCCACACGTAATTTCACCTTATGGCGGAGTCTATTCAGCGTCAGCACCTGGTTGGCTTCGGAAAGACCCATTTCCCAGGGGATACCGGCATATTTGATGGAACTTTGCGGGCTTGCCCCGGTGCCGCCGTCGTGGCCTGAAATCAGGATCACGTCCGCCTTGGCCTTGGCGACCCCCGCGGCAATCGTGCCGACACCCGACCGTGCAACAAGTTTCACACAAACGCTGGCATCCGGGTTGATCTGCTTGAGGTCATAAATCAGCTGCGCCAGATCCTCGATGGAATAGATATCGTGGTGCGGCGGCGGACTGATCAGTGTGACCCCCGGCGTTGCGTGCCGTAGCTTGGCAATCATGCTCGAGACCTTGAAACCCGGCAACTGTCCGCCTTCGCCCGGTTTTGCACCCTGAGCGACCTTGATTTCGATTTCGCGGCAGTTATTCAAGTATTCCGCCGTCACGCCGAAGCGACCCGACGCCACCTGCTTGATGGCGCTCGAAGGGTTGTCGCCGTTCGGCCGCGGCTGGAAGCGGGCGGGGTCTTCGCCACCTTCACCGGAATCCGACTTGGCGCCGATTCGGTTCATGGCAATGGAGAGAGTCTCGTGCGCTTCCGGGCTAAGCGCGCCCAGTGAAATCCCGGGTGCAACGAGACGTTTGCGGATTTCAGTAACGCTCTGCACCTGTTCGACGGGGATTGTCGGGCGGTCCGGTTTGAAAGCCAGCAGGTCGCGAATGAAGATCGGCTGACGTGAATGCACGCCTTCGGAAAACTTTTTGTAGAGAGAATAGGACTCACTGCTGACAGCCGACTGCAGGACATGGATCAGCTTGCCGTCGTGGCCGTGGCGCTCCCCGCCGGCACGGACTTTGTAAAATCCACCGACGGGCAGGGGGATTGCATCCTTGCTGAAGGCTGTCTTGTGCATGGCGGCGACGTTTCGCTTGATACCAGGCAGGCCGATACCGGAAATCCGCGACGCCATGCCGGGGAAGAACTCCGCAACCAGCGCCCGCGAAAGTCCGACAGCTTCGAAGCAGTAGCCGCCACGATACGAGCTGAGCACGCCGATACCCATCTTCGACATGATCTTCAACAGACCCTGATCGATGGCATCTTTATAGTTGTCGACCGCCTGTTCGACGCTGAGGCCTTCCAGAAGGCCGCGGCGCTGACGGTCATAGATCGCCTCTTCGGTCAAATAGGCATTGACGGTCGTAGCACCGACGCCGATCAGAACGGCAAAATAATGCACATCCAGGCATTCCGACGAGCGCACGTTGATCGACGTAAAGGTGCGCAGTTCCTCGCGTACCAGATGCGTGTGCACACCGCCGGCGGCCAGGATCATCGGCACCGGCGCACGCTCGGCGCCTGTGTTCATGTCGGAGAGCACGAGGTGTGTCTTACCGGCGCGTACAGCGGCTTCGGCTTCAGAGCGGATGCGCTGCAGGGCTTCGGTCAGGGAACCGGGGCCTTCGGGAACGAATGTGCAGTCGACTTCGGCAGCTGTATCGCCCATATAGCGTTTCATGGCCTCGAAAGAGGCATTCGACAGCACCGGACTTTCCAGCTGCAACAAATCGCACTGGCTCGGTTCCTCGTCGAGGATATTGCCGAGGTTGCCGAGCCGGGTCTTGAGGCTCATTACCCGGCGTTCTCTGAGACTGTCGATCGGCGGGTTGGTGACCTGCGAAAACGCCTGACGGAAGAAGTGGTGCATGCCGCGGTACTTGTCGGACAGCACAGCCAGTGGGGCATCGTCGCCCATGGAACCGATGGCTTCCTTGCCGCCCTCGATCATCGGCTGCAGGATCATCTCCATGTCTTCCATCGACAATCCGAAGCAATGCTGACGGCGGCGCAGTTCTTCAGGGCTGAGCATGCTTCCCTTGACGTCAGCGGCCTCGATGATGTCGTCGAGGGCGGTCGTCCGCTCTGTCCATTTGGCGAAATCGCCGCGTGCCGCTGTCAGGGATTTCAGTTCCTGATCGTGATAAAATGTACCGGTTTCAAGATCGATACCGATCATGCCGCCGGGGCCGACACGACCCTTCTCGGTCGCCGTCCCGTCGGGAATTTCCACCATGCCGGCCTCGGAGCCGACGATCAGCAGGCCATCGCTTGTTGTAACAAAGCGCATCGGGCGCAAACCGTTACGGTCCATGCCGGCAACCACCCAGCGGCCGTCATGCGCGCAGATCGCCGCCGGGCCGTCCCACGGCTCAAGTACGGCGTTGCAGTAGGAAAACAGCGCCTCATGTTCGGGCGGCATGGTTTTGTTCTGGGCAATGGATTCCGGTATCGTCATCGCCTTGACCATCGGCGCCGGCCGACCGGCACGGCAAAGCAGTTCGAACACACTATCGAGAGCTTCTGAATCCGAGCTTCTGGACGGCACGATCGGCTTAAGGTCCTCGATGTTTTCGCCGAACAGCGGCGAGGCCATTTTCGGCTCGTGCGCCTTCATCAGCTTGACGTTGCCGGTCAACGTATTGATTTCGCCGTTATGCGCCAGCATGCGGAACGGTTGCGCGAGGCGCCAGGTCGGGAAAGTGTTGGTCGAATAGCGCTGGTGATAAATCGCGAAGTTGGAAATGAAGCGATCATCCAGCAAATCCGGATAGAAAGACGTCAATTGTTCGGCCAGGAACATCCCCTTATAGACGACCGAGCGGCAACTCATTGAACAGATATAGAAGTCGTTGATGTGTTCGGCCAGCACACGGCGTTCGATACGGCGACGGACAACGTAAAGGTCGCGCTCGAAATCCTCATACGAGATGTCGGCCTTGGTCGACAGCATGATCTGTTCGATTTCAGGGCGTGTGGTGTTGGCCTTTTCACCGATGACATCGACGTTGATCGGTACCTGGCGCCAGCCGTAAATGCCGTAACCACTGCGCAGCACTTCGGTTTCGACGATGGAGCGGCAGATTTCCTGTGCCCCAAGATCGGCTTTCGGCAGGAAGATCATGCCGACAGCGATCTTGTCGTCGCCCGGTTCATGACCGGTATGACGGATGTGTTCTTTGACGAATTCCCAGGGAATCTGGACATGAATACCGGCGCCATCGCCTGTCTTGCCGTCTGCGTCGACGGCACCGCGATGCCAGATCTTTTTCAGGGCTTCGATGGCGGCTTCGACAACACGGCGTGTCGGTTGGCCATCGATCGCGGCGATCATGCCGACGCCGCAAGATGCATGCTCGTCCGCCGGGTCGTAAAGACCGGTTTTGGCAAGGCGTTTCGAATCGCGTTCGAAGCGGGCAACGAATTCTTCCGCGGTTTCGATGGCATTCTCGGTGCGCTTGCTCATGACGTGCTCTCCGGTTTTTCGGCATACAGGGCGATGACTTCAGCACCCGTCATGGACGGGATATCGCCGGCAAAATTATAGTATTCGGGCTTTTCATCTATGAATATCTGGCCTGCCAGTTTGAAGGCGGATTGATCATCGTAAGTGCCCGCCATGACGAAATATTGCGGTGTCTCGCCTTTCAGACGATAGAAAAGACTGCTGCCGCAGACATTGCAGAAACCGCGTTCCGCCCATTCCGAACTGCTGAACCAGGTGAGGGATTTCTCGCCCTTGATTTCGGGGGCGCCTTTCAGGTGCGCGGCGATGCCTGGGCTGCCGCACCAGCGACGGCACATGTCGCAATGGCATGCGTTGACCTCGTGGATGCGCTCGGTTGTGAAACTCACCTTCCCGCAAAGGCATTTTCCGTGGGATTTATCACTCATGGCTCAATCCTCAGGCCGCGTCGGCACGCTGGGCGCCCGACTGCAGGTAGCGGTGAATGCCGTCGGCGGCATCGCGGCCGTCCTTGATGGCCCACACGACAAGCGAGGCACCCCGGTAGATGTCGCCGGCGGCAAATACGCCGTCCATCTCGGTCATCTTCGAAGGCTCATCGACTTTGACCGTGCCCCACTTGCTGACGGCCAGTTCCGGGGCGCCGAACAGGCTCGGCAAGTCTTCCGGATCGAAGCCGAGTGCCTTGATGGCGATATCCGCTTCGATGTTGAAGCTGGAATCCTTGATGGGTTCCGGAATTTGACGGCCGGTCACATCGGCGACGCCCAGATGCATGCGATGTGCCCGCACGGCTTCGACCTTGTCCTTGCCGAGGAATGCTTCGGGGGCCGACAACCAGACGAATTCGACGCCTTCTTCCTCGGCGTTTGCGACTTCGCGCTGCGAGCCCGGCATATTGGCGCGGTCTCGGCGGTACAGACATTTGACCGTTTTTGCGCCCTGACGGACGGCGGTTCGGACACAGTCCATGGCGGTGTCGCCGCCACCGATGACGACAACGTTTTTGCCGTATGCATTGAGCGTACCGTCATCGAACGACGGCACCGAATCGCCCAGGCCCTTGCGATTGCTTGCCGTCAGAAAATCCATGGCCGCGAAGATGTTCTCGAGGCCGGAACCCGGGGCCTGCAGTTCGCGTGCGCTGTAGACGCCGGTGGCGATCAGGACGGCGGCGTGTTCGGCCCTGAGGTCGGCCAGGGAAGCGTCGCGGCCGACCTCGAAATTCTGATGATAAATGACGCCGCCGTCGGCCAGCAGCTTGGTGCGTCGTTCGACGATGTCCTTTTCCAGCTTGAAGTTGGGAATACCGTAGATCAGCAGCCCCCCCATGCGGTCATACCGGTCGTAAACATGGACTTCGTAGCCCATGATGCGCAGACGTTCCGCCGCCGCAAGGCCGGCCGGGCCGCCGCCGATGATGCCGACGGAAAGGCCCAGATCGGCCTGTGCCACGGGCGCCTTAACCCAACCTTCTTTCCAGGCCGTATCAGTAATGTATTTCTCAATGGCGCCGATGGTGACGGTGCCGTGGCGCGACTGCTCGAGCACGCACGAGCCTTCACAGAGTCTGTCCTGCGGACAGATACGGCCACATACTTCGGGGAAAGTGTTCGTCGCCTGCGAGGTCTCGTAGGCTTCTTCAAGGCGGCCTTCCGTGGCCAGGCGCAGCCAGTCGGGGATGTTGTTTTGCAGCGGGCAATGCACCTGGCAATAGGGGATGCCGCATTGTTCGCAACGCGACGCCTGTTGGACAGCGGCTTCGTCGCTGTATTCGGCGTAAATCTCGTCGAAGTCGGCGCGGCGTTCGGTGGCATCGCGTTTGTCCGGCATGGTGCCGTCAATTTTGATGAACTGCTGCATACGATCAGGCATGTCTGCTCCCCAAGGTCCCTGCACTCGGCTTTTTGCCGTAGCGCGGCAGCCGTGAAGGCCCCTCAAGGCGGTCCAGGCTGCGATTCTCTTCGCCAAATTTCTTAATAGGTCAGTATCTTTTACTAATTATTTGATGATGACGCAATAAGATTGTCATCGCCGTGAGGATTCATCGCGAAAGTTTCCTCAAAGGATCAAAATTAGTACCATTATGAGACAAAATTGACGATTGGCACTCACCGCCAATCGCGCTATGTGTCACAATACCTTGCGAGGGCTGACTATGCCGATCCTACATCTTGTCATTTTGGCCGCAGTTCAGGGCATTACGGAGTTTCTGCCGATCAGTTCGTCAGGACACCTTGTGCTGGCGCCGATGTTTCTCGGTTGGCCGGACCAGGGGCTGATGATCGATGTTGCCGTGCATGTCGGCACCCTGCTGGCGGTTGTGCTTTATCTGTACAAGGACGTCGGCGCCATGCTGGCCGGTATCGGCCGTATGCTGAAAGGCCGCCGTGACCCGGGGGCAAGGCTGTTTCTGCTTCTGGTCGTCGGCACCATCCCTGTGGTCGGTGCCGGTCTGGCGCTTCATCACTATGCGCCGAACATGTTTCGCGATTTGCAGGTCATTGCCTGGGCGACGATCGGCTTTGGGATTCTGCTTTGGATCGCCGATCAGGTCGGCATGACGGTGCGCCGGATTGAACATCTCGGCGTGCTGGACGTGTTTTTTATCGGTCTGGCACAGTGTCTGGCACTGATCCCCGGTACCAGCCGATCCGGTATTACCATGACAGCAGCCAGGTTTATCGGCATGGAGCGTCCCGATGCCGCCCGATTTTCCATGTTGTTATCTATACCGACAATCATTGCCGCCGGGACGTTGAGCGGTATCGACATCTATCAAAGCGGTGACGTGCAACTTGCCGCGGACGCTTTCGTTGCCGCCGGGTTGTCCTTCATCTTCGCGTTGATCGCCATTGCGCTGATGATGGCATGGTTGCGCCGCGCATCGTTCACACCGTTCGTGGTCTATCGGATTGTGCTGGGCGGCTTTCTGCTGGCTGTCGTTTACGGCGCTTTGTGACCGGGTACATCTTCGTCCTGGCGGCTGGCCTATGCGCCGGTGGGATCAGCGCCATCGTCGGGACCGGTGCCTCGATCATCCTGTTGCCGATCCTGATCTTGCAGTTCGGCCCGCAACAGGCGGTGCCGATCATGGCCGTTGCCGCCGTCATGGGAAATATCGGCAAATCGCTGGCGTGGTGGCGTGACATCGACTGGCGCGCGTTTTGGGCATATTCCGTCTTCGGTGTGCCGGGGGCCGCACTGGGGGCGCGGACGCTTTTGGTGCTGCCCGCCAGCATCGTCGAGATTGCGCTTGGTATCTTCTTTCTGGCGCTTATCCCAATGCGCCGCTGGATGCGGGTTCGCGACATGCATATGCCGCTCTGGCAACTGGCAATCGCCGGCGGTGTGATCGGGTTTCTGACGGGGATCGTCTTGTCGACCGGGCCGCTCAGCATTCCTGCCTTCGGGGCCGTCGGCCTGTCCAAGGGCGCGCTGCTGTCGACCGAGGCTGTCGCCTCCCTGGCCCTGATGATTTCCAAGGCGGCGACGTTTCAGATGTTGGGGGCGTTGCCGTGGCCACAGATCGTGCAGGGCCTGATCGTCGGCTCATCGATGATCGCAGGCTCGTTCGCCGCAAAGCGCCTTGTCGACCGAATGAGCATTCATGCGTTCGAACACATGCTCGACGTGATGCTCATCATCGCCGCGATCACCATGTTGTGGACGGGGATTGCCGGCGGTTAATAGCCTTTCTTGATATCGACGGTGTTGAGCGGCGGTTTGCCGGCTTCGATCAGCTTGACGTTTTCCTCCATCCAGTCGGCTGCGCTCGACGGCACCGTCAGGGACGCCATATGTGGTGTTACCGTGACCTTGGGATGGGTCCAGAACGGATGACCGGCGGGTAGCGGTTCGACGTGAAACACATCGAGCGTGGCGGCGTTGATATGACCGCTGTCGAGCGCCGCAAGCAAATCCTCATCGACAACATGCGCACCGCGCGCGCAATTGATGATGTTGGCGCCTTCGGGCAGGGCTGCCAGGGTCTCCTTGTTGACGATGCCGCGCGTCGATTCGGTCAGCGGCAACAGCACGATCAGGATTTCCGTCCGATTCAAGAACGGCGTTAGGCCGTCCGCGCCATGGTAAGACGTAATGCCCTCGATGTGCTTTTCCGTACGCGACCAGCCGGCGACATCGAAGCCGAGGGCTGCGACCTTCTTGGCGGCATCGCTGCCCAGCTCACCCAGCCCCAGGAAGCCGACTTTCCTGTCGCGGGTGTCGGTCTGGCGCATCTGTTTCCAGGTGCCGCCCGTCGTCCAATTCAGATACACGCCGAGGCGGCGGTGATAATGAATAACCCAGTAAAGTACGTACTCGCTCATGCCCTCGGTCAGGCAGCGGTCGACAAGGCGCACCACCGGCACATTCTCGGGAAGTTCGGTATCGCTGAGAATGCCGTCGACACCGGCGCCCAGCGACAGAATTCCTTTCAGGTTCGGAAATGTCTTCAACTCACCCACCGGCGGCCGCCAGACAATGGCGTAATCGTAGCTGGACTTGTCGGCGATTTCATCCGGCCAGACATCGAATCCGGCATCGGGGAATTTCGTTAGTATGGCGTCACGCCAGGCTTCGGCTTTGTCGGCGGCAGACAGGAACATAAATTTCATAAAACGTCTCTCTTTTATTGCAAGTCTAGGTGCTCACCACGCCGCTTTCGTCGGCGGTGAGGTTAAGGGCGGCGGCTAGCAGCGCCTTGGTATAGGGCTGCTGCGGGTTATCGAATATCTGTTCGGCGGGGCCCTGTTCGACAACGCGGCCTTCTTTCATGACCACGACATCATGCGCCATGGCACGGACGACTTTCAGGTCATGGCTGATGAACATATAGGCGAGGTCGTGCTTTTTCTGCAAATCGCGCAGCAGTTCGACGATCTGCGCCTGTACCGACATGTCGAGCGCGCTGGTCGGCTCATCGAGGACGATAAACCTGGGTTTGAGAACAAGGGCGCGGGCAATGGCGATGCGTTGGCGCTGGCCGCCCGAAAATTCATGCGGATAGCGGTCGCGCATGGCCGGTTCCAGGCCGACCTCGAGCAACGCGGCATCGATCATCTTACGACGCTCATCCTCATCGCCGAGATCATGAATGATCAGCCCTTCCTCGATAATCTGGCCGATCGATAGGCGCGGGCTGAGCGAGCCGTAAGGATCCTGAAAAACGATCTGCATTTGACGGCGGAGCGGGCGTAGTTCACCCCAGCTCAAACCCTGTACGGACGATCCCTGAAAAGCGATCTCGCCGGTTGATCTTTCCAGGCGGATCAACGCGCGGCCGAGCGTCGATTTGCCCGAACCCGACTCGCCGACGATGCCGACGGTATGCCCGGCGCGGATATCCACCGATATCCCGTCGACCGCCTTGATGTAGCCGACCGTGCGGCGGAGCACGCCCCGTTTGATTGGAAACCAGACGCGGACATCATCGCCTTTGAGGATACTCTCGCCGCCGGGCGCCGGATCGGGGCGGCCCTTCGGTTCGGCGGCAAGCAGGTGCCGGGTGTATTCGTGCTCGGGCTGGGTGAACACGGTCTCGGCATCGCCGCTTTCGACGACCTTGCCGCTGTTCATGACCGACACCGTATCGGCCATGCGCCGGACGATACCGAGATCGTGCGTGATCAGCAGCATGGCCATGCCGAGTTCGGCCTGAAGGTCTTTCAGAAGCTTCAGGATTTGCGCCTGAACCGTCACATCCAGCGCTGTTGTCGGCTCGTCGGCGATAAGAATTTCCGGTTCGTTGGCGAGCGCCATGGCGATCATGATGCGCTGCTGCTGGCCACCGGAGAATTCGTGCGGCAGGGCGTGAAGCCGTTCCGTGGCGCCTTCAAGCCCGACCAGCTTGAGAAGTTCGATAACCCGTGTGCGCGCCGCCTCAATCGTCATGTGCTTGTGTACCAGAAGCACTTCGGAAATCTGCTTTTCGATGGAATGCAACGGATTGAGGCTGTTCAGCGGCTCTTGGAAGATCATCGCGATCCGATTGCCGCGGATGGAGCGCATAAAACTTTCAGGTGCCGCCATGATTTCGTCGCCGGTGAAATCGATGCTGCCCGCCGGATGCCAGGCGTTGGGGTAGGGCAGTAGCCGCATGATCGACAATGCGGATACCGACTTTCCGGACCCCGACTCGCCGACCAGGGCATGCGTGCGTCCGGCTTCGATGTCGAACGACACGCCCTCGACCGCCTTGACCTCACGTGCGCCATGGCCGAACGAAACATGCAGATTATCGACGCGGAGGATCGTGCTCATCGGAAGGTCTTTCTCGGGTCGAAGGCATCGCGCACCGCCTCGCCGATAAACACCAGCAACGACAGCATCAGGGAAAGTATAATGAAAGCCGTGATGCCGAGCCATGGTGCATGCAGGTTGTTCTTGCCCTGATTCAGGAGCTCGCCCAGCGACGGCGAGCCGGGCGGCAATCCGAAACCGAGAAAATCAAGACTGGTCAGGATCGTTACCGAGCCTGCGAGGATGAACGGCAAAAGCGTCAATGTCGCCACCATGGCGTTGGGCAGTATGTGCTTGAACATGATAATCAGATCGCCGGCGCCGAGCGCCCGTGCGGCACGCACATAATCGAAATTGCGGGCCCGCAAAAATTCGGCGCGCACCACGCCGACCAGCGACACCCATTGAAACAGCAGCAACAGCCCCAGCAAAAGCCAGAAGCTCGGCACGAAAACGCTGGCCAGGATGATCAGGAGATACAACTGCGGCATGGAGGTCCAGATTTCGATAAACCGTTGCCCGATCAGATCGATCCAGCCGCCGAAATAACCCTGAATGGCACCGATGGAGATTCCGATGATGGAACTCAGGATCGTCAACAGAACCCCGAATACAACGGAGATGCGAAACCCGTAAATCGTCCGCGCCAGCACATCGCGGCCCTGATCGTCCGTGCCGAGCCAGTTTTCAGCCGTCGGTCCATAGGGTGCCGGGCCAGGCAGGTTGAGATTGACGGTGTCGTATGAAAACCGCACCGGCGGCCACATCATCCAGCCTTTTTCGACAATCAGGTCGCGAACGAACGGGTCGCGGTAATCGGCCTCGGTCTGAAATTCACCACCGAACTCGGTTTCCGCATATTCCTTGAAGACCGGCATATAGGCGCCGCCGTCGTACCAGACGAAAACCGGTTTATCGTTGGCAAGCAGTTCCGCAAACATGCTGACGACAAACAGCATGGCGAAAAGCCACAGCGAGATATAGCCGCGCCGGTTGGTCCGGAAATTATGCATCCGGCGTGCATTGAGCGGTGAGATGCGCTTGCCCAGAAAGCGATGCTCGGCTTGCCCGGTGGCGGCTTTGTCGATGACCGCCTCCATCTCAGGCCTCCCGGCTTTCGAAATCGATACGGGGATCGATGATGTGGTACATGACGTCGCCCAGAATACCGAGCACGAGGCCCATCAGCGTGAAGAAATACAGCGTTGCGAACATCACAGGATAATCGCGGTTGAGCGCCGCCTCGAAGCCGAGAAGTCCAAGGCCATCGAGCGAGAAAATGATCTCGGTAATCAGCGAACCGGTAAACAGGATGCCGATAAAGGCGCTGGGAAACCCGGCAATGACGATCAGCATGGCGTTCCGGAATATATGGCCGTACAGCACGCGCTTTTCCGTCAGCCCCTTGGACCGTGCCGTGACCACGTACTGCTTGTTGATTTCTTCCAGAAAAGAATTTTTGGTCAGCATGGCCAAGCCGGCGAAGCCGCCGATGACCATCGACAGAATAGGCAGTGTCATGTGCCAGAAGTAATCGGCGATTTTTGCGCCGGTCGACAACTCATCGAAGTTTTCGGATACCAGCCCCCTGAGCGGGAACAGGTCGTAATAGCGCCCGCCCGCGAACAGGACGATCAGCAGGATGGCGAACAAAAAGCCCGGAATCGCATTGCCGATGATAACGATACCCGATGTCCAGACATCGAAGCGGGACCCGTCACGTACCGCCTTGGCAACACCGAGCGGGATCGAAATCAGATAAACCAGCAACGTCGTCCACAGACCCAGCGAAATCGACACCGGCATCTTGTCGAGCACCAACTCGACGACGCTGGCATCCTTGAAATAACTGTCGCCGAAATCGAACACGAGATAGTTCTTCAGCATCAGGAAGAATCTCTCGTGCGCCGGTTTGTCGAGGCCGAACTGTTTTTCGAGATCCTTGATGAATTCAGGCGGCAGACCCTGAGCGCCTCGGTATTTGCTTTCAACGGAGCCTGATGACGTGCCGCCACCCTGTTGCCCGCTTCCGGCCGACGTTTCCGAACCGACATTGCCGCTGACACGGCCGGTGGCGTCTATGGCTTCCCCGGCGATCTGCGAGATCATCTGTTCCACCGGTCCGCCAGGCAGAACCTGCACCACTGCGAAGTTGATCAGAATGATCACGAACAGCGTCGGCGGAACGAACAACAGGCGGCGGATGATGTATGCGAACATGAGCCGAGTTTACCGATGCGGACGCTTGCCGTCACCCGTAAGGAACGCCGGGAAGACGGGATCGCGGAGAGTGGTCAATTCGACCCCTTGCGTACGGCATTGAGGGCTTGGGCTTTTTTGGAATCGACCCACCAGCTCAGGAATTGCGTGCCGCGTGTCGGGGTGATTTTCGGCTGACCGAATTTGTCCCAATACGCGATCCGGTCGTAACCGGCATGGAAATGCGGGATCACCAGATGCTGCCACTGCAGGACACGGTCGAGCGCGTGGCAGGCGGTGATCAAGGCCTGACGGTCGGGTGCCGAAATCAGCTTTTCGACCAGCGCATCGATAACCAGGCTTTTAATGCCGGTCGAATTGCGGCTGCCTTCCTGATCGGCTGAGGCGCTGCCCCAGAAATCACGCTGCTCATTGCCGGGCGACAAGGACTGCCCCCAGTTCATGACGATCATATCGTAATCGAAGGTATCGATGCGACGGCGGTACTGTGCCGTTTCGACAGTGCGCGCGCGGGCTTTGACGCCGAGTTTTTCAAGGTTCTTGGCGAACGGAAGAACGACGCGTTCGAAAAGCGGGCTTGATAGCAGAACTTCAAACTCCAGTGTCTTGCCGGTTTTCTCGTTAACCCGGACACCGTCCTTGATGACCCAGCCGGCATCCCTGAGCAGCTTGGATGCAGTCCTCAGGTTGCCACGGATATTTCCCGATCCGTCGGTTTTGGGTGGGTTGTATTCCTTGGTGAAAACTTCCGCAGGCAACTGAGCGCGATAAGGTTCCAGCAATTTCAGTTCGGCATCGGACGGCAGGCCCGTTGCGGCGAGTTCGGAATTGTCGAAGTAACTGCGGGTCCGGGTGTATTGCCCGTAAAACAGATTTTTGTTCGACCATTCGAAATCAAAGGCGTAGGCGAGGGCTTCGCGGACTTTTGGGTCCTTGAAGGTGTCACGGCGCAGATTGAAGCCGAAACCCTGCATGCCCGAAGAACGGTCATGATCGAATTTTTCCAGCTTGATCTGGCCTTTTTTGACGGCGGGGACGTCATAGGCGGTGGCCCAGGCCTTGGATGAGTTTTCCTGGCGGAAATCAAATCGCCCGCCGGTGAAGGCTTCTATGGCGACCTGCGCATCGCGGTAATATTCGAACTCGATTATATCGAAATTGTTCTGGCCGACGTTGACCGGTAAATTCTGGCCCCAGTAATCCTTTACCCGCTCCAGGACGATATTGCGGTTGGCTTCAACGCTCTTGACGCGATACGCGCCGCTGCCGAGCGGCGGCTCCAGCGTCGTCGAATCGAATTCGCGGGTTTCCCAGTAATGCTTCGGCAGCACGGGCAATTGGCCGAGGATCAACGGCAGCTCGCGATTTTCGCCGGGCTTGAATTCGAAGCGGACGGTTTTCGGGCCGAGTTTCACGGCTCGGGCGACACTGCCGTAATAGAACCGGTAAAAAGGCGCGCCTTTTTCGACGAGAATGTTGAAGCTGAAAATGACATCGTCGGCGGTGATCGGCTTGCCGTCATGCCAACGTGCTTCGTCGCGCAATGTGAATTCGACCCATGAGCGATCTTCGGGCGTGCGCACCGTCTTCGCCAACTGGCCATATTCGCTGAACGCCTCGTCGGCCGACGACGTTAAAAGCGTGTCATACACGAATGATGCCCCGCCGGCGGCGTTCCCCTTGATGATAAACGGGTTAAGGCTGTCGAAGCCGCCGATGGCGCCAAGGCGTATTTCGCCGCCCTTCGGCGCGTTCGGGTTGACGTAATCGAAATGCGTGAACGCCGGGCCGTACTTGAGATCACCATGCATCGCCAGGCCGTGCTGCGGCTGCGGTTCCTCGGCCGAGAGCGGGGATGCCAGCAGAAGGACGATCGCCAGCGTCACAAAACGAAGCAGGGGGGTCGCGGACTTGGAATGCATGGGGCCTCCGGGCTCGGTTCGCTCAATAGTGTATATATTGGCTCAGATATTGGGCTTAGAGGGGCATATCTTCAAGGAATGCCGTTCTCGGTCAGGATAAACATGCCGTGAGCGGGTGCCGCAACTTAACGTTTGTTCATTTGCTGAGGATCTTGACGGCGGCTTCGTGCAGCGTCTTGTCGGCAGCGGCGATAACGGCATGTTTCTTGGCGTCCTCACCGGCTTCAAAGCCGAGCGGGTTGCCGGACCAGTCGGTTATGATGCCGCCCGCCCCCTCGATGATCGGGATCAGGGCTGCATAATCGTACGGTGCGAGCGTGTCTTCACAGACCAGATCGACCCAGCCGCAGGCCATCTGGCCGTAGCCCTGGCATTCGGAACCGAAGGTGGTGTAATGCGCGGCGTCCATCAGGGCAGCGAACCGCGCCTTGTGGTCGCCCGTGAACATTTCCGGTGACGTTGCCGTCAACCAGGCCTGATCCAGGCTGCGGCCTTTCCGGGTGGTCACGGGCAAGCCATTGAAAAGGGTTTCGCGTCCGATGCCGCCGATCCACCGGTCGCCCGTCGCCGGACCGTCGGTGACACCGGCGATAGCGCGGCCATGCCTGACGACACCGATCAGAATGCCGAATACCGGCTTGCCGGTGATGAAGGCCTTGGTGCCGTCAATGGGGTCGAGGATCCAGACGGTATCCGCATCCGGGTTGGTAACGCCGAATTCTTCGCCGAAAATACCGTCATCGGGGCGTTCGGCGGCGATCATGTCACGCATGATGCGTTCGGCCGCACGGTCGGCTTCCGTCACCGGGCTTTCGTCACCCTTGGCGATATGGCCGATGCCGCTACGATAATGACGGAGAATGCCCGGCCTTGCCGCATCCGCGAGGCGGCCGGCAAGGTCCAGGATATCATCGATATCGGCGGGAATGTCCGCCGCGGGGCTCATGGCAGCGGCGGCGGATTGTCGTTGTTTTCACGCATGTACAGGATCACCGCGGCCCGGTCGGAGGCTTTCTTGAGCCCCGCAAAGGTCATCTTGGTGCCCGAAATGAAATCACGCGGGCTTTTCAGGAAGTGGTCCATGTCTTCGTAAGACCACGTGCCGCCCATGCCGGCCAGCGTATCGGAGTAGGCGAAGCCGCCGACTTTGCCTTTTTCGCGGCCAAGCACACCATAAAGGTGAGGACCGACCTTGTCGGCGCCGCCTTTTTCAATGGTGTGGCAACCGGCGCACTTCTTGAAGACTTTGGCACCCTTGTCAGTCGAAGCCGACGCAAGCAATTCAATGGCGCTTACCTCAGGGGCCTTTTCGGCACCTGCGGCCTTATCGGCGCCGCCGGAATCCGCGACCTCGATCTTGTAGGCGTCTTCTTGCAATTCATCGGCGTGAACAAGCATGTTCCCGATCTGATTGCTGCCCCAAATGACCCAGGCTGCCATAAGAACGGCGAAACCGGACTTTTCCCAAAACGAGAAGTGCATGCGTCTCTCTCCTAGACTAACGTTACGGGATGTTTTAGCGGCTCCGCGCCGAACGTTCAACATGTCTCGTGAATTTGCCGAAAGGGCTGGGATAAGGCGGTCCTGACGGGTATACCAGGGCTGCAATCCGTGGCGCTGTCCTGGGTTGCCGACACAACAGCGGGGGAAGCATGAACCCGATTATTATTATCCCGGCCCGGCTCGCCTCGACCCGGCTGCCCGGCAAGCCCCTGGCGGACATTCACGGCAAACCGATGATCTGCCATGTCCTGGACCGTGCCCGCGAAGCGGCATGCGGACCGGTTCTGTGCGCAGCGGCCGAAAACGAGATTATTGCAGCGGTCGAAGCGGCGGGATTCGACGCGGTGCTTACCGACCCGGACCATCCGTCCGGATCGGATCGCATCTGGGAGGCCCTTAGGTTGCTGGACCCGGACGAGACATACGATGTAGTGGTCAACCTGCAAGGCGACCTGCCGACGCTGGACCCGCAACTGGTCAAGGATGTCATTGAACCGTTGCGCAATCCGGAGGTCGATATCGCGACGCTTGTTTCGGCGATCACCGATCCCGGGGAAAGAATCAATCCCAACGTCGTCAAATGCGTGACGGCCTTCGATCAGGGCCATAACCGGGCGCGGGCGCTGTACTTTACACGCGCCGAGGCCCCTGCCGGCGACGGTCCCCTGTGGCACCACATCGGCATATACGCCTACAGGCGCGATGCGCTGCGCCGGTTTGTCTCGATGCCGCCGGGAAATCTTGAACAGCGTGAGAAACTCGAACAACTGCGCGCACTGGAAGCCGGCATGCGGATCGATGCGGTCCGCGTTGACACGGTTCCGCTCGGTGTCGATACTCCCGCCGACCTTGAACGCGCACGAGATATTCTGCAGCGTTGAAAAGGACTTGTAGGTTTTTTCGGAAGGTGTGGATGAATGGCATCGCCAGATAAGTTGATCGCTTTCCAGGGCGCACCGGGGGCCAACTCGGATATCGCATGCCGGACCGCGTATCCGGACATGACCAGTCTCTCGTGCGATACCTTTGCCGATGCCTTCGCCGCCGTGCAGAACGGCGAAGCAAAACTGGCGATGATCCCCATCGACAATACCGTTGCCGGGCGGGTTGCCGATATTCATCACCTGTTGCCCGATAGCGGCCTGCATATCATCGGTGAGCATTTTGAACGCATCAATCATCAGTTGCTTGTGTTGCCCGGTACGAAGATCGGGCAAGTCAAGGAAGTGCACAGTCATGTGCATGCACTGAACCAGTGCCGGAACCTGATTCGCGAGTTGGGTGTGAAGGCGGTGGTGCATGCCGATACTGCCGGTGCGGCTGCGGATATTGCAGCGTGGAAGGATAAAACCAAGGCGTCCATTTCTTCACGCTTGGCAGCGGAAGTTTATGGCCTCGAAATTCTACGCTCGGATATTGAAGATGCCGAGCACAACACCACACGCTTCGTCGTACTGTCGCGCGATAGCCTCCAGCCAGCACCAGGATCGGGCGATACGATCACCAGCTTCGTGTTCAGGGTGCGGAATATTCCGGCCTCGCTTTACAAGGCGATGGGCGGCTTCGCCACCAATGGCGTCAATATGATCAAGCTGGAAAGCTATGTCGGTGAGGGTTTCGTCATCGCACAGTTTTATGCCGAAGTCGAAGGCCATCCGGAAGACGCCGGACTTAAGCTTGCGCTTGAAGAGCTCGGGTTCTTCTCGACCGAGGTTAATATCCTCGGTGTTTATCCCGCCAATGCCTACCGCAAGACGGCGGCTTCAGCCTGATTAACGTGGCGGTGGCCCATAATATTTAACGTGGCGGTGGCCCATAATATTTAACGTGGCGGTGGCCACGGGGGCCTGCCGCCTGAGGGCCACCCGTCAGGAGGCGGCGGACGTAATCCGCCTCTAGGGGGTGGTGGCCGGCGATGACCGCCGTTCGGTCCTCCCGGCCCCCGGCCCCCACCCGGTGGGCCGTTGCGAAACGACATATCCGGCACGCCGGCGAAATATCGTGGAATGACGGGCCAGGTCTCGGTCAGGAAATAAGCGTAGGTGCCGTTCGGGAACTCGGGGGTGACGGTTTCGCGCCCGTTAGCCTGATCCAGATCGCCGATGCCGGGCTGCCATTCCCAGTCTTCAAAGAACCGGCCATCGTAGTTGCCGCCGGGGCCGCCGTTGCGGGCACCTTCACGGACGCGCCAACCCGATGTCATCGCCTTGATTCCACTATTGGGATCTTTCGGATCGGTATACCCATAGGCCGCATAGATAGGAAACCCGTCTGCGGCCCAGCCGATGATCGGTGAATGGGTGTTGGGCGTCCAGGCGCGGATCAGACCCTTTGGCCAGCCGTGGTAATGATATTTCCCGCCCGGTTGTACGTGGGCGTTATTGTCATCAAGGCCAAGATCGACGAAGCCGGTGATGGCGTCATAATTCCAGTTCCTGTCACCGCGCCAGAACTCGGCGGTGAACGGATCGAAAGGCACGCCGTTGACGGCGACGCCGAAATTCCATCCCTGCGCCCCCTTGTATCCACCGCTCCGGCGCGGCGCGAGTGGCGTGCGGAATGTAAAATCCTGTGCCGAAATCGCATTCGGATTGTGACGGTTCGGAAACTGCCCGGTCGGATGGTCTGGAATGGCGTTGGAGGTTATTTTTCGAAAAGCGCCGTCTTCAATGACGTTGACGCGGTTCGACAGCGCCCAGGCCCGACCGACACCTTGCAGCATCAGCGCCACAGGCAAAAGCCCAAGGCCGGCAATAAGTTGCCTGCGATCCGGATCGACAAGCGGCGGCGCTTCGCCCTCTGGTGTAATCTGAGAATGGTGATGCTGGTTTGGCCGCTTGGTCATCGCTCACGCCGCGTCAAACCAGGCTTGTATCAGCCAGCGCGAGATCGAATCCCGGCGCGGCAGGCGAAGATCATCGTCCTTGGCGTCGACAAATTCCTTCATGCCTCGCAGATCGTCACGGGTGAACCAGCGGCAGTCGCTCAGTTCTTCTTCGTCTATGTTGATGTCGAAGCTCGTCGCTTCGGCATGAAATCCGAGCATCAGCGAAGAAGGAAAGGGCCACGGTTGCGATGCGAGATACTGGACGTTGGTCGTCTCGATGCCGGATTCTTCGAACACTTCGCGGCTGACCGCCTGTTCCATCGTTTCGCCCGGTTCAATGAACCCGGCCAGTGTGGAATACATGCCGAACGTCCAGCGCGCATGCCGGCCCAGCAAGCATGCGCCGCCCGGCACGTCGGTGCGGTAGACAAGGACGATGATCGCCGGATCGGTGCGCGGAAAGTGACTTATGCCGCAATCGGGATTGATGCACTTGCGCTCGTGACCGCTGTGGCGGGATTGGGTTTCGGCACCGCAAACACCGCAGAAACCATGCCTTGAGTGCCAATAAGCCATGCCGCGTGCGTGGGCCAGAAGATGCGCGTCGGCTGGCGGCAGAAACGGGCCGACGGCGCGCAGGTCCATGAATTCGGCTTCGCCGCCCGTCATGGCAACGATTCGCGCCGCCTGCTGCTCGTTCACGCTGACGGCGAATACCGGCTTGTGATCATCGGTGCCGAGCAGAATTTCCTGCCCGCCCAAAGCCAGAATGTCACGTGCTGCATCGCCCTCGAAAATTTGCGCGCGGGGGGAATCTCCGGCGATCACGAGGTTTTTAGAATCTGCAACAGGGACAACCCCGACACCCTCGGCCATGCGTGCGGTCAGCCATTCGGCGGGCCGTCGCGACATGTTGTCACGCCTGAGCGACAGGGTCGTATACGTGAGGTTCAAAGACATACCGGTGGATTTGCTGGGCGACATAGCGACACTTTACACCTGCCGCCACGATCGGCAATGCCGCATGATGCCGGATTATTTCGCGATACGTTCGATCAGCGCACGGCATCGCGCATCTGTCGTCGCGTAATCGGCATTGCCCCTGTCACGGGCCGCCGAGATGCCGATATGAAGCCATTCATTATAGCCGCGCCCATCCGTGGAGTCCTTTGGCCCTATCCGGTTGAAAGCATCGATTATGGCGGTTTCGTGAGTGCGCATCATTGCTGCATCGCGGTCGGACTGGCTCGCCAGGAAACCGGCGCAAAAAGCGGGGTTGTCGCTTAATTCGTAAGCCGCTGCCACCGTAGCTGCCGAAAACAGGCATAAAATGATCAATAATCCCCTCATAGCCGGATTCTGACGGAAGTCGTGAAACGAGGCAATTCACATAAAAATCAGCGTTAACCATGTTTTGCTCATAAAGCCTATGGACTCCTGCATAAATTGAGGCTTTTTTAACCGTTCTTGCCCACACTGATTGCGGATGATGTTCCCGCACCCCTGGGTGCCGTTGCATTCCTTGCAATCGGTAGGTGGAGAGAACGGTGGAGAAAATGACAGCCTTATTGTGCCGAAAACTGGGCCGGCACGTACTTAACTGGGGCGCTGCCGTTATGGCGGTGTCGGCGCTGGCCGCGTGTGCGGCGCCATCCGGGGTCGCAGATTTCGCGGCGAGCGGATGCAAACAGATTTCCAAGCGCGCTGAAGCAAAAATCAACTGGGCACGTGTGCCGGAAACGGAAATCCGTATCCGTGACGGCGAATTTTCACCAATGGTGACACGCCTGCAGCAGGGCCGCCCATATGTGCTGCGTATCCGTAACCGTGATGACGGATTGCGGGTGTTCCGGGCACGTGACTTCTTCAAGAAAAATGCGGTGATCGCGGTTGGTGTGGAAGGTGTCCGAGCGCCGGAAACCTGCATTGCCTCGATTTCGATTCCCGGCCGTCAAAGTGCGGAAATCCGCATCGTTGCGGTGACCGACGGTACATTTGAATTCGAAGATAACGTGATCTTGCTGCCGTTTGTTCTTTCCGCGGGGCCATCGGGTGCGATTGTTATCGATGAACGCCGCGAAACCGCGGGCATCAACTGAATCTGCAGCAATCTATTCAACCGGCGCCCGCATCACGGTGCCGGTTGAGTCGTTCGTGTGCATGCACGAGCGTGCGCGTAAGAACGTCAAATCCGATGTACTTGTGATGCCGGTCACTGACTTGGAAAGCCCTATCGACGCCATTATTCCTTATGCAACGGCTTGCGCTTCAAACATCTGTTCATCGCCGGTCGAATCCCGGCTTTCGGCGCTCGCCGATGGCCGGTGACATGACCGCCGAAGACCTGATCATCAATCTGGGCTTGCAGCCGCTCCCCTGGGAGGGCGGCTGGTATCGCGAAACCTGGCGCACCGACGCGACCGTTCCCAGGAAAGTATTGGGTGAAGCGTACACGGGGCCGCGCTCAACCGGGACCGCGATCTATTATCTTCTGACACCGGAGACGGTGTCCCGCATGCACCGCCTGCCATCCGACGAGACCTTTCATTTCTATCTGGGTGATCCGGTCGAGATGTTGTTGCTTTATGCGTCGGATGAAGAAGCACCAGACAGCGAAATCGTCACCTTCGGCCAGGAACTTCTGGCCGGACAATGCGTTCAGTTTACAGTCCCCGGCAACGCCTGGATGGGCGCCCGGCTGAAAGCGGGCGGTGTGCATGGCTATGCCCTGATGGGGACCACGGTTTCGCCTGGATTCGATTTTGACGATCTGGAAATGGGTGCGGCAGAAACACTGGCCACGGAATGGCCGTCACATGCCGACTTGATCAAGGTGCTGGCTTAAGCGACAGGCATCCGGGCGCGGTGCCCCGGCATTTCAGGGCGTCTTTACTTTCTCGGCAATCGGGACTTTCGGCAACCGGGTTCGGTTGTTATATTCCGCATGGGAGATCGGCCCGGACGGGCTTCTCGCCAACCCGGTCAGGTCCGGAAGGAAGCAGCCGTAACGAGTTTCGGCCCGGGTCGGTGTCCGGTCTCCCACTTCTATCTCATCGCAGACGGAATTCCCAATGAACGATCGTCCAGCCCCTGAATCCGCCGAAGCGCCCGCCGCCGGCGAGTATCAGGTTCTGGCACGCAAATACCGGCCGAGCACGTTCTCCGGGCTGATCGGTCAGGATGCCATGGTCAAGACACTGACCAATGCGTTTGCGTCGAACCGGTTGCATCATGCCTTCGTCATGACCGGGGTGCGGGGCGTCGGCAAGACGTCGACGGCGCGGATCATCGCCCGTGCGCTCAACTGTATCGGCCCCGACGGCACCGGCGGCCCGACGACGGAACCGTGCGGGGTCTGTGAACACTGCATCGCCATCGCCGGTGACCGCCACGTTGATGTTTTGGAAATGGACGCGGCGTCGAATACCGGCGTCGATAATATCCGCGAGCTAATTGACGGTGTCCGCTACCGCCCGGCATCGGCGCGCTACAAGGTGTACATCATCGATGAAGTGCACATGCTGTCGAAAAGCGCCTTCAATGCACTTTTGAAGACGCTTGAAGAACCGCCCGAACACGTCATCTTCATTTTTGCGACGACGGAAATCCGCAAGGTGCCGATTACCGTGCTGTCGCGTTGTCAGCGCTTTGATCTCCGCCGGGTGCCGACGGAGTTGCTGGTCACCCACTTCGCCAGTATCTGCAAGAAGGAAGGCGCCGAGATATCCGATGGCGCGCTGCATATCATCGCGCGGGCCGCGGACGGTTCCGTCCGCGACGGCCTTAGTCTGCTCGATCAGGCGATTGCACATGCAGACGGCGCAATCGGTGAAGACCGCGTCCGTGACATGCTCGGCCTTGCCGATCGCACGCGCACTTTCGATCTACTTGAATGCGTCCTGAAAGGTGACATCGCACCGGCATTGACGGAGCTGCAGGGGCAATACAAGGACGGCGCCGATCCAGCATCGGTGATCGAGGACATGCTCGACCTCGTACACTGGCTTACCCGGATCAAAGTGCAGCCGGAAAGCGCCGATGCACCGGAAGTTCCGGAAAACGAACGCACCAAGGGAAAAGAAATTTCCGCGACACTCAGGATGCCGGTGCTGACCCGCGCGTGGCAAATTCTTCTGAAAGGTCTGGGCGAGATCAATGTTGCACCGTCGCCGCTGGCGGCGGCTGAGATGGTTCTCGTCCGCCTTGCTTATGCCGCTGAACTGCCGACGCCAGGCGATGCGGTGAAAGCACTGCAGGATGAAGGGGTATCGGGGGCATCACAGGCCTCCTCCCAAACGCCGTCCGAAAGCCCCTCAGGAGGGAATAAGGCACATGCCGGCGGGGGTGGGGCCGCTGCCGAGCGTGCACCGGCAGCACAGCCGCAGGCAGATGCGGCACCGCAAGCCGTGCCGCGGACCGAAGCCCGGGCCTTTCCTGATTTCGAGGCCGTAGCGGTGCTGGCGGGAGAGTTGCGCGAAGGCTTGCTGCAGGCGTTCCTGGAAAATCAGGTCCGGATCGTGACCTTCCAGCCGGGGCGGATTGAATTCAGTGCCGATGGCAATGCAGATCGCGATATGGTCCAGAAACTCAAAAGTTTTCTGGAAGAGCATTCATCAATGACATGGTCGTTGGCGCTGGCCCGAGAGTCCAACGCACCGACGATTGCCGAAATGCGCGCAGAACAGGCCGCCGATGCCCGTTCCAAAGCCGGTGATCATCCACTGGTCAAGGCTGTGCTCGATGCATTCCCCGGGGCGAATGTCGAGGAAGTCCGCCATGTAAAGCCAAAGGTCTTGTCGGATGCTGAGCCGACGGATCCCGATGCCGCCGGCGAGGACGATATTTGAATAAATCAGATTATTTGCCGCAAAGTACGCGCCCCGATTATTATCGGGTCGACGTTGAAAGCATGCGTATACCCGAATTGTGCGATGCCTTGGCGGTTTGGCAGTCGAGATGCCATAACGGAAACCTGCCCGTTTGGGGAGACCTGGATTTTCTGGATTTCGACCCGAAAATTTTACCCCGCATGATCCTTCTCGATGTCGATCATGAAGCGGGTTTCGGCACTTACCGTTACTGGGGGACACGTGTCGCGAGCTTCAACGGGGCCGATATGACCGGCCTCAGGTTAAATGGACTAGAGCCGGCACGGCACGCCAGCTATTCGGAAGAGGAATATCGCTGGGTTGTCAATCATGCACGGCCTGCGCTTTTCGTGGCCTGCCTTGGCGAACAGGCCTGGGACCGGAAATATGAAGCGGTACTGCGGATGCCTTGCCGTTCGGCTGTGGACAGTCCCCTGGATCGAGTCCTGTCGGTGGGTTTTTACGATGATGTCCGACAGACCATCGAGGATTATGTCGATGCCGATGTCGATCTGGAGAATTACTTCGACCCCGATGCGTGACAGGTGCGGTTAATCGAGCAGGAAGCTGTTGTTTGATGCCTCACCCCAGGCTTCCATGAAATCCGCCAAATATGGCCGCTTTTCCTTCTCCGTATCGATATAGCTGATCAGATCGGCGACGGAGGCATTGTATCCGGCCTTGTTCAGCGTGCCGGTATGCAGTTGCCAGCGCAGATAGACTAGATAGGTATTGAGGACGTCGGTTTCACAGTAATTGCGCACGTCTTCTACTTTGCCGTCATCGATCATCTCCGCAACCATGGATCCGTCGACGCCGAACTTGCCGGCAAATCCGAATGCGGCGCAGACCTCGTTCAATTTGATCCGTGCCGAAGCGCCGTAATCGGACAGCACATCAAGCAGGTCACAATGCCAGTCGCTGGCATAGCGGTATCCGTAACTGTTCCATTTGTCGCCGGATTTATGCAGCCATGGCGCCGAGATGCCGTGCACCATGGCCCGGTATTTCAATACCGGTAGATCGAACGAACGGCCGTTGAAGCTGACCAGTCGCGGTTTTTGCCGCTCCAGATAGGTAAAGAAACCCTGTAATAGCTTGCCTTCATCAAATCCGGCTTCACCGCCGGATCTGAGATCGCGGAGGATATACCCTTCCTTGGCGCCGTCGCGCTCGATCTCGGCCTCCAGGAAAGAAATTGCCACGACCTTGTGAAATGGCTGGCGCGGGAAGCTGTTTCGGCCGTCGGTGACAGCCAGATGGTATTCCTCGATAGCGGCTCGGCGCGCAGCCACGTCCGTGGACGTAATCCCGGTAAGGTTCGGCGCGGCGTCCGTGTCGGGCACGGTTTCGATATCGAAGACGAACAGGTTTTGATGCAGCATGGCAAATGTTATACAGGTCCTTGGAGCAGATTCCCAGCAACGCGACGGAGCATAGCCGGTTATGAAAAACCTTGGCCAGATGATGAAGCAGGCGCAGCAGATCCAGCAGAAGATGGCGGACATGCAGCGCGAACTCGAAGAACTGGAAGTCATCGGCAAATCCGGTGGTGGTATGTGCCAGGTCACGCTCAACGGCAAAGGGGCGGCTAAAAAGGTCCTGATCGACCCGGCGCTGGTCAATCCTGAAGATGCCGAAGTGCTGGAAGACCTGATCGTCGCCGCCATCAATGACGCCCGTGCAAAGTCCGATGAACTGGCGCGTGAAAAAATGCAGGACATTACCGGCGGTCTGTCGCTGCCGCCCGGCATGCAACTGCCTTTCTGAAACAGAATAGCTGATCCGGTATGGCTGAACACGATATCGAACGGCTGGTGCAACTTCTCTCGAAGCTGCCGGGGCTTGGTCCCCGTTCCGCGCGCCGCGCCGTGCTTCAGCTCTTAAAGCGCCGTGAATCCCTGATGCAGCCGCTGGCTATTGCCCTGCAGGATGCCAGTGAACGGGTTCGGGCCTGCACGGCATGTGGGAATTTGGATACCCTGGATCCGTGTGCGATCTGCACCGATCCGCGCCGCGATAACCGCCAGCTTTGTGTTGTTGAGGATGTCGCCGATTTGTGGGCATTGGAACGCACCGCCAGCTTCAAAGGCAAATACCACGTGCTGGGCGGCACATTGTCCGCACTGGACGGGGTCGGTCCGGATGATTTGAATATCCCGACGCTGATTGCCCGGGTTGCGGATAATCCCGATGCCGAGGTGATCCTCGCGACCAGCGCCACTGTGGATGGTCAAACCACGGCGCATTACATTGCCGACCGCCTGCACGAACAAGGCATAAAGGTCTCGGGTATTGCGCACGGCGTGCCGGTGGGGGGCGAATTGGATTATCTGGATGACGGCACGATTTCCGCCGCACTCAGGGATAGAAGACCGGTTTAGGCCTCGGTATTCTTTTTCTTTTTTTCAGGCTTGTCTTCCGTTTCATTGAAGATTGCGCCCAAGCCCTTTAATTGTTCTTCAATGCCGTCGTCGAAATTGCAGCCGATGAATTTGGCTTTTGCGGCTTTAATACCCTGCATCTCGGCACCCCGGAAATTGGCGCCGCTGATATAAGCGCCGGAAAAATTACTATCGGTGAGAATGGCGCCGGACAGATTCGGGCGCCAGCGTTTCTTTTCGCCGCCTTTTGTCTCACTTTGGATTTCGATCGGACGCATTTTGGCGCCGCGAAAATCGGCGTTTTTCAGAACACAGTTGTGAAAATTCGCGGCATCGAGATCCGCATTGGCAAAATTCGCCTTGTTCAGTTTTGATTCCTGGAAAAACGTGAACAGGCAAATCGTATCGCCAAAATTACACCCTTCGAGGTTGGCTGATTTCATGCTCATGCCGCTGAGATTAACGCCCCTCAGATTGTTGCCGGAAAGATCGACCCCCTCGAGGTTGGCGGGCTGGCCATCCTTGCCGTTGGTTCTGATCCACTTATGGTGTTTGACCATGCGTGTGCGGATGGAATCATCCAGATGCGAGAGCGTTTCCGGCACGATGACGTTTTCCGTGCTGGCATGCGACATGTTGGTCGAATCCATAACGGCGCCGCGCATATCCGCATTGTCGAGGCAGGCGGACTGGAGATCGGCCTCGCTGAGGTTCGTTTCGGAAAGGTTGGCCCCCCTGAGCGAAGCGCCACCCATCTTGGCGCCGCTTAAGTTTGCCTTAGAGAGATTAGCATTTTCAAAATTTGCGGCTTGCAGGTCTGCAGATTGGAGATCTGCGCTGGTCATCTGGGCATCTTTCAAATCGGCTTCACCAATCCTTTCCTTCAGATCCTCGGCCCGGCCCCTTTCTTCGTGCGATAAATTCGCGCCCTGCAGTTTCCACACGACTTCGGCAACTTGACCGGAACGCAGATCAACCTCAATCATCGATGCCAGTTCAAGATTGGCGCCGCTCAGCTGAGCGCCACGCATGTCGGCACGATCAAGTTTGGCTTTGCTTAGATCGGCGCCCGTGAAATCACATCCGTAAAGATCGGCACCGCGCAGGTCGGTCTCGACGAATTTGCAATTGGAGAAATTACAGCCCGTGAAAATGGCCTCGCGCAGATTTCCTTTAGAGAGGTTCAGGCCGGATAAATCCTTCATTCGGATATCGGCGCGCTTCCCTCCCTCGATCCCTGAATGGAATCGCTGGTGGTCATGAAGAATTTTCTTCAGTTCTTTTGTATCCACGAAGGACCTTCCCCATCAAAACCCGGCGGAATATTGTGCCTACCCGGGGCCGATAACGCTTCTCATAAAGCGCTGTAATTTATATAGCATTTCTGCTTCTACTCGGCAGCATTGTCGCCTTGAACATTCTCAGGCGGCGTTAACATTTTTTCTGCGGGTTCAGCGCCGTCGCCCAGCTGCAAATCCTCAATGCGGGCACCGCGCCGCATGATCTTGCCACTGGAAATCTCGATATCGCCGATATCCTTCTGCGCCTGGTTAAAGTGTGTTTTGAGCTTGCTGACCCGGTCGTCGAGTCGTGTCATGTCTTCAAGCAATTTATGTACCTCGGCCTGGATGACGTCGGCTTGTTCGCGCATATGCACGTCACGGAGGATCGCACGTACCGTATTCAAGGTCGCCATCAGCGTTGTCGGCGAGACGATCCAGACACGTCTTCGGAAACCTTCCTCGACGACGTTTCTGAAATTGGCGTGCAGTTCCGCATAGACGGCTTCGGAGGGCAGGAACATCAATGCGCTTTCCGACGTTTCGCCGGGCAGGATGTAGCGTTCGGAAATATCCTTCACGTGTTTGAGCACGGCTGCGGAAAATGCTCGTCCCGCCTGAACTTTCTCGGCGTCGCTTTCTGCATTTCGTAATGTTTCATAACTTTCCAGGGGAAACTTGCTGTCGATCGCGATCGACCCAGGTGGATTGGGAAGTTTCAGCAAGCAATCCGCCCGTTTGCCGTTGGACAGCGTTACCTGAAACTCATAGGCCGATGTCGGCAGGGCGGCAGTCACCAGATCGTTCAACTGTATTTCACCGAAAGCACCGCGCGCCTGCTTGTTGGACAGGATATCCTGCAGACTGACCATCTGTTGCGACAACTGGGTGATGTTCTTCTGGGCATTGTCGATGAGGGCCAGGCGTTCATGCAGCACTTTCAGTGTCTGGCCGGTTTTTTCCGTTTGCTCCGTCAAGCCGTCGCCGAGCCGCTTTGAAAGTGAATCGAGACGCTGGTTGGCGTCGGACTGGGCCTGCTCCATGCGGCCGGCCAGGTTCGTCTGTGCCTGCGCCAGCGACTGGGCGATATCACTCAATTGCTGCAGTCTGGCGGCCTGCTCTGTGCGTGCGCGTCCGCCGGCATTGATGGCAATCAGAATCACTACGATCCCGATTCCGAGCGCGGCCAAAATCATCAGGGTCTGCAGGTCGACTTGCACGCTGCCTCTCTTTCGTCAAAATCTTCTGCGAATGCTTGCATGAGCTAGCCCCCGGACGCAATCGCTCGCGTCCGAGGAGGCCACGCACGATTGGAATATGAGGTTTTAAAATGTTCATCCGCACCCTGTCCTTGTCCACACTGGTTTCCGCCGGGCTTCTTATAGCAACGCCCATAGCGGCCCAGAATGCGCAGAAATCGGCGCTCAGACTGACGGTTTATGCCAACGGCCTCGCCCTCGTTGATGAGGCGCGGACACTGCCGGGTGGGGCCGGAACGACGGTGCGTCTGGACCGTGTCGGGCCGATGATGATTGCCGACAGCGTGCGGATCGACTTAAGCGGCGCGGGTGAGGTGCGCGAAATCGCTCTCGATTCGGGTATTTTGACACGGCGTACACTTTTGGAACGCGCCCTTGGTAAAACCGTGCGATTTGTGCGGACCAACCCGGCGACAGGGGCGGAAACGGTGGAGCAGGCAGAGGTGTTGAGCGTTGCCGGCGGGCTGGTGGTAAAGATCGGCGACAGGATCGAAACCGATCCGCCGGGACGCCTTGTCTTTGATCATGTCCCGGATGACCTGCACGCGGCTCCGGCGTTGACGCTGCAACTTGCCAAGCCGCTCGACAAGCCTGCTGCCGCCAGGCTGGCCTATCTGACCAACGGGATCTCCTGGAATGCGGTTTACACGGTGGTGCTCAATCCGGCGCACGACAGCCTCGATCTGACGGCCTGGGCGAAGGTTCAGAATAATGCCGGGGTCGATTTTGATTCCGCGCTGTTGTCGCTGGTTGCCGGTGATGTGGCACGCGAAACCGCGCCGCCACGCGGCAAAATTCTGATGCGTGCCGAATCGGCGATGGCAGCGGATGCAGGTGGGTTTAACGCACCCAGAAGCGACCTTTCCGCATTCCACATGTATAAAATGCCGGAGCCGGTCACACTTAAAGATAAGGAAACACGACAGCTCAGGCTGCTTGCATCCGATGGCGTCGTGTCCAGGCGGGTCCTTGAATTCAGAAGCGGCGCGCCGGTTTTCGGTGCCATACGTGGTGAAGCCGATCCGCAACCGGTGCGCCAGCGGATCATGATCGTCAACGACGCTGCAAGCCATCTTGGTGTGCCGTTGCCCGGCGGGTTGGTGCGGGCTTATGTGCGCGATGACGAAGGTACACTTCGGTTTGTCGGCGAGGACAGTATCGCCAATACGACAACGGGAGGGGATATTGCGCTCGACCTGGGCACCGCATTCGATGTAACCGCCCAGCGCCGGCAGACGGATTTCCGTCGTGTTGCGGATCGTATTACGGAAACCGCCTTTACCCTGAAACTGCGCAATGGCGGTGTGAACCCGGCCAACGTCAAGGTCGTCGAAGAAATTCCCGGTGATTGGGAAATCCTCTCGGAATCGCTGAGCCACACCCGCGAAGGCGTGGCCGCAGAATGGCTGGTCGCGGTGCCGGCCGGGGCGACAGTGGACCTTACGTACCGGGTCCGGGTCAGGCGCTGAGCTTCAGAAAAACAATCCTGCAACGGCGCCTGTCAGGCAAGTTGCAAGTGTCCCCGATACGATCGTGCGCCCACCCAGTTGGATAATTTCGCCGCGGCGTTCCGGACACATGGTGCTCAGCCCGCCGATCATGATGCCGAGGCTGGCGAAGTTGGCGAAACCGCAGAGCGCATAGGTCATGATGAGTTTGCTGCGCGCGGACATGGCCTCTTCGGGGAGCGCGGCCAGTTGCAGATAGGCAAGAAATTCGTTGAGCACCGTCTTGACGCCGAGCAGTCCGCCCGCTTGTACGGCTTCGGACCAAGGCACGCCCATGGCGAAGGTGACCGGCGCCATAACCCAGCCGAGCAGGCGCTGCAATGTTAGCGGTTCGCCGACGACATCCGGGATAAGGCCTAGTCCGGCATTGACCAACGCCACCAGCGCCACGGCAACCAGCAACATGGCGATGACGTTGATCAGCAGGCTGACACCTTCCATGGTGCCGCGTGTAATCGCGGCCATGGCGTTGCCGTCGTCGGGGATATCGATCTCGCCGGGTGTCGGCTTGCCCAGCGGCACCATCAATTGCGCAATGGTGATGGCGGCGGGTGCGCTGAGAATCGAGGCGGCGAGAATATGGCCGAGCGCACCGGGGACCACCGGGCCGATGATCCCGGCGTACAGCACCATCACCGTGCCGGCGACGGTCGCCATGCCTGCGGTCATCAGGACAAAAAGCTCTCCGCGCCCGAGGTTTTTGAGGTAAGGGCGAACCAGAAGCGGGCTTTCGACCATGCCGACGAAGACATTGGCGGCAACGCCGATGCCGAGCGCGCCGCCGATCTTGAATGTACGGCCAAGCAGCCATGCCGCACCTTCGACGATCAGCGGCAGGATGCGCCAGTGAAACAAAAGTGCGGAAAGTGCGCTGACCACGAGAATCAGCGGCAGTGCCTGAAAAGCGAGGTTAAAGGCGGTGCCGCTGCCGGTGGTCGCGAACGGCAGGGTATCGCCGCCGATGTAGCCGAAGACGAACGATGTCCCGGCACGGGTGGCATCCATCAGTGCGATGACGATGCCGTTCAGGGCCAGAAATGCATCTTTGGCTGCGGGAATCCCGAGCAAAAACGCGGCAAGCGCAATCTGTATGCCGAGACCGATGACAACGGCGCGCACCTCGGCGCGCTGCCTGTTTTCGCTCAATAACCAGGCGATCAAGGGAAAGGCGACGATGCCGATCAGGCCCTGCCACATCATGATGAGTTCCCCATGTTTTTATCCCGCCGAAGTGTCGTTTCTTGACGATCCGATGCCAAGATCATATTTCCAAGCAAGGAATTCACGAAAACGGGACGCCTCATGGCCGTTATGCCTATCATTGTTGCACCGGACCCCCGTCTGAAAATCAAGGCGAAGCCGGTTGATGCCGTTGACGACGACGTGCGCAAGCTTATGGACGACATGATCGAAACCATGTACGCCGCGCATGGTATCGGTCTGGCCGCACCGCAGGTCGGCGACAGCCGCCGCGTGATTGTCGTCGATGTGACGCGCGAAAACGAGGACCCGAAACCGATGGCGCTGGCCAATCCGCAGATTATCGAAATCGCCGATGATGACCGCATCCATGAAGAAGGCTGCCTGTCGCTGCCCGAACATTATGCGGAGGTCGAGCGCCCTGACTGGGTCAAGGTGCGCTATCTCGACCGGGAGAATGAAATCCGCGAAATTATGGCCGACGGAATCATGGCGACCTGTATTCAGCACGAAATCGATCATCTGGACGGTGTCCTGTTTGTCGATCATGTCTCGTCGCTGAAACGCAATATGATCCTGCGTAAACTGCAAAAGGCGAAAAAGCTCGCCTCCGCAAACGCGTGAAGACGGAAAGGCCTCTCAGGCTGGCCTTTATGGGCAGCCCGGATTTTTCCCTGCCATCGCTTCATGCCCTGATCGAAGCCGGTCACGAGGTGGTCTGCGTTTATGCTCAACCGCCCAAACCTGCCGGACGCGGGCACAGGGAAACCCCGTGTCCAGTGCATGCCGAAGCCATCCGACTGGGGCTGCAGGTGAGAACGCCGGGAACGCTCCGCGATCCTGGCGAGCAGGCGGTGTTCCGTGATCTGGATCTCGATTGCGCCGTTGTCGTCGCCTATGGACTGATCCTGCCTGCTGAAATCCTCGAAGCGCCCCGTTTGGGGTGCATCAACGTGCATGCTTCGTTGTTGCCGCGCTGGCGCGGTGCAGCGCCGATCCAGCGTGCCCTGATCGCGGGAGATACGGAAACCGGTGTCGGCATCATGAAAATGGATGTGGGTCTGGATACCGGTGCTGTATTGGCCGAAGCCAGAACGCCGATTGCCGCGCGCGAAACGGCAAGCAGCTTGCACGATCGGCTGGCGGATATGGGGGCTGAACTGCTGGTCCGCACCCTGGACGGATATGCCGCCGGTGATATCCAGCCGGTGCCGCAGCCGGAAAACGGCATCACCTATGCGCACAAGCTGGAGCGGGGAGAGGGGCGTCTCGATTTCAGTAAACCCGCAGCAGAGCTGGAGCGGACGATACGGGCGTTGAATCCGTGGCCCGGTACCTGGTTCGAGTACGCTGGCGAGCGTATTAAGGTAGCCGCCGCCGAAACCGTGCCAGGGGCTTCAGGGGACCCTGGAAGCGTTCTGGACGGGGAATTGACGATCGCTTGCGGCGATGGGGCGCTCAGGCCGTTGAAAGTGCAGCGTCCGGGCAAATCGATGACGGATGTGCAGGCGTTTCTGCGTGGCTATCCGATAGGCGCGGGTAGCCGCCTCGATTAAAGTTTTTCGAGAATTTTCGGGTTTTCTTCCAGGCTGCGCATCTTGTCCATACCCTGACGCATATGAAGCATGATGAATTCGGCCCGCTTTTGCGGGCCGCCGGAAGTGCGTCTCGGGAACAGTTGGTGCCATGCGTCCATCTTGACGCTGAGTGAGCACAACGTGCCCCCGAGCGTGCGATGATGGCTTTTGATGACGGCCTGCAGCTTGCGGAACTTTTCAGCCGATATGTCGTCCCACATGTTTTTTGTGCCGTTTTCGAATTCCTGAAATCTCTTGCGGACCTGGGCCGTCAGTTTGGAAATCCGGCTATCCATCATATTGACGGTTTTCTGCAAACTTTGATCGTGTTGCAGGCTGTAGTTTTTGCGCAGTTCAGGCATGGAATCGAGGAAGTCCTCGATAATCGGCGAGACGGAATCAAGGCAGCGCCGGTAATATGACAGCGATAAAAAGATATCGCCGTAATCCTCGATGAATGCAGGGACTTCTTCCGGTTTGATGCCCAGTTTTTCGGCCATCATCTTGAGCTTTTCCAATGCCGTTTTGACATCCGGATCGCGGAACAGGGCGATGACATCCTCGAACGTTTCGATCTTCATGCCGTCGTCCTTGCCGTAAATCTGCACGATCAGGGGACGCGTGAAATCGGTCATATAGGCGGTCAGTTCCTTGTTCATTTCAGGCGAGAGCTTGAGCGCCTCTTCATCGTTTACCTTGATGCCGACCTGGCGCAACGCGACCCTAAGCGAAAAGACGTCATAGCTGGGCAGGGCGGCAGCCTTGCGCAGGATGATCATATCTGGATGATTATTGGCATCGTCCCAATCGAATTCATTCGGCAGATCGCGAACATCGAGCTGGCCGCTGCCGGCACTGGCGTCCTTGAACAATTCGATGACACTGTCCAACTGCGCGTTCTTGATCATGCGCGCACGTTTCAGGCCCGGTGTCTGCAAGGGCAGAATCTCAAGCGGTAGGATATGCATGGCATCCCGCTCATTCTTGATCAATATGGACTCTGCCTCGTCCCCGCTCATTCATCCACCCCGGGTATTTGACTTTTGTGTGACAGTAACAGAAATAACTTTGACACTAAAACGCATGAATATGGAGTCCACATTGTGCATGCTGCAAATCATAAATGCACCAATCGTCGGAACGGCTTATGAGCCGCTATAAGCTGACGGTCGAGTACAATGGCGGGCCTTTCCATGGCTGGCAACGTCAGGACAACGGTCTGGCGGTTCAAGAAGTGCTGGAAACCGCCGTTTTCAAGCTCTGTGGTGAAGAAGCCGTGGTGCAAGGGGCCGGGCGGACCGATTCCGGTGTCCATGCCCTGGGCCAGGTGGCTCATGTTGATATTTCCAAGGAATTTTCTGCCGATACGGTACGCGATGCGCTCAACCATCATGTCCGGCCGCACCCGATCAGCGTGCTGTCGGCCGAGACGGTTGATAATGACTTTCATGCCCGGTTTTCCGCGACGGGCCGCTGCTATCTCTACCGGATACTCAATCGCCGCGCTGGGCCGGCGCTGGATCATGGTCGGGTGTGGTGGAACCCGGTGCCGTTGGATGCAGGCGCCATGCATGAAGCGGCGCAGCTTTTACTCGGGCACCATGATTTCACCACATTCAGGGCATCGGAATGTCAGGCGAAGTCGCCGGAAAAGACCCTTGATGTGCTGAACGTTTCCAGAGTTGGCGAAGAAGTGCATATCGTCGCCGAGGCGCGCTCGTTCCTGCACCATCAGGTGCGTAATATAACGGGGACCTTGCAGCTTGTCGGTGTCGGCAAATGGCGGCACCGCGACGTTGCGCGGGCACTTTCGGCGAAGGACAGGTCCGCAGGCGGTCCGACGGCGCCGCCGGACGGTCTGTATCTGACCCGCGTCCGGTATGGCGATGCCCCCTGAACAGGGTGTTCCGGCGGTCGCACTGTGTTAGGATAAGCAATGAACAAAATACCGCTTTCGCTGTCCACTCAGGACAATACAAAACAAACAGCTGCGCCATCCGTCGCGGCGAAAACGCCTGTGTCCGGTTACATGGCGGTGGGGTTCGGATTGCTCGGTATTTTCGGTCCGGCAATCCTGTTTACCCCTATTGGGTTGATTTTTTCGGTGATCGCCCTGTTTCGCGGCCAGGGTAGCTGGGGCTTCGCCGGTTTATTGCTGACGGTTGGGGGTATTCTCGGCTCGCCGATCCTGATGGGATTGATCGGTGTCGGCGCGATTTATGCTACCTTCGACTGGCAGGAACTCTTCAAACCGGTTTATGACATGCTGGGCGGTGGCTTCGATATCTAGCGGGCGATGATCATACCGTCCGTAACCAGCTCCCAAAACATTGAGATGATCATATCCAGGGCGACGACTGTCGCCGCCGGGCCGGTGGCGAGCCCGAGTCCGTGTTTGGCTATGAACCAGCTGTACAGCAGAATGTAGACCAGCAGGATCAGGCCAAAAAATCCGCGCGCGCCGTCCGGTGCGCCGATCAACCAAAATGCCAGGTCCATGCTCATGAATAGGGCATTCTGTATAACCGCTGCCCAGTTATAGGCAGCGAGGAAATGGAAGAACTGCTTGCGGCAATCCAACGCCTGGCTCAGATGCCACAAGACCAAAGGAAAGATAAGCCAACCGATGGCATAGGCGAGACACTCAAAGATGAAGGCAGAAATAAAAGGCGTGCCTTCAGGGTGCGGCTGGCCATACAGCACAAACCACACCAGATACATCGGCGCCACGATTGCCATGGCAAAAAACGAGCGCGCGGCGTCTTCGCCGCCATCGCCGAAAGCGTTAAGTCCGCCACGATCGAATCTGGCGAGAAGTGCAGCGCCGTAAAGGGCGCGGTGAATCTCGGCCAAGGTTATCATAACGGGCTCACCATGAAAGGCGCGGCATCAGCGGGATTGGCTGAAGTAGTCGTCGAGAATGCGAGTATAAATCTCCGACAACGCGTGGATGTCTTCGACACGGGCGTTTTCGTCGACCTTGTGCGCGGTCTGATTGATCAGACCATATTCTACCACGGCGCAATGATCCTTGATGAAACGCGCATCCGACGTGCCGCCCGTGGTGCTCAGTTCCGGTGTCTTTCCGGTAACGGCCTCTATGGCGCCGCTGACGGTAGCAGAAAGAGCCCCGGGTGGTGTCAGGAAGCTCTCGCCGGAAACTCTGACGCGCATTTCATAACCGCCACCGGCCTGATCGAGCCGTCCACGCAGAAGCTTTTCGACGCTGTCCGAGGTGTGCAGATCATTGAAGCGGATGTTGACGCGGGCCGAAGCACGGGCCGGGATGACATTGGTGGCGGCGTTGCCGACGTCGACGGTTGTTACCTGCAAGGTGCTTGGCTGGAAGTGATCCGAGCCTTCGTCGAGCGGCACATTCGTCAGGGACGTAAGTAGATTTAAAAGTTTGTGGATCGGATTGTCGGCCAGGTGCGGATACGCCGAATGCCCCTGCACGCCTTCGACGTCAATCCACACATTCATGGAGCCGCGCCGGCCGATCTTGACCATATCGGTAATGGCTTCTGGGTTGGTCGGCTCACCGACAAGGCAGGCATCGATGGTTTCGCCGCGCGTCTTGAGCCAGTCGAGCACCTTCTTGGTGCCGTTGGTGGCATCGCCTTCTTCGTCGCCGGTGATCAGGAAGCTGATCGAGCCTTTGAAATTCCCCTCGTTATGTCGAAGAAAATTACGAGTTGCCGTCATCATGCAGGCAACGGCACATTTCATGTCGGCCGCACCCCGGCCATACAGGCGGCCATTGCGGATTTCAGGGCTGAAAGGCTCAGATGTCCAGTCGCTGAGGTCGCCGGGCGGCACCACGTCGGTATGCCCAGCCCAGCAAAAATTCGGGCCTTCGCTGCCGAGACGCGCATAAACGTTACGTGTCGGCTCCCCGGCCGGGTCATCGAACGTCAGATCGTGACATTCGAAACCGAGTGGTGTCAGGAACGCGATCAGTTCATCCAGCGCGCCGGCGTCTTCCGGGGTTACGCTGGCGTGTCTGATCAGCGTCTCTGATACGCAGAGCGCGTCAGGTTCTGAGGAGTTCATTGATCGATGTCTTGGAGCGGGTCTGTGCATCGACGCGTTTAACGATCACCGCACAGGCCAATGATGGGCCGGGTGTGCCGTCCGGCAGTGGTTTACCGGGCATGGCGCCGGGAACGACGACGGAATAAGGCGGGACCTTGCCGAGGAAAATTTCGCCGGTGTTGCGGTCGATGATCTTGGTTGTCGAGGTGATGAACACCCCCATGGAAAGCACCGAACCTTCACCGACGATGACGCCTTCGACGACTTCGGATCGCGCGCCGATGAAGCAGTTGTCCTCAATAATTACGGGACCCGCCTGCAGGGGCTCAAGAACGCCGCCCAGCCCGACACCACCCGACAGGTGCACGCCTTTGCCGACCTGCGCGCACGAACCGACAGTGGCCCATGTGTCGACCATTGTGCCTTCGCCGACGTAGGCGCCCAGATTGACAAAACTCGGCATCAGCACGACGTCCTTGTCGATGAATGCACTGTGACGAACGATGGCCCCCGGCACGGCGCGAAAGCCAGCGGCGCGAAATGCGTTTTCGCCCATGTTTTCAAACTTCGACGGGACCTTGTCCCACCAATGCGCACCGCCTGGTCCGCCGGGGATCGGTTTCATGTCATTGAGGCGGAACGACAGTAAAACGGCTTTCTTGAGCCACTGATTGACGACCCATTCGCCGTCGATTTTCTCGGCGACCCGTTTTTCGCCTCCATCAAGCAGTTTCAACGCGGTCTCAACGGACTCGCGCACTTCCCCCTTGGTGGTCAGCGAGACGTTGGCGCGGTCTTCCCATGCTGCGTCGATAATCTGTTCAAGCTGGCTGGTATCCATGATGTTCCTCTGTCGTCAGTATGGCCGCGAAGGCGCTATTGTTGCGCCCGGAATGTGCCGCCAAGTGCTGGGGGTGTCAACTCAGAGCAGTTATTGTGTGATTCCTGTCAGCCAATCCGCAAGATCATCGATCCTGTGGTGCACATGCCCGTCATCGGACGTCTCGCGCGACCAGCCGACGCCGGTGTCCAGCCATACGGTGGTCATGCCGAGGCCCGCAGCCGGGACGAGATTCTTCGCCATGTCCTCGACCATGACGGCTTCGGTGGGATCGATATCGAAGCGCCGGCAGAAAGCATCATAGGTATCGGGGGCCGGTTTCGGCACATATCCAGCATCGATGATGTCGAAACAGCCCTCAAAATGATGGGCGATGCCGATGTGGCGGGTGATGTTCTCGGCGTGCGCGGTCGAGCCGTTGGTAAAGATCACCTTGCGGCCGGGAAGCTTTTCGAGGGCCTCTATCAGAGCCGGATCGGCGGAAATCGGCGCCAGATCGATGTTATGGACATATTCCAGAAAAACATTCGGGTCGACGTCATGGCGCGTCATCAAACCCCGCATGGTGGTGCCGAATTCGTGGAAATACTGTTTTTGCAGCAAGCGTGCTTCATCCTTCGGCAGCCCCAGGAGACTGCTGACGAAGTCTGTCATGTTCCAGTCGACCTGATCGAAAAGGCGCGAAGATGCCGGGTACAGGGTATTGTCGAGGTCAAACACCCATACACTTGCGGCCAACAGCTCATCGGGCTGCAAGCGGACGGTATTCGGGGTGTTTTCGGGATCAGCGGTGTTATTGTCTGTTTTCATGACAGGTTTACTTAACGTTGGCGGTGTACGAGAGGCAAGACGGAAAAGAAAACCTTGGAAAATCGCGGGTTGGCACCATTGCAAAGCATCTTCTAGTATGAACACAGGGAGACAACATTGATCGGGCAAATTGATGGCCAATGAGGCATCTGCTCCGGCTGAAGCAGCCCGGGCGAGTGACAGCGACGTTAAGCTTGTCGCCGGATATCCGGGGCCTGCGCTTTTGCTTGATGGCGCCGGAAAGACATTGCTTGCCAATGCCAAAGGTACAGGGCTTGAGAAAGCTCTTGCCGGCGGGGCTGTTGCCGATATTGAAACGCTGGTCGCCACAGCACTGGAAAGCGCCAGTATTGCCAATGCGACACTTGCCATCGCCACCAGCCGTGGCGAACTGGTGCTCGACGTCACTGCCGTGCCGATACTGAAAGCGGACGGCACGGTTGATAAGACACTGCTTCTGGCCCGCGATCTGACCATGGAGCGCAACCTGCGCACGACACTGGTAGAATCCCGCCAGCGCTATAAGGACCTCGTCGAGATTTCCAGCGACTTCTCATGGGAGGTAGACGCCCAGGGCAAGCTTATCTTTGTCTCGCCGCAAGGCGCTCTTGGCTACAAGCCCGACGAGTTGGTCGGACATGAAGCCCGCGGGTTCGTTATTGATGCAGATGAATACACGCCGTTTCCCTTTACCACGACGCGCAAACTTGAAAACGTGGAAATGTGGATGATCAACAAGGATGGATCGACGGCATGTGTCGTTGTTTCTGCCCTGCCCCTGGTTAAGAACGACGACGACAGCGAAACATGGATTGGCTGCCGCGGCAATTGCCGCGATGTAACCGAAGAGCGCGAGAGCGAGGCAGCCCTGGCGCGTGCACGTCATCGCGAGCAATTACTGAACTATATTGTTTCGCAGATTCGCGACGAAATCGAGCCACACGATATGTTGATGGCGGCGGCAACAGCCTCGGCAAGGGCGCTCGGCGCGGCTGGATCGCGCATCTTTCGCGAAGATGTCGAGCGCGAAGCTTTCTCTGTCGCGGCTGAATACGGCAACGTCGAAGGCGTGGAAGAGTTAAGTCAGAAGATTGCAGGGCTCAAGGCCGGCGAGGTCATCGCCGTTGATACCGCCAACTGGGCGGCATTGCTGGCGACCACGCAATATCGCGGCGATGTCAATGGTGCCCTAGCCATGTGGAAGCCAAAAAAGGCAGGGGCATGGGATGACGATCACCGGCTGATGCTGACCGATGTTGCTAACCAACTTGGCATTGCCAGTGAGCAAATCGCCAATCATGAACGGATCGTCAAATTGTCCAGAACGGATGGCATGACAGGGCTGTTGAACCGCCGGGCATTTTACGATGAAGAACTGCCGCGCCGCATCGCGCGTCTGGCACGGAGCGGGCAAACGGCATCGATGTTTTATGTCGATATGGATAACTTCAAACGCGTCAACGATGTGCACGGCCACCAGGCGGGAGACGATGCCATTCTTTTCCTGCGCGACATGTTGATCAATTTTTCGCGCCCCGGCGATCTGGTCGCCAGACTAGGCGGTGACGAGTTCGGGATGTGGCTGGACGGCATCGACGAGGAAACGAGCGAAAAGCGTGCCGGCCAGTTGATTCAGACCAGCAAACAGATGGTTTCGATGTCGGGGGACGAGGATCATCCGCTTGGGATTTCCATTGGCGTTGCCTTTTTCGATCCGGCGTCGGGAGAATCGCTTGATGACCTCCTTGCGCGCTCCGACGCAGCAATGTATTCCGTTAAAAAAAGAAGCAAGGGGGGCTTCGAGATGGCGCCGCCGCCAGGGACGCCGCTTGAATTGCCTGAGTAGATAACTCACGGCGGTGATATAAACGTCACTGTTGATTGGGAATGTGTGGGATGACCGGGATTCTCGGTGAGGGCACTATTACCTACGAACGGGCCAAGGAGCTCGCACGTAGTGACGACCCTGCCGTGCGCGCCGCGCTGGCGGAACGTGCCGACCTGTCCCCCGAACTGCTGTACTATTTAGCTGAAGATAAGTCCGTATATGTACGCAGGGCCGTTGCTGTTAACGAATCGGCTCCCCGCCAAACCGACATGCTGCTGGCTCAGGATGAGGATGAGGATGTTCGAGGGGGGTTGGCCCGTAAAATAGCTCAGGTCGCCCCGGATCTCAGCCAAGAGGCGTCAGAGAAGGTCCAGGAACAGACCTACCAGGCTCTGGAGATGCTTGCGAGCGACCAGATTACCAAGGTCAGAGCGATCCTGTCGCAGGCGTTGAAGGATGTCGTCGATGCGCCGACCGACATTATTCGAACGCTTGCAAATGACATCGAAATCGAGGTTTCCGCACCGGTTCTTGAATATTCACCGGTCCTGACGGATGCGGATCTGATTGAGATCATCGAAAGTGGCCCCGCGCCGGGCGGTGTCGCTGCTATTGCTCGCCGTGGCGCGGTTTCCGAGAATTTGGCCGACGCCATCATCGAAACGGATGATATCGAAGGCATTGCCGAGCTGTTGGATAACGGTTCGGCGCAAATACGCGAAGAGGCGCTTGATGATTTGATTGAAAGGTCTGAAAGGCAAGAACTCTGGCAACCGCCTTTGGTTGCACGCAAACACCTTCCCGAAGGAGCCGCCCAGCGAATGGCAGGCTTTATTGCCGAGAATCTGCTGCTTGAACTGTCAAAACGAACTGACCTGGACGAATCAACCATGGCTGCCGTCAGTGACATCGTGCGTGATCGTCTGGGTGGAGATGCTGAGCAAGACAAGAAAACCCTCGCTGCCGGATTTGATTTTCTTAAGGTCGATCCGCCTTTGGACACTGCCCAGCGTCTGCATGGCGCAGGAAAACTGCAAGACAAGGTTGTTGTGAAGGCGCTTCAGGCAGGCGATCATGCATTCGTTTTTGCTGCCCTGATCGTCAGGGCGGGCGTCGACCTGGCCCTTGCCCGCAAGATTTTCATAGAAAAAAATCCTGCAGGAATTGTTGCGTTGATTGGCAAAGCGAAAATGCCTGCTTCAATCATCGTGATGGTACAACAGCAAATGGGGCGGATTGCACCATCTCATATTATCGAACCCGAGGACGATTTAACTTTCCCGATGTCCGATGAGGATATTGACTGGAATATCGAATTTTTCTCGAATATGGCCGAACGTGCCTGAATCCGGCTGATCTCCACGATATTCCCGTAAATCTTCAGCGGATTATTTCACGGTTTCGGCGGACCATTATTGCTATGGCCGAAACAGGGCTGTATTCGGAACAGGCACCTTGAATTTTCAAAGCGCTGACGATTTATGACCCTATCTTATGAAGATGCAAAATCGGTCGCCCATGATGGCGATGATGAGGCACGCGAGACGCTCGCTGGTCGTGACGATATTGCGCCTGAACTGCTTTACTATCTGGCAAGCGACAAGCAGCCTTCCGTCCGCCGGGCGATTGCCGCAAATCCCTCGGCGCCTATGCATGCGGATATCCTGTTGGCGCGTGACGATGAAGAGAGTGTGCGTGCCGTATTAGCCGAAAAAGTAGCGGGGATGGCTTCCGGCGATGCACATGACAATAAGCGGCTGGAGGAACTGGCCCACGAGGCGATGCAGTTGCTGGCAAAGGACCAGACCGTCAGGGTCAGACAGATATTGTCCGAAGCATTACGCGAAGTCGCGGATGCCCCCGCCGATGTCATCCGCCGCCTGGCTTGGGATGTCGAAACGGTGGTTGCGGCGCCGGTGCTGAGATCGTCTCCGGTCCTGAATGATGAAGACCTGATTGAAATTATTCTGGCGAAACCCTCGCCTGGCACGGTTTCGGCAGTATCTTTACGCAGCGGCGTATCCGGCAATGTCAGTGACGCTATTGTCGAAAGTGAGGATATCGAAGCCATTGCCATGCTCTTAGGCAATCCAAGCGCGCAAATCCGTGAAGAGACACTGGACCGTTTAATCAATGACGCCGGGAAAATCGATCTGTGGCAAATGCCGCTTGCGATGCGCCCGAAGTTACCGTCGAAAGCGGCTGTGAAGATTGCCCAGGTGGTGGCGGAAGATGTCTTGAGACGAATGCAGGCACGCAAGGACCTCTCAAAAGAAGCGACGAAAGCGGTGCGTGACATTGTCTTGAAGAGACTAGGCGACGGCATTGCCCTGTTACCCGAGGATGACGGCAAAAAGCTGTATGGCGCCGGCGGCATGCAGCCGGATGATGCTAGCATTTTTGATCGCGCTACGCACGAATGGGCTGCCGGAACTTTGGACGAGACGGCCCTTGTTCGGGAATTGACAAAGGGCGATATGAATTTTGCCAAGGCCATTCTGTCTGTAATGGCGGATGTACCGTACCGTTCGGTCAGGCGGCTCGAGGCTACGCATAACGTCAAGGGATGCGTGGCTTTATCCTGGGGCGCAGGCCTCAGCGCCAAGACGGCAGAAATCGTTCAGGAGAAACTTGGCCAGGTGAAGGCTGAGGATGTCTTGCGCGAAGATGGCGGCAACTATCCAATGACAGACAAGGATATGGCCTGGCAACTGGAATTGCTTCGCAAAGTATAACGGTTATCCGCGCGAGATCAGTGTGCCGGCGCCACCGGCTGTGAACAATTCAACCAATACCGTGTGCGCAACACGACCGTCGATGATCGCCGCGCCGTCGACGCCACCCTGTATGGCTTCGATGCAGGTTTCGATCTTTGGGATCATGCCTCCCGTGATAACGCCGTTTTCAATGGCCTCCCGTGCTTCGGAGACCTTGAGTTCGGAAATAAGGTTCTTATCCTGATCGAGTACGCCTGCGACATCGGTCAGCATGTACATGCGAGATGCCTGCGTCGCCGCGGCAATGGCACCGGCAGCGGTATCAGCGTTGATGTTCAGCGTCTCGCCGTCGGGGCCGATGCCGATGGGGGCGATCACCGGAATAATATCGCTGCCTTCGAAGGATTCCAGTACGAAAGGCGAAATTAACTTTGGTTGACCGACCAGCCCAAGATCAATCACACGCTCGATGTTGCTGTCCGGATCGCGCTTCGTGCGGGTCAGCCGCTCGGCACGGATCAGATTGCCGTCTTTGCCGGACAGGCCGATCGCGGTGCCGCCGGCATTGTTGATGGCAGCGACGATCTGTTTGTTGATCGAGCCGGACAGAACCATTTCGACAACGTCGATGGTTGCCTGATCGGTGACGCGTAGCCCGTCGACGAATTCAGATTTGATCTGCAGCTTTTCAAGCATGGCGCCGATCTGCGGGCCGCCGCCATGTACGACAATGGGGCGGATGCCGACTTGGCGCAGCAAAACCATGTCGCGTGCAAACAGGTCGAACAACTGTTGATCACCCATGGCATTGCCACCGAACTTAACCACGACGGTACGTCCGCTAAAGCGCCGCATATACGGAAGTGCCTCGGAGAGAACGGAAGCTTTGGCGAGGTTATTTTCGCGATTTTCGTCGTGTGTTTTGCTCATGACGGGAAACCAACTCAAGTTTTAAGAAACGTGAACTCTTTGCATAGTCCAAGCACCGTTACTCGGCAAGGCTCGCCAGCTCAGCACGCAATTCGGGGATGCCGGCGTTTTCGCGTGAACTGGTACGCATAATGTCCGGATGCGCCGCGCCATGCTTGGCCAGTTCTGCAGATGTCGCCTCGACAAGACGGCCCAGCGGACCCGGTTTTACCTTGTCGCATTTGGTCAGCACGATCTGATAGTTCTGCGCCGCCTGATCCATCATTTTCATGGCCGTACGGTCACTGTCCTTGAGCCCGTGTCTGGCATCGATCAACAGACAGCAACGGCGCAATTGCACGCGGCCTCGTAGGTAATCCTCGATCAGCCGAGTCCAGCCGTCGATTTCCGACTTCGCTGCCCGGGCATATCCGTAGCCGGGCAAATCGGCGAGCATAAGATGGCCGCTGACATCGAAGAAATTGACTTCCCGGGTGCGGCCCGGGGTGTTTGAAGTGCGGGCCATTTTCTTGTGCCCGATGAGTGCGTTCAGAAGGCTGGATTTGCCGACATTGGAGCGTCCGGCAAAAGCGATTTCCGGAACATTGCCGGTTGGAATTTGAGACATTTCCTTGGCGCCAAGCACAAACGAAACCTCGCCGGCGAACAGCAGTCTGCCGGCTTCGATCTCGGATGGTTCGTAGCTGCGGGGGCTCATGTCGGTCCCCTCCGGTCCCGGGTGTGATCTACCCTGATCAGATGAAATCAGTTCAGGGCATCCTTTGCGTTAATACCCATGCGTCGCATGATAATCCACTGCTGAATGATCGACAGGGTATTGTTCCATGCCCAGTAAATAACCAGCCCGGCCGGGAATTTCGCCAGTAGGAACATGAAGAACAGCGGCATGAACAGGAAAATCTTGGCCTGGATCGGGTCCGCCGGCTGCGGGTTCAGGCGCTGCTGAATGAACATCGATGCCCCCATGATCAATGGCCATACGCCGAGATGCATGAAGTCGGGGGGGGACCACTGAATCAAATCGAACAGGGTGAAAAGATTGGTCGGATCGGGTGCCGAAAGATCGTGCACCCAGCCGAAGAATGGCGCATGGCGCATTTCGATGGTGACGAACAGCACCTTGTAGAGTGCGAAGAAGACCGGAATCTGCAGCAAAATCGGCAAACAGCCGGAAGCCGGATTGACCTTTTCACGCTTGTACAGCCCCATCATTTCCTGGTTCAGCTTGACCTTGTCTTCGGCAAACCGCTCACGCAACTTGACCATCTGCGGCTGCAGTTTCTTCATCTTGCTCATCGATACATACGATTTGTTGGCAAGCGGGAAGAACAGCACCTTGATGACGACGGTCAGCAGCAGGATAGAAATTCCCAGGTTGCCGACAATGCCGTGAATCCACAGCAACGCCAGGAAGATCGGTTTGGTCAGAAAGTAGAACCAGCCGAAATCGATGGCCAGGTCAAAATTGATGATGTTGTAGCGTTCGGCATAATTATCGAGAAGGGTAACTTCCTTGGCGCCGGCGAACATATTAGACTGACTGGCGGCGTTGCCACCTGCAGGAACGACCACGGCGGCACCCAGGTAGTCCGATTGATATATATCGACGACACCTTCCTTGCGGTGCAGGAAGCGTGTCTGGACCTTGTCCTTCTGATTGGGGATCAAGGTTGTCAGCCAGTATTTGTCGGTAATGCCGATCCAGCCACCTGTGGTCTCGGCAGAGATACCGGCGGGCTCATCCTTGAGATCATCGTAGTCGATTTCTTTTAACGCACCGTCAACGACGCCGAGCAGGCCTTCATGAAGAATGTAGAAACCGGTTGTTTTTGGCGTGCCGTAACGGCTGAGCAGCCCATAGGGATAGAGAGTCAATGCTTGCGAAGTGTTGTTTTCGATACTTTGCTCGATCGAGAACATATAGTTTTCGTCGATGCTGATCTTACGCTTGAAGACAAGGCCCTTACCGTTGTCCCAACTCAGGGTGACCGGGTTGCCCGTGCTCAGAGTGTCGGCATCGGCCGTCCACATGGTGTCGAGATCCGGCATCGGCTGCCCTTCGGCGCCGGTCCAGCCATAGCCGACATAATAGGCCTCAACCGAACCGCGCGGCGACAGCAGAACGATTTCCGGGCTCTCGCGGTCGATGGTCGTGCGATAATCGATCATCGTCAGATCGTCGATCAGGCCGCCCTTGAGCGAGATCGAGCCATGCAGCCGGGGAGCATCGATATCGACACGCTGGACATTCTCAAGGGCTGCCTTGCGGCTTTGTTCAACAAGGACCTGGGTACTTGCGATGGGCGCCGTCCCGGGGATGGCGGGCGCTTGCGGCAGGGCGTCGTTTGAGGGGCCGGCCGGCACGCCACCCTGAGTGGGGGCGCTTTGCGCCGCCTGCTGCTCAGCGGTCTGCTGCGGCGGCACCGAACTGGTGTTAAAGAAAGTCTCGAACAGCACCAGAATGGCAACCGATAAGGCGATGGCCAGGATCATGTTCTTTTGGTCGTTCATGGGTGTTCAGGGCTCCCTTTTCGGTCTGCCAGGTCGACCGGGTCGGCGGCGGGGACGGGATCGTATCCCGAACCCCCCCATGGGTGACAACGTAAGATTCGTTTTACGGCAAGAAAACTTCCGCGCCATGCGCCATGTTCATGCAGAGCCTCTTCGGCATAGCATGAGCAACTGGGGTGAAACCGGCAGCTGCCGGGCATGAAAGGGGAAATTCCGTAGCGGTATAGCATAACGAGCGCATGCAGAGGTGCACGGACAAGTCTTTCGGCAACACGTTCAGGCATCTCAGGCGCCTCGCTCGGAAGCGGCAATGCAGGCATCGAGTTTCTTCAGGCTTTTCAAAAAATCGTCCTTCAGGTCCTCGAACGGGCGTGCCGGGGTGGCAGCGCGGCCGATAATCACGATATCCAGGCCCGGCTTTACCTGACCTGGCAGTACCGCATCGACGCAGGCGCGCAGACGGCGGCGGGCACGGTTTCGCACCACGGCGTTCCCCACCTTGCGGCTGGTTGTATAGCCGACGCGAACCAGATCTTTTCCAGCTTCACCGGCTGGACGCTTGCGGACCTGCACTACCATACCAGGCGTTGCCCATTTGCGCTTGGCTCCGGCAACAGCAAGAAATTCACGCCTTTTTTTCAGGCGCGCATGACCGGGCTGTGTGGAGGTCAGGGACATGCGGACGCGGAACGACCGCCCGCCCTTAAGCGGACAGGCGCTTACGGCCCTTGGTACGGCGGTTTGCAAGCACGCGGCGACCACCAACCGTCGCCATACGGTGACGGAAGCCGTGACGGCGCTTGCGAATAAGCTTGCTTGGCTGATACGTGCGTTTCACGGAACTTCTCCTTGCAAAATCGCCCGCTGTATACGGTCTTGGCGCAGGCAAGTCAACGATGACAATGCTGTTTTCGCACGATTAACCAAAGTATTTTCCCTGTGCGGATTCGGTGGGCATCCGCATTTGGCGGCCGTTCACGCGAACTTGACCCGATGTTGATGGAACGTTGGTTGCTCTTGGCGGCACAATTGCGAGAATGCAGCTGCATCGCCGCCTTTGGGCGCGAGGAGAAAATGCCGTTTCTTTGCCGCCTGTAATCATCTGGCTGGCTGGTGGCGGGGAAGCAGTTTATCCAGGAACAGGGACATGCAAATGAGTGTGCGCGGTCAGGAAACAGAGCCTGAAACGCAAAAGCTGGGCGCACCGGGTTCTGCCGTGAAACGTCTGGTCCCGCTGGCTATCGTCGTGGCGGGGATGGCGGCTGTCTTTATTTTCGACCTGGACCGGTTCCTGTCTTTTCAGGCATTGCAGGAGCACCGGGAGTTTCTACTCGGTTGGACGGCCAACAATCGTATCCTGGCGGCTGTACTGTTTATTGCCGGATATTGCGTGATGGTGGCACTTTCCGTGCCCGGCGCAGTCTGGGCGACGCTTGCGGGCGGTTTTGTGTTTGGCACCGTTGTTGGCGGGATATATGTGATCATCGGCGCAACGCTGGGTGCGACGGCGATTTTTCTGATTGCCCGTTATGCCCTCGCCGACATGCTTCGGGCAAAGACCGGCAATGCAATCAAAAAAATGGAGGCGGGCTTTAATGAGAATGCCTTGAGTTACATGTTTGTACTCAGGCTTGTGCCACTGTTTCCTTTCTGGCTGGTTAATCTGGTGCCGGCGTTTCTGGGTGTGCCGCTCAGGATCTATGTGATTGGCACGCTTTTCGGGATCATACCGGGATCGATTGTTTATGTCAGTGTCGGGAGCGGTCTCGGCAGCGTTTTTGAGAAGGGCGGCACGCCCGACCTCGGGATTATTTTCACACCAGAGGTGCTGCTGCCGATTCTGGGGCTGGCGGCCTTGTCTCTGGTGCCGGTATTCTACAAGCGTATCAAAGGCGGCAAGGCCGCCGGCGCACCTGAGGGGGATCAGGGATGAGCGGGCATATCAAGACCGATATCTGTGTTATCGGCGCCGGGTCTGGCGGCCTTTCCGTCGCGGCGGGTGCGCAGCAGATGGGTGCCGACACGGTCCTGATCGAAAAGAATAAAATGGGCGGCGATTGCCTGAATTTCGGCTGTGTGCCGTCCAAGGCGTTGCTGGCGGCGGGTCACGCGGCGCAGCATATTCGCGCTGCCGGACGCTTTGGCGTCGATGCGGGCGCGCCGCAAATAGATGCTAAACGCGTGTTTGAGCACGTGCATGGCGTTATCGCCGCCATCGAGCCCAATGATTCCGTGGAGCGCTTTACCGGCCTTGGCGTTAATGTGATCGAAGCCGCCGGACGTTTCATCGACGAAAGAACCGTCGAAGCGGGTGGAAAGCGGATCTCAGCGAGGCGTTTCGTGATCGCCACCGGATCGTCGGCGTTCGTGCCGCCGATCGACGGGCTGGACAGTGTGCCTTATTACACGAATGAAACGGTTTTTTATACCGATGTGCTGCCCGAACACCTGATCGTCATCGGCGGCGGGCCGATCGGCATCGAGCTTGCACAGGCGCATCGCCAGCTCGGTTGCATGGTAACGGTCCTGGAAATGTTCACGGTCATGCCAAAGGACGACCCGGAGTTGGTCGATGTGGTGCGTCGGGCGCTGGATCAGGACGGTGTCGTTTTGCGCGAAGGTATCAAGATCGCGCGGGTTGAAAAATCTGCCGAAGGCGCGACGGTCGTGCTTGAAACAGATAGTGGTGAAGAAAAAATCAGCGGATCGCACCTGCTTGTCGCCACCGGGCGCCGGGCCAATGTGGACAGCCTTGATCTGGAAGCGGCCGGGGTCCGTTACTCGCCCAAGGGTATAGACGTCGATGCGCGTCTTAGAACATCGAACAAAAAGATTTTTGCCATCGGCGATGTTGCGGGCGGGCTGCAGTTTACGCATGTCGCCGGGTATCATGCCGGGATCGTCATCAAAAACGCACTGTTCAGGCTTCCGGCGAAGGCCGATCACAGCAACGTGCCGTGGGTAACGTATACATCGCCGGAACTGGCGCAGGTCGGACTGACGGAAGCCCAGGCAAAGGAAAAACACGGCGGCGATATCCGTATTCTGCGGTGGCCATTTCATGAAAACGATCGCGCTCAGGCAGAAGGTGAAACCGAAGGTATGGTCAAGGCCGTGACAACGAAAAAAGGCGTCATTCTGGGTTGCGGGATAGCCGGGCCGCATGCCGGCGAATTGATCCAGATATGGATTCTGGCGATGACGAACAAGATCAAGATCGGCGGCGTGGCTACCATGATTGCACCGTATCCAACATTTGGCGAAGTCAACAAACGCGCTGCCGGCAGCTTCTATACGCCGTCGCTGTTCAGTGATAAAACACGGAAAATCGTTCGTTTTCTGGCTAAATTCGGCTGAATGGGCGTAAAACGACAGTCATGAACGACGAGCAAGGCAAACCGCAAAAGCGCTTTATCAACCTGTCGGCCCGGCTTTTGATCCTGACGGTCAGTTTTGTAATGCTGGCGGAGGTGTTGATCTGGACACCTTCGGTGGCGCGTTTCCGCAAAAGCTATATCGATGATTTCATCGCCCGTTCGTATCTGTCGATGGTGGCGCTGGATGCGATGCCGGAAACCCAGCCGAATCAGGATCTGGAAAATGCGCTTCTGCATCAGACCGATGCGCTTGCGATCATCGTCAACCGCCCGGACCGGCGCATGCTGATGGTCGGCGGCGATATGCCGCCGGCGGTCGATTTGTCCGTCGACATGCGCAAGGAGAACTTCCTTTCCATGATCGCGGCAGCTTTTGATACCTTGTCCAGAACCGATAACCGGGTGATCCGGGCCATCGGCATGCCGCCCAGACAGCCTGATCTGACCGTCGAGGTGCTGTTTGAGGAAAAAACGATGCGGGCCGCCATGCTCGAGTTTTCCTGGCGGATATTCAATCTTTCACTAGTCATATCCCTGATCACAGCGTCGCTGGTGTATCTGGCCCTGCAGTGGATGATCGTGCGGCCGATCCGCCGCCTGACCCATGCCATGATCGGATTTCGCGACAATCCCGAAGATGCGACCCGCATTATCACGCCGACCCCGCGTGGCGACGAGATCGGCGTGGCGCAACGCGAACTGGCGGAAATGCAAAGCCAGGTACAGATGTCGCTGAAACAGAAGAACCGGCTGGCAGCGATGGGCAGCGCCATGACCAAGATCAATCATGATCTGAGGAATACCCTGGCGACCGCCGTTCTGGTTTCCGACAGGCTTCAGTTAATCGAGGACCCGGAGGTCAAACGCGTCACGCCACGTCTGATGAAGGCGATCGACCGCGCCATCGATTTGTGCAGCCAGACGCTGAATTACGCCGCTGACGAAATGTTGCAGCTTCGGCCCCGGTTGTTTGTGCTTCGCGATCTGGTCGAGGAACTGCGGGGCATTCTTGAAATGTCCGAGGAAATGACGGCAACGGCTTGGCAGGTCGATATCGACCCGGATCTGGAAATCGTTGCCGACCGACGTCACTTGTTGCGCGCACTGCATAATCTCTGTGTGAACGCCATTCAGTCAGGCGCGGTGACGTTAACGCTCAGCGCGAGAACAGACGATGGCCGGATCGTCATCGATGTCACAGATAATGGTCCGGGTCTGCCGGAAAAGGCGCGCGAGAACCTTTTCCAGGCATTTGCGGGGTCCGGCCGCAAGGGCGGTACAGGCCTTGGCCTTGTGATCGTGCGTGAGGTTGTCATAGAGCATGGAGGAGATGTTCAATTGCTGCATACGGGCCCCGACGGCACCATGTTCAGGATTATTATTCCCGACGATATTCCGCCGTATGTGGCGGAAATGGACGGATCATCAAAGTCTGACTGATCGTTTTCGTTATTCCCCCAGCACGACACCTTCGCGTCGCGGATCGGCGCCGCCGTTCATCATTCCATCCACAAATTGAATACCGTGAAGGCCACTCGTCATTTCGCGCAGTTTGACCGTATGGCCAAGCGCTTCCAGCGCCGGTTTCAGGGCTTCGGCGGGTGTGCCGGCTTCAATATCGACGGGACCGCCGCGGCTGACGATATTGGGGGCGGCGATGGCGTCGGCGACATGCATGTTCCAGTCGATGACGCCGAGAATCGCTTTCAGCGTATACCCGGCAATACGCGAGCCGCCGGGCGAACCGATCGCCAGTACCGGCTTGCCGTTCGCATCGAAGACAATTGTCGGTGACATGGTGCTGCGGGGCCGCTTGCCGGGGGCCGGTGCATTGGCGACGGGATGCCCATCCGATCTCGGCCGGAAGGAGAAATCCGTCAGTTCGTTATTCAGCAGAAACCCTTGAGACATATGCTTGGAGCCGAATGCCCGCTCAATGCTGGCAGTCATGGACACCACATTGCCGTATGAATCGCGGACCGAAAAATGTGTCGTTGAAAGCCCTTTGGTGGCGTCATCTTCGGCGCCCCAATCCCATACCGTGCGCCCGGCACGTCCGGGCCCGACAAATTCCATGCGTTTAGCGGGGCTGATCTGCCGCGCCCGTGCGGCCAGATACGTTTGGTCGAGCAAGCCGGCCACCGGAACCGGCACGTAATCGCTGTCGGCGACATAAAGCGCACGGTCGGCAAAGGCGAGACGGCTGGCCTCGACAAGCAGATGCACGGCGTCGGCGGAGAACGGCTCAAGCGCGCCCAGATCGAAATGCTCCAGCATGCCGAGGATCTGACCGACCAGAATGCCGCCGGACGACGGCGGGCCCATGCCGCAGACCCGGTAAGTGCGATATGGCACGCAGACGGGGCCGCGTGCTTTCGCAGTATATCCGGCAAGATCTTCCACCGTCATCACGGCCGGGTTGAATGCGGCGGTAGAGACGGTTTCAGCGATGCCTTTGGCAATCTCGCCGGTATAAAAAGCGGCGGCGCCGGCTTCGGCAATACTGCGCAGGACACCGGCCAGTGCGGGGTTTTTAAGGGTTGTGCCAACCTTGAGCGGCTGCCCGCCGGGGTAGAAATAGTCACGCGTGGCGGGGATTTTCGGCATCTCCGTATCCGCCGCCAATAATCCGGCCAGTCTTGGTGTGACATCAAAGCCGTCTTCGGCAAGGCGGACGGCCGGCTTAAACAGGTCTTGCCATGGCAGTACGCCGTGCTTGGCGTGCGCCAGCGCCAGCATGCGGAGCAGGCCCGGCACACCGACGGCGCGCCCGCCAAGGGCTGCTTGCGGCCACGGGATGGGTTGGCCGGCGGCATCCAGAAACATGTCCGGCGATGCCGAAGCCGGTGCCTTTTCACGGCCGTCATAGGTTTCGGTATTATTCAGCGAGGCATCGTAATGCACCATGAAAGCCCCCCCGCCGATCCCCGACGATTGCGGTTCGACGAGTGTCAGGACCATCTCGGCGGCAATGGCGGCATCGACGGCGCTGCCGCCCTCGGCAAGGATATCATGTCCGGTTCTTGCTGCCAGCGGATGCGCAATGGCGATCATGAAGTCTTCAGCGGACCCGCGCCGGTGTGCATCGATATCGATGCCGTCGTCGCACGCGGACAATCCGGCAGTCATGCCGAATATCAATAACGCGGCGAAAAGCAAACGCGGTGGCGGCGATTCTCGCATGGTCATCCTAAATCCTGTACAATGACGGTGAACGTTAGAGCGCCCGTCCTTGATGTTCAAACATCGGATGCAGGGCGGCGAAGTGAATGCGATTGGAAAATTGTCAGAGGTTGCCGGGCGATGATGCCGCTACTCAGAGAGCATTTTGTGATTATTTTGCTGGTGCTGTTTGCTGGCGTACTTTTCTGGGCCTTCAAACCGAGAAAAAACAAAAAGAATCATATCCTTGAAAATGACTCTTCAAGTACTGATGAAGATCTAGTATGAGAAGTTATCCACACTCTTTCTGAAAGATATCCACATAAGGTTGAGCGCTAATACCTTGGTATAGAGTGTTTTTTGAGCCCATGCCTATAAATTGTCTATTGTGCAGCGCAATAATTTCGGGATAGGTTCTGCGCGGGAAAACGTTCAATACGGGGAGAGGAGCAGCCATCGACATGGCGGTATCCAGACTTCAATCGACGGACATTCGCGGTCGCAAGGGTGCGGGTGAACTGGTATGCCTGACGGCTTACGACACGCCGATGGCCAAGCGTGTCGATTCGCACTGCGACCTGGTGCTGGTCGGTGATTCGCTGGCAATGGTGGTCTATGGGTTGGAAACCACACGCGGCGTGACCCTGGATATCATGATCGCACATGGCCAGGCCGTGATGCGCGGTACGGAGCGAGCCTGCGTCGTTGTCGACTTGCCGCATGGCAGTTACGAGGATAGCCCGGAACAGGGAGTCGCGTCTGCGAAGCGGGTAATGCAGGAGACTGGCTGTCAGGCTGTGAAGCTGGAAGGTGGCGAAGAGATGGCCGCAACGGTTGCCGCCATTGTCGGCGCAGGTGTGCCGGTTCTCGGGCATATCGGACTATTACCGCAAAAGGCTGAACATCGGGGCGGATTCAAGATTCAGGGGAAGGACGACGCCGGCGCCAATCAGGTTTACCGCGATGCGACCGCAATTGAACAAGCCGGCGCTTTTGCCATTGTTATCGAGGGTACCGTGGAAGCCGTGGCACGCGAGGTGACGGCCAGAAGCGGCGTGCCGATGATCGGTATCGGCGCCTCTCCGGCTTGTGATGGGCAGATTCTCGTGACGCAGGATATGGTCGGCCTATTTGCCGATTTCACACCAAAATTCGTCAAGCGCTACGGCGATGCCGGGAAGTTGATTGAGGATGCGGTTGCCGCCTATGCGTCGGATGTTCGGGCCGGTGATTTTCCAACGCTGGAGCACTGCTTCGGCGTCGGACAGAAGAAGGACTGATCGGATGGAGGTCGTTCGTACCGTTGCTGAAATGCGCGAGCGGACAGGGGCTTGGCGGTTAGGCGGCGAACGTATCTCGCTGGTGCCGACCATGGGGGCGTTGCATGACGGCCACATGTCGCTGGTACGGCGTGCTGCGGAGCAATCGGAGCGGCAGGTCGTCTCGATCTTCGTCAATCCGACGCAGTTCTCGCCGAGCGAAGATTTCAATACCTATCCGCGCGATGAACAGCGCGATCTGGCGATGCTGGAACAAGCAGATGTCGATCTCGTCTTCGCACCGGAAATGTCGCAGATGTACCGTGACGATCATCGCACGAAAGTCGAAGTGCAGGGGTTGAGCCAGACACTCGAAGGTGAATTCAGGCCGCATTTCTTCATCGGCGTTGCCACGGTTTGCGCCAAACTGCTGATACAAACGATGCCGGATAGCGCGTACTTCGGCGAGAAGGATTATCAACAACTTTGCGTGATCCGTGCCATGGCGCGCGATCTTGATCTGCCGGTGCAGATCATTGGCGGCGAGACGGTTCGCGAAAGCGATGGTCTCGCCATGTCATCCAGGAACACTTACCTCAGCAATACCGAACGTACGTTGGCGCCGCGTTTGCATCATGAAATCAGCGATGTCGCCCATCGTGTCGCGGGGGGCGATCCGATTGAAATCGCCTGCGCAGACGCCACGGAGAAGTTGGATGAAGCCGGGTTCAGCAGCGTCGATTATGTCGCTGTGCGCGACGCCGAAACCCTCGAGTTGCCGGCGCGGGGCCGCCCGATGCGGGTCCTGGCCGCCGCGTGGCTCGGCAAGACCCGCCTGATCGACAACATCGCCGTCTAGTTTCCGACTCTAGTGGGCAAAAAAATGCATGCCGCCGTCGACCGGAATGACGGCGCCGGTGATGTAGCTTGCCAGCGGTGACGCAAGAAACGCCACCAGCGGGGCGACATCTTCGGGATCGCCGAAATAACCCATCGGAATATTCGATTCGATAAACTTTTTGCGTGATTCCTCGCTCGGATACAGCCGTTCCAGAATCTGCTCGCTGTTGATACGCCCAGGCGGGATGCAGTTGACCGTGATGCCGTCCTTGGCAACCTGGCAGGACAGCCCCTTGGCCCAAAGATGCAGCGCGGCCTTGGCGGAAATCGCGGCATTGATGACGCGGGGTTCCATGGAGCCGGAAAAATTGATGATGCGCCCCCATCCCTGTTTCTGCATTGCCGGCAGAAGGGCCTGGGTCAGGCGGCGGACGGCGGTAAAATTGAGTTCGATAGACTGGTCCCAGGTTTCGTCATCGGCGAACATGTCAATCGGCAGCGACGCCCCCGCCGCATTGACCAGAATATCGACAGCACGCCCGTCCGGTTGAGCCGCCTTCACGATGCCGCTCAGTTGCTGCCGGTCCGTCAGGTCGGCAGAAATAATCCGAGGCCGTGGTTGCCCGGCGGCAGCGATGCCGTCGGCAATTTCCGCCATAAGTTGTTCGCGCCGCGCCAGCATGGTGACGCTGGCGCCCTCTGCGGCCAGGGTCCGGACGATTTCAGCACCGATGCCGGTACTGGCGCCGGTGACGAGCGCCGTTCGGCCGCCAAGTTGAAGTTCCATGAAATACGTTCCGCTTATTTTTTCGGCGCAACATCAAGGCGCACGACCTTGCCTTCAAGATCTGGTGACGGTGCCGGGTAGAAATCAAGCACTTGCGGGTCGTGACCGGGCACGATCAGGTCTTCATTGCCGGCCGCGAGACGACGCAGCTTGTCATGACCTTCCATCATGTCACCGATATGCAGCACAGTGCGGAACGGGTTCTTGTCCCACATATTGTGATACAGGTGCGAGGCATCGGATGCGACGACGACGCGGCCGCGTGCTGTTTCGACCGTGACCGACTGCAGCCCCATCGTGTGACCGCCGATGAAATGCAGGCCGATGCCGGGGAACAGTTCCGTGTCGCCATCGTGAAAAACGACGCGTTCCTTATAGACTTCACGGACCATGCCGACCACGTGCTCGATGTCGAACGAGTGACGCAGCGTTTTGTGCGCCATATAGCGCCCTGTGGCGTACTGCATTTCCTTGTCCTGAAGATGAAAGCGCGCCTTCGGGAACAGATCGAAGTTGCCGACATGGTCGTAATGCAGGTGCGTGATGATGATGTCTTCGACTTCGTTCGCATCGACCCCAACCAGGCTCAGCGATTCCGCCGGACAGCGGATCAGCTCGCGCCCGCGTTCAGCGGCTGCCTTGGCGTTGAAGCCGGTATCGATCACGACCGTGCGGTTCTTGTTGATCGCCACCCAGACGAAATAATCGAGTGGCATGTTACCCTCGTGCGGGTCGGGATCGTCGATGAAGTTCGCGCTGGCATCGCGGTCGTGGTGGGCGTATTTGATGGCAAACAGCTCGTAAGTCTCGGACATGGATGGCTCTCCGGGTTATTTGGCCGAGAGTTTGCCATCTTGGTGCGAACTGTACCAGACCCTGTATAGAACAAGTGCGGGCCTTGCACAGGGTCTTTCGGGGCGGCTATTGTTGTATAGGCAAACAAAAGGAGCCGGTCATGGCATTCGACGACCTGGACGCTGAAATCACCTATCTGATGGATGTCATGGAGGGCGATCAGGGGGATCTTCGCGAGATTGAGTTCCGGCTCCGACAGGTGATTTCGACGTTACGCGCCGAAGGTCTGCCGGTGCCGGATGACCTCAAGAAACTGGAAGCCGATCTGGACCAATTGCTGTCCAAATAAACACTACTCTGCGGCTTCGCTGGCAGGACGTTCAGCGGTTTCCGTATCGTCTTTCTTTTCAGATGCCGGTTTTTGCGGCGTGCCGAGTTCGTCTAGATCGCCATGCACACGCCCGCCCTCGTCGATGGCAAGGCGCCCGTAGCGGATTTTGCCCTTCACATCGCCGGTGGCGTGCACAATAAGGCGTTCGCGTGCGGTTAACTCACCTTCGAAACGGCCTTTGACGATGGCGATGTCAATTTCGACAGTGCCCTTGTAGACTCCCGTCTCGGAAATTTCGATGACGCGGGAATCCATGGATGCTTCAACATAGCCTTCGACGACAAGGGTGTCGCAGTCTTCTATCTCGACCCCTTTGAGCTTGATGTTCGGACCGACGATCAGGCGGCTTTCCGACGGCCTGGCGTCTTCATCGCGATTGTTCTCCGACATGCCCGGTCTGGGCGGGCGGTTTTGTTCATCGAGATGTTTGCTGGGCGGCATGCCGAGCAGACTGGCTGGCGGCGTTTTCGGTGCGGGCTTGCTGGGGATCGGGTTTACGTCTTTTTGAAACAGCGCCATGGAGTCCTCCGTAATGCGGTGCATGTTATGGTGATAAGGCAGCCCGATTGATCGCAGGAGATTGCGGTCGGCTGTTGTTCAAATCATGACGATTTAGGGGCGTGTGCGGAGCGTGATCAGTCGCGGCCGTCGGCGAGCGGGCGGGCGTACTGTGGCTCGGTGTCCCAGGGGAAGAATATCCACACGTCCTGATCGATGTCGTGAACATAGGTATCGATCAACTCGATGGCTTTGGGTTTGGCGTAAACGGTGGCGAAGTGTGCATTGGGCAGGATTTCGCGGGCGGCCTTCATGGTCGTGCCGGTATCGACCAGATCATCGATCAGAAGCCAGCCTTCGCCGCCATTGGCTAACGCGGCTTCGGGTTTTTTCAGGATGTTGAGGCGGCCCTGTACCTGTTCGTCATAGCTGGTGATGCACAGTGTATCGACGACATGGATCGACATTTCACGGGCAACGATGGCAGCCGGGACAAGCCCGCCCCGGGTCAGGGCAACGATGCCTTGCCACGGGCCTTTGCCGAGCAGGCGGCGCACAAGGATGCGGGTGTCGCGATGCACCTCGGCCCAGGTGACGATGTGATGTTCGATGTCGTCGCGAAGCTGCACCATGGCGTTATCCCATGTGCTCCATCATTTCCGGATTAAACGGGACGTCCTCAGCGGACGTACAGGTGCACTTCGTTATTTGCGACCTGCTGTTCGGTTTTCGCCGATACAGCGACACGGTTCGGCGGCAGGCCCATTTCGACCAGTGAACGCATGACGTTTTCGGCATGCTGGCGTGCCTTTTGCGAGTTAAGCGCGATCCGTGCGGCACCACCGGTGGTGGGTGCCACGGCGACCAGATCGAACATCGCATTGGGGCGGCGCTCGAGGGTCTTGGAAACGGCGGTATAGAGCGCCTGTTCATACGGCACGTCCGCGCGGTCGAAACGGATCACAACGAGCGGTGTGCGGCCAACGGTCGAAAGCGGGGTATTGGTATAGTTCGCCTGGCCGCTGTTCGACAGCACGGCACGGTTGACGAGCGAGCCGCCGAACAGTTCACCCGACTTGATACCGGCCGAAATCAGATTGAGGTTGGCGCGTTCCGTCGTCACATAGTTGGTCTGGCGGCGCACGTCCGACGTCAGTTCCTTGAGCAGACGGTCGATCAGAACCGCGGTACGGTTGCCCTCGTCCTCAAGGATCGCCAGCTGACGGTGATCTTCGTCAACGGCACCCGAAACCGAGAACGCCGCACGTGCGGCTTCGGCCATATACGCCGACAGCGTCGAGTTGTTGGCAACGGCGGCGGTGAGGTTGTTCATGTTGTCGATTTCCTGGGCGATGCGGTCAAGATCGGCCTGTGCGCTCTTGAACTGCTGAACCAGGATCGGGTTGCCCGGCGTGGTGCCGACCTGCAGACGCGAATTCACGGCGGCGATGGTGCCGTGATACTGCTGCGAGTTCTGCACGAGCTGCGTGCGCAGGCGCTGCAGCTCTTCGTTCTGCTGGGCGATGGAATTCTGCAGGCGGGTCAGTTCCTCGCGGAGTTGAACGACTTTTTCGCCGACAAAGGTACCGGTCGGTTCGCCCGGCGTGACGCCCGGGGGCACGAACTGGGTCGCGCCGATCGGCGGTTGTCCGCCGCCGATGACCTGTACCTGGCCATCGCCGGTTGCCGCTTGTGCGGTTTCGGTATTGGCTTCAGGCTCGGCATCGGATGCCGGCCAAAGCAGGTTGTCTCCATATGAGCAGGCGCCCAGCGTCAACGCTGCGCCGACTACGAGAAATCGTAGCGAATTGAAATCCGATAATCTCATCCCTGAAGACCGCCCCTTTGTGGTTTAGGGAAACTCGACAACGGCGCACCTAAATTGCACACCTTTACGATCACTAACACGTCCCCCTGTCGTTGTCGCGATATTAATCAAACGCCAGCATGGCGACAAGATGATTGTTTTACTTGGCGAATCTTTAATTTTCCTAAATTTTAAGGGGGTATTGCGATACAATTTCAGGCTGATTGCCGCCACGCGCCCGCAACTGCGAAAAGCATAGATTGGGGGGTTGTCACGAATGAGCGCGTGGAGTAGGTTCTCGCCGCCTCGCAAGAGGCCCAATGCGCGGCGCCCGTAGCTCAGTTGGATAGAGTACTTGACTACGAATCAAGGGGTCGGGAGTTCGAATCTTCCCGGGCGCGCCATTTCTCCCCAAAGACAGCTTTTCGAACCCGCGCCCAGGTTTTTGTGTTTTCGAACAAGGTTCGACGGGGCGCGCCATTTTCCCTCCAGATCACCGATTAATGCGCCGCCCTCACAACAGTGTGAGCCGTAGTGTACTGTTTTTGCACCGGTTTTGCGCTTATGTTCCGGGTTCTACAGTAGGAGAACCGTCATGGACCGGACATCGGAACGAAAGTTCGTCAGCGACATCGCCTTTACGGCACAGGTGAAAGCCGAGCAGGAAAAGCGCGGCTCGCGTACGGGCTATGCGAAGATGGAACAGCGGGCAGGCTGGCGGGACGTTATCACCGGGGACCTTGCCGGCTATCTTGGCGAGCGTGACTCGTTCTATCTGGCAACCGCCAATGCTGACGGCCAGCCGTACATTCAGCATCGTGGCGGCAGACCCGGTTTCTTGAAGGTGCTGGATGAAAAGCACCTCGCCTTCGCCGACTTCGCCGGCAACAGGCAGTACATTTCCATCGGCAATGCCGCCGAGAATTCCAAAGCCTTTATCTTTGCCATGGATTACCGCAACCGGCGCCGCATAAAACTCTGGGGAACCCTGAAGGTGGTCGAAAACGACCCGGACCTGATGGCCCGGCTGGTTGACAGTGAATATGACGCAAAGCCGGAGCGGGCCTTCGTCTTTTCCGTCGAGGCATGGGATTCAAACTGTCCGCAGCATATTACCCAACGCTGGACGGAGCACGAGATCGCGCCGGTGATCGAGGCCATGCAGCAGAAGATCGAAGAACTGGAAGCGGAGGTGGCGCGGCTGAAAGGCTAAGCGCCCGGTCTCACCCACACCGAAAGATATTCGGCGACGACGCAGGGCTTTTCGCTATCGTCGCCTTCGATCTCGAACGCATGCCCGGTGCGGGTGAAAAGTCCGGCGTCATGCATTTCCGCTGCGATCAATGATATCCGGTCGCGCACCCGAAACCCGTCGCCGATCGGCATGGGTTTCAGAAAGCGGACTTTGTCGACACCGTAGTTCAGCGCGTACGGGCTGTCGGTGGGACGGAGACCGCACTGGTCGATGGCATGATTGATCAGGCTCAAGATCAGAAATCCGTGCGCCACCGTGCCACCATATCTGCCGTCGGCTTTGGCGCGTGCCGGGTCCGTGTGCAGCCAGTGGGTGTGGTGCGTGGCATCGGCAAAGGCATCGACGCGGGTCTGATCTATGTCGATCCACCCGGATACGGCAAGCGGCCCCCCCGGGGCCGCCGCCAGTTCCGCCATATTGCGGTTCATAGAATAATCGCTCAGGTCAATGTCGATCTGATCACGGCCGCTCAGGCCGCTTTGATCGGGGTGCGCGTGATGTGGTCGCAGTTCTGACCTTCGACGCGGATCAGGCGCGTCGGCCCGTTTCTGAGCGGCGCATGTACGGCGCCGGCCGGATAGGCATGCGCATCGCCGGGCTTGAGTGCATAGGAACGGGTCTGCTTGACCAGTGCGGGCTCATCGCCTTCGGCCGGTTTAATGATTTCCCAGTCGGTCATTTCCGTTTCGCCGACGGCCTGACCGTAAATCGCCCATGTCGGCCCATGGTCATGCGGGAAGCCATCTTTCGGCCCCTGATAAACGTGCGCACAAATGCAGAATTTATAATCCGGATCTTCGTACAGGATGCGGCGTTCCTTGTCGGCATCAGGCGGTAGATGTTCGGCGATCAGTGCTTCATCCTTCAGTGCCTTCTCGACATAGGTGCGGACTTTCTCGACCCCTGCCGGGCCGTTGTCCTCTGCCAGGGCATTGCGACAGTCGGCGGCAAATTCATCAAGCGTATAAGACATTCATTCCTCCGGTGGTCATCCTTACGTATTCTATATATAGAATACGACATTCGAAAACGGAACGCACCTCCGGCGTTTTGCTTTTCATTCGAATTGCGGACCGGGAAAACGGCCGGGACAGACAAAAAAGAGTCAGGGACGGGAACAGGCAGCATGAATTTATCTGGTCGAATCGGCCTTGCAGCGGCGTTGTTCGCATCGTCTGCCGTCGGTCTTATTTTGGAAATTGTCGCTGCGCGCCTGATCGCGCCTTATGTCGGCATGTCCATTTACACCTGGACGGCGATTATCGCTACCGTGCTGGCCGGCATGTCAGCCGGCCACTGGATCGGCGGCCGGCTGTCGGAGCGTCCCGACCGCAACGGGCTTTCGATCATCGCCTTGATGCTGGCACTGGCGACTCTCAACGTCCTGGCCATCCCGTTGTTACTGCGCTGGGCGGGGCCGGTGCTGATTTCGGCCGACGTGGCGATCGTTGTTGCCGTCATCGGTCTGTCGACGGTGTTGTTTTTTGTGCCGAGCCTGTTGATCGCGGGGGTCACACCGATCCTGACGCGTATCGCCATCGATACCGAGCCGGACAACCGCGGCATCGTTATCGGGCGGATGTTTGCGCTCGGTGCCGGCGGGGCAATTCTCGGCACGCTGACGGCAGGCTTTGTTTTCATCTCGTGGATCGGCTCACAGGGCACGTTGATCGCCGTCGCCGCGGCTCTAGGATTGATGTCGGCAGGCTTTGCTGCATGGGCCAGACACTTGAAACTGTCGCATGCTGCTTTGGCATTGGTTATTGCCGCCGGTGTGCTGGCGGTCCTTCGGGCCGATGATCTGCTGGCCAGCGTATGCGATGCGGAGAGCCGCTATTACTGTATCCGGGTTATCGACTACAGCCACGAAACGGAGAGTGAAAGCCGCCTCATGGTACTTGATCACATGGGGCACGGCATCAATGACAGGGACGACCCTGTGCGTCTGCACAGTTCCTATACAGAGTTGCTGGACAGAATGGTCCAGATACGGTTCCCCGAACGCGACGACCTCTCAACCTATTTTATCGGCGGCGGTGCCTACACGATCCCCCGTGCATGGGCGGTGACATATCCAAGAGGTCGTCATGAAGTTGCCGAGGTCGATCCAATGGTAACGAAGCTTGCGCAGGACATGATGTGGTTCGAGCCGCATCCGTCGATCCGCATTGCGCATGCGGATGCACGGGTACAGTTACGGCAGATGTCAGGTAATTCGCTGGATGTGGTCGTTGGCGATGCCTTCCACGATATTTCGGTGCCGCAGCATCTGGTGACGGTGGAGTTCGCCCGCGAAATCAGGGCCAAGCTCAACCCCGATGGTGTTTATGTGATGAATGTGATCGACGGTGCACGCGAACCAAAGTTTCTCCTCGCCATGCTGAAGACCCTGTACGAGGTCTTTCCGGTCGTCGAGATTTGGGTGGATACCCAGCAGATGGGCGGCGGCGAACGGCTGACGTATCTGTTGTCTGCGGCGGCGACACCGGTCCCGGTTCCGGTTCTTGTATCGCGCCATGCAGAAGGCCGCCGCTGGCAACGGGTCAATCCGGGTGATATCGCCGGAACGCTTACGCCCGACGATGTGCCGGTGCTGACGGATGACCTGGCGCCCGTCGACCGGCTGATCGGTGCTGTCGCCGAGCGTGCGCGCTAGGCGCTCATTCTGTCCCGCGCGGCGCGGACCAGTTCATTGAATAGCCGCTGCTGGCGCGGTTGCCATAAAAGAAATTCCGGATGCCACTGCACACCCAGCAGAAACCGCCGGCCATGCCGTGCAATTCCCTGAACCATCCCGTGTTCGTCACGGGCACATACATGAAAACCGTTGCCCGGTTCAGAGACGGCCTGATGGTGCAAGCTGTTGACGTCGCAGTGATCGACGCCCATGAGCATTGACAGGCGGGAGCCGGAAACAATATCGACGCACTTTTTCGGGAGTACGGTACGGATTTGCGGGGCGTCCTTGAAGACCTCGTGGATTTCCGTGTGCAATGAGCCGCCATAAAAGACGTTCATGATCTGCGATCCGCGGCAGATGCCGAGAACCGGAATATTCATCGAATCGCAAACCCGTAGAGCCTCCATTTCGATTTCATCGCGTCTGGGATCGACACGGACATCAACTTGAATTTCGCCGCCGTATAGTGATGCCGAAATATCATCGCCGCCGCCGATCACCAGACCGTCGAGTTTGTCGATAGGATAGGGCTTGTCCCAGGTGATGCGGACACTTCGTCCGCCGGCACGCCAGACCGCAAGGCGGTTGAGAAACGTCATAATGCGGCCCTTGCGTCTTGACCCGGTGACGCCGATGAGGGGCTTATCAAGCATACGTCTGTCATGTAGGGACAGGAGACGCGGTTTTCAAACCGCAGGCCATCTAGGGACTTGCCGCCCGCCTACCGTTCATGGACATTTGTCGCGTCGAAAAAAGGAAAATCATCTGATGCACGCGCCCGATCAAACCCAACCTCACCTTGCCAAGGCCTTGGCCCATGTCCGGGTGCTTGATCTGACAAACGTCCTGGCGGGTCCTTTCTGTTGCCATCAATTGGCGCATATGGGCGCGGATGTAATCAAGGTCGAAGTCCCCGGTTCGGGTGATCTGGCCCGGCAACTGGGCGGCGATCCTGCGCTCAATGATAAGAAAATGGGAATCTCGTTCCTGGCCCAGAACGCCGGCAAACGCTCCATCGAGATCAATCTGAAAAGCGCCCGTGGCAAGGAACTTTTCCGCGAACTGGTAAAGACCGCAGATGTGGTGGTTGAGAATTTCCGTCCCGGCGTCATGGACAGGCTCGGTGTCGGCTTTGAGGTGCTGAGAACCGATAACCCGAAGCTGATCTATTGTGCGATCTCGGGCTTTGGGCAGGATGGACCGCTTCGCGATCTGCCGGCCTACGATCAGATCGTGCAGGGAATGTCGGGGGTCATGAGCATTACCGGAGATCCGGATACGGCCCCTTACCGGGTCGGTTATCCGGTATCCGATACCGTCGGCGGCATGACGGCGGCATTCGCCATTGCTGCTCAACTCGCCGAACCGGACCGGTGCGCACATTTCATCGACGTGTCGATGCTGGAGGCCTCGTTGGCGACCATGGGGTGGGTTGTATCGAATTATCTGGTTGCCGGGAATGTGCCGAAACCGATGGGCAACGAAAATTTTACGGCGAGCCCTTCGGGCACTTTTAAAACCGGTGACGGCTTGCTCAATATCGCGGCCAACAAACAAGAGCAGTTCGAAGCCGTGTGCGATGTTGTCGGGCTGGCGGACCTCAAAACCGATCCCCGCTTTGCCAAGCGCCAGGACCGACTGGATAACCGGGGGCTGCTGAAAGAAATACTGGAAGAGGCGATGACCACGGCATCCGCTGGCGAATGGCGCCAGCGCCTGAACGATGCCGGGGTGCCGGCAGGCGAGGTGCTGAGTGTGCCCGATGCGCTTGCGCATCCGCAGATCGCCGATCGCGGTATGATCGCCGAATTCAAAGACCCGCCCGGCGTCGGCCGCGACATCAAGCTGGCGCGGACAGGTTTCAAGATCGATGGCGAACCGGCCAGCGTCGACGCACCGCCGCCGGTTCTGGGACAACATGCCGAGGATATACTGGGCGAGCTTGGCTACGACGCCGGTGCCATAGTCAGATTACGTGAGGAAAAAGCGATATGAGCGACGACGAGGTCGACAAAAAAGTCCGCGATTGGTGGCAAACGGATATTACCGAAATGGCGCCGGGTATGCTGCGCTATCACGGCTATGCGATTGAGGATCTGATCGGCAATGTCGGTTTCCCCGGCATGGCGTGGCTATTGTTGAAAGGCGAGTTGCCGAGCGCGGGTGAGGAAAAACTGTTCGGCTATGCCCTTACCGCCGGGGTCGATCATGGCCCGCAGGCGCCGAGCATCGCCATTGCACGGATGGCTGCGACCTGTGGTGTCGGACTGAACAACGCCATGGCGTCCGCGCTCAATGTCTTGGGCGATGTACATGGGGGCGCCGGCGAACAGGCGGTCGAAATTTATCAGGAAATCCTTGCCGATCTGGAAACGAACGGCGGCGATGCCGAAGCAGGCGTGACGCGGTTCCTCGACAAGTTCTTTGCGGAAGGCGGCAAATATATTCCGGGTTTCGGGCATCGCTTTCACAAGGTCGATCCCCGCACCGGCAGGCTGATGGAACTGATCGAAGAGTCCGAGAAAGACGGTGTGGTCTCGGGGCGGGTCCGCGTCATCGCGCAGGAAATGGAACGCCAAGTCAGTGCGCGCAAGAACCGCGAGATCAACATGAACATCGATGGGGCGACAGCGGTTGTGTATGCCGAACTGGGCTTTCCCGCACCGTTGGCGCGTGGTTTTTTCTGCATGTCGCGTTCCGTCGGCATCCTTGCGCATGCCTGGGAACAGATGCAGCAGGGCGGACGCAACAAGGGGCCTATTCCGCGCGACATGATCTGGAGTTACACCGGGAAACCGCATCGCAAGGTCGAGCGGTGATTTAACGCCGCTCGCCATTGCCACTTGTGGGCGGCTCATTAATACTGCTGCAGGCTTGATATTTGAGCGAGGGATTCTGATGAGCATCGACTGGCAAGGCGTGTTTCCGGCGCTGATGACGGAATTCAAGGCGGATGGGGCGCTCGACCTTGAAGCGACACAGCGTCATATCCAGTCATGCATGGACGCGGGCATCGAGGGTCTGGTGATGCTGGGGACACTCGGCGAAAATCCGTCGCTCACCCCTGATGAAAAAGAACAGGTTCTGCGCGCCGCCGTCGAAGTAACGGCCGGAAAGATTCCCGTGCTGACGGGGGTCGCAGAATACACGACGGCATTCGGGATCGAATTTGTCAGGCGCGCCGAACGCGCCGGCTGCGCCGGACTGATGGCGCTGCCGTGCATGGTTTATCAGCAGGACTCGCAGGAAGCTGTGACACATTTCAGGACCCTCGCCACCGCTACCGATCTGCCGATCATGATCTATAATAACCGCGTCGCCTATAAGGTTGATCTCAGCCCGCAGGATTTTGCCGATCTGGCTGATGTCGAGAACATCGTCGCGGTCAAGGAATCCTCGCACGACAGTCGCCGTATCACCGATATGTTCAACGAGGTCGGGGACCGCTACGTGATTTTCTGCGGCGTTGACGATCTGGTGCTGGAAAACGCCCTGTTCGGTGCCAAAGGTTGGGTCTGCGGCTTGGTCAATACGTTCCCGAGGGAAGCCGTGCAGCTTTTCCGTCTGGCCCGTGAAGGCAAGGTCGCCGAAGCCTATGAGCTATATAAGTGGTTCATGCCGCTGTTGCATCTGGATGTCGATGTGAAGCTGGTGCAGATGATCAAGCTCGCCAATCAACTGACGGGTGAGGGTTCCGAGAACGTTCGCCCGCCGCGCCTGCAACTGGCGGGCAGCGAGCGCGCCATGGTCGAACAGGTGGTCGCCCGCGCACTTGAAACGCGCCCCGATATCTGACCCGCAGACCTTGATGCCCGAACAGGAAGAAGCCTCAAAATACGCGGTCACGGTGCTCGGCAACGGCATTGTCGGTCTTGCCGTCGCCTATGCGCTGATCGAAGACGGACATACTGTCACGGTGATCGACCGGGGGGCTGTCGACGACGGAACATCGACCGGGAACGCCGGCGCCATCGCCGTCGCCGAAATGATTCCCATTGCCGAGCCGGGATTGTGGAAACGTATCCCGGCGATGCTTGTGGATCCGGTCGGGCCGTTGTATTTGCGCGCAACTCACGTGCCGTTTCTGCTGCCGTGGTTTTTCCGTTTCATGCAGGCGTGCCGGCCGCAAAATCACAAACGGGGTATTGCGGCGTTGGCCGGGCTGCTGGGCGGTTCCATGGAAGCACACCTTGCCATGCTGCAAAGGATCGGTGCCGGGGATATGCTGAATCGCGATGGCACGCTGTTCATCTATCGCTCTGAACAGGCTTACAGAAATGAGGCGCATCACTGGCAGGCGCGCCGGGATCACGGCATTGATGCGGTGCCCCTTGATCGCGAGGATATTGCCGCGCGCGAACCGGCGCTGGGACCGGAAGCACGGTTTGGGTATTTCTCTTCGGACTGGGCGCACTATCGCGACCCCAGGGAGCTTGTCGTTGCACTTGCCGAGCATCTGCGCGCGCGCGGCGTGCGCTTCGAGCAGGCGGAAATCACCGATGTTAAATTATCAAATGGCGGCGTATCAGCGCTGATTGCCGATGACGGCCGCGCGTTTCCCGTTGCGCGCCTGATCGTCGCCGCCGGGGCATGGTCCGGGCGGCTTTCGAAACGGATCGGCGATCCGTACCCGATTGAAGCCGACCGCGGCTACAATACGACGCTGCCTGATCCCGGCGTCGACATCCGCACAATGGTGACCTTTTCCGAAGACAACTTCGTCATGACGCCGATGAGTGTCGGTCTGCGTATCGGCGGTTCCGTCGAGATGGGGGGGCTTGATGCGCCGCCGAATTACCAGCGTTCCCGCGCCCTTATCCAGTTGGCTAAGCGCTACATACCCGATCTGAACGTCACGGGTGGAACGGAATGGATGGGACATCGACCGGGCTCGCCGGATTCGGTTCCGGTCATTTCCGCCTCTCCCCATGCCGCCAATGTGCACTATGCTTTCGGACACGGACATCTGGGATTGAGCATGTCGGTGATTACCGGGCGCATCATCGCCGACATGATTGCCGGTCGCGATCCGGGACTGGATATGTCACCTTATCGTATTGACCGTTTCCGCTGAGGGAGGACGCCATGGCGGGCCATACATTTTTCTGTGTCGATGGGCACACCTGCGGCAATCCGGTGCGCATGGTCGTTGGCGGCGCGCCGCATCTCAAGGGCGCGAACATGATCGAGCGCCGCAAGAATTTTGTCGCCGAATATGACTGGATCCGCACCGCATTGATGTTCGAGCCGCGCGGCCATGACGTCATGTCCGGCTCGATCCTGTATCCGCCGACCCGCGACGATTGCGACGTGGCGATTTTGTATATCGAAGTGTCGGGCTGTCTGCCGATGTGCGGTCACGGCACCATCGGCACCGTAACGTTCATGATCGAGCGCGGCATCGTGACCCCGGCGACACCGGGAATTGTCCGCCTCGACACGCCCGCCGGCGTCGTCGAAGCGCAATATGAAATGAACGGGGATCACGTCGACAGCGTGCGCATCAGGAATGTCGCCTGCTTCCTCGCCGGTACGGACCTTGAGGTCAATGTGCCGGGGCTCGGCATGATCTCATTCGATGTTTCATACGGCGGCAATTTCTATGCGATCATCGAGCCTCAGCAGAACATGCGCGACATGGCGGACCTGACGCCCGGCGACATTCAGCGTCTGAGCCCGATCGTGCGTGACCTCATCAACGAGAAGTACGATTTCGTACACCCTGAAGAACCGCTCATTCACGGTGTCAGTCACATCATGTGGACCGGTGCGCCGACGCAGGCAGGCGTGCACGGCAGGAATGCGGTCTTTTACGGCGACAAGGCCATCGACCGCTCACCGTGTGGTACCGGCACATCGGCGCGCATGGCGCAGCGGCATGCCAAGGGCCTGCTTAATGTCGGCGATGACTATCGTCACGAAAGCATCATCGGGTCGATTTTCGATGGCCGCGTCGAAGCGGATGCGAGCGTTGGCGGCAAGCCGGCGATGATCCCGTCCATCGGCGGATGGGCCCGGATGCACGGACTCAACACGATTTTTGTCGATGAACGCGACCCGTTCATGCACGGGTTCGTGCTGAAGTGACGGTGTAAAGAGAAACGAATATCGTCACGCCCGCGAAAGCGGGAGCGGCAGCTATCGTTTGCCCTGGGTATTTGCCCTAAATATTCGTATGCGCGGGCTTGCCCGCGACGCCCTTGTAGAGCACGCCTTGACGCAGCGCCATGATGCGGTCGTGCTCGGCCCTGGCGGCGGCGTCCATGTCGGCTGCGGGCGGCGTTTCGTGTATGAAGTTGCCGTACGTATCTTCGCCGCGTACCAGCCAGGCGCTGTCGCCGTCGGCATTGACCTGACTGACATGCGGTGCGATGTAGCGGACTGCGATGCCGATACGGCGGTCATTGGACTGGTTCGGCGCCGAGGCGTGCACGGTGCGTATGTTGTGCAGGGATATTTCACCGGGCTCAAGTTCCAGATACGCAGCCTTTTCCTCGTCGACATCGACGGCGATTTCCTGACCGCGCGTCAGCAGGTTTTCCTGAGCCAGTGTGTCCTTGTGTTCGATCTGCTCCCATTTATGGGTGCCCGGCATCATCTTCATGCAGCCCGATTGCCGATTGGCCGGCGACAGCGCAATCCATGCCGTGACCACGTCGGGTTTCGACAGCCCCCAATACGTGCTGTCCTGATGCCATGACACGTATGACGGCGTGCCAGCGTCCTTGATGAACAGGCTCAACCCCCAGACCATCAGGTTCGGGCCGAGGACGTCTTCCACCGCATCGAGGATTTTCGGGTGACTGCCCAGGTCGCGCGCCCAGGTCTGCAGCAAGTACAGTTTCTGTCCCTTGGACATTTCGTACCAGCCTTCGTGCTGGGCTTCATAAGCTTCAAATTTACGGCGGAAATCGGCCGCCGTGTCCGTGTCCATGACGCGGACCGGCGCGAAATAGCCGTCGCGGTGATACTGTGCGATTTGCGCGTTCGTCAGTGCCTTACCCATGATGTTCCTCGATTTCGGGCCGCTTTGGTGCGGCAATTGGCGGCAGCTTACACGCAAGGGATGGGGCAGGCTATTTTTACAAACTATAAATATTACTTATGCTAAGGTGCAAGCTTGCGGTCCGGCATTTAGGCAAGGAGCATCCGAAATGAACTGGCCGACGGGCCTCGACCTGCGGGCTTTAAACGTTTTTCTTGAAACTGCGCGAGCCGGAAACATGACCGAAGCGGCAAGACGGCTGGGCATGACACAGCCGGCCGTCTCGCAATACATAAGTAAAGCCGAAGATGAAATCGGCGCGCAACTGCTCGATCGCAGCCTTCGGCCGATCCGCCTGACACCGGCTGGTGAGGTATTGCGCGACCGTGCCGAAGCGTTGATGGTCTCTGCCGAAGCGGCCGTGGCGGCAGCCAGGAGCGTCGGTGACCAGCCGCTGGCGGCACTCCGGATCGGCGTGCCGAATTCATTGGCGACGACACTGACGCCCTGGCTGTATGAAAAGGTTATGGCCGAAATGCGGCCCGGGAACTTTGCGCTCCGCGCCGGTCAGTCGGGCGATCACGTGCGCGCCTTGATGGAACGCGAGGTGGATTTGATCATCGCCACCGATGCCGCCGAGAATCTGGGCGGTATCGCCCGCTTCCAGCTGTTTCGCGAGCCGTTCATGCTAATGCTGCCGGCGGGCTACGTGGCAGGCAGCAAGACACTGGCCGAGATCGCCCGCGATTTGCCGCTGATCCGCTTCGCCGGGCACAATATCGTTGGCCAAATGGTGGAGCGTCATCTCAGGCGGATCCGTGTGCATGCGCCGCGTATCTGTGAATTCGACACGGCCCAGGCGGTGTCGGCAATGGTCGCGGCAGGTCACGGTTTCGCCTTGGCGACGCCGATGTGCGTCTTCGAAGGGGCGGCGCTGGGATATGATGTGGTGACAGCGCCGCTGCCGGGCCCGGCCTTCGCGCGGACCTTGCACGTTCTGGCGCGGGGTCACGAGCTGGGTCAGCAAGCGGCGGTCTTCGCGCGCCTCTGCCGAGGCGTGCTTGCCGAGCGGATCTGCCCAATGTGCGCTCAGCGCATGCCGTGGGTCGGCGAGGGGTTCCGCGTTTTTGCCGGGGACTGAGGGCGCTGGTTCGAGGCGAGTACAGAAAAAATTAAAAAGGGCGGCATTTCTGCCGCCCTTTTTTGCATGACGCCGAGGGTTAGGGGAGGGGGGAACGGCGCCTGCTTTTGTCGTGTCCGCTGCGGCCGGTACTTTCCGGCCGTTTGCTTACGCAGCTTGTGCGGAGGCTTTGCTCTTGAGGTATTTGAGCATGGTGTCGGCGTCGGAAACCTCGAACGGGTCGGTCGGGCAGTTGTCCCCGAAATCCGGTTCGACGAACATCTGTTCGATCTGACCATTATCGACGACCATCGAATAACGCCATGACCGCATGCCGAAACCGAGGTTCGACTTGTCGACGAGCATCCCCATCTTGCGCGAGAACTCGGCGTTGCCGTCCGGCAGCAGGAACACGTTCTTGGCGTTCTGCGATTTGCCCCACTGATACATGGTGAAGGCATCGTTGACGGACAGGCAGATAACCTGATCGACGCCAAGTGCGGCGAATTCTTCATACAGTTCTTCATAACGCGGCAGGTGGCTGGTCGAGCACGTCGGCGTGAAGGCGCCGGGGAGTGCGAACAAAACGACACGCTTGCCGTTAAAAATTTCTTCGGTGGAAAGGTCTTTCCACTCGAACGGGTTATCGCCCTCGATGGCATCGTTGCGAACGCGGGTTTTGAAAACAACGCTGGGGACTTGTCTTTGCATGGTGGTCACCTTGTCTATCTATGTTTTACGAAACGCCCAACGGGCGACTGGGGTGACTATGCTGCATCGCATAACATAAATAAAATCGTTTAAATTTATATATATAATAGGCATTACTTATTATTAGAGTTTTTTAAGAGGTAACCTAAAATATGTGCGATCATGCATCTGGATGACGGGTGGAAAACCACAACTATGCTGCCTTGCGGCTGGAATTTAAGCTCTTTTTCAATGTGGAGAATTGCCGATGTACGAGAACCGCCAGCACGAACGTCAGAGCACGGCCCTTACTGGCATGGTACGCACGGATGGAGCAAATCCAGCGCCGAAACATTGCGAAATCGTCGACCTGTCACCGGGCGGCGCGAGGATCAAAATCGACACCCGCCTCGAGAAGGGGGCCGTCGTTTTTCTGCAAATCGAGGAAATGGGCGAGTACGAAGTCGGCATTGCCTGGTTTCGCCGACCGATGGCGGGTCTCAATTTTAACGTCGCGCCCGAGATCATGACGGAAGTCGTCATGGCCATCGCCATGTATCGTTAAGCGGCTTAAAAATCCACCCTTCCACCGTTGCCACGACCCTTGAGCTTCATGCATAGTTTGCACCAAGCAGTTCAAGGGAGAAAATTCATGCAGACACGTGCCGCCGTGGCCTTCGAGGCCGGTAAACCGCTATCCATCGAAACAGTTGAGTTGGATGGCCCGCGCGAAGGCGAGGTTCTGGTCGAAATCAAGGCCACCGGCATTTGCCATACCGACGAATTCACCCGCTCCGGCGCCGATCCGGAAGGCATCTTCCCGGCCATTCTCGGCCACGAAGGTGCAGGCGTCGTGGTCGATGTCGGCAAGGGCGTGACGAGCCTTAAGAAGGGCGATCACGTGATCCCGCTGTACACGCCGGAATGCCGTCAATGCGAATACTGTACATCGGGCCGGACCAACCTGTGCCAGGCGATCCGGACTACGCAGGGGCAGGGCCTGATGCCCGACGGCACGTCCAGGTTCCGCATCGGCAAGGAGCCGATCTATCACTATATGGGCTGCTCGACGTTCTCCAACTTCACCGTGCTGCCGGAAATCGCACTGGCGAAGATCCGCAAGGACGCGCCGTTCGACAAGGTCTGCTATATCGGCTGTGGGGTGACCACCGGGGTCGGTGCGGTGATCAACACGGCAAAAGTCCGGCCCGGCGACAACGTCATCGTTTTCGGGCTTGGTGGCATCGGTCTCAACGTCATTCAGGGGGCAAAGCTTGTCGGCGCCAACATGATCGTCGGTGTCGATCTGAACCCGGCCCGCAAGGACATCGCCGAGAAATTCGGCATGACGCATTTCGTCAATCCGAAGGAAGTAGAGGGCGATCTTGTACCGTATCTGGTCGATATTACCAACGGCGGTGCCGATCACTCGTTCGAATGCATCGGCAATACCGGCACCATGCGCCAGGCGCTGGAATGCTGCCACAAGGGTTGGGGCGAAAGCACCATCATCGGTGTCGCCGGCGCCGGTCAGGAAATCTCGACACGTCCGTTCCAGCTGGTCACCGGCCGGGTCTGGCGCGGCACCGCGTTCGGCGGCGCCAAGGGTCGCACGGATGTGCCGAAGATCGTCGACTGGTACATGGACGGCAAGATCAACATCGATGACCTGATCACGCACAAGCTGGCGCTGGAAGATATCAACGACGGCTTCGATCTGATGCACAAAGGCGAGAGCATTCGCGCCGTCGTCGAGTTCTGAGGGCGTCACTTGGCCGATAACACATACGATTCCGGCCGCCTGAATCTGCCGTTTGTCGGCCACTGCACGTTTGCCAAGCAGCCTGTGGTGCTGGATTGGGATGGACTGAACGGCGCCGATGTCTGTGTGCTGGGCGCCCCTTTCGACATGGGAACGCAGTACCGGGCCGGCGCGCGGTTCGGTCCCAGGGCGATCCGCGAAGCCTCGACCCTGTTTTCGTTCGGCCATGCCGGCATGTACGATTTCGAGGACGACATTACATACCTGCCGCAGGGCGGGGTTAAAATCGTCGATATCGGCGATGCCGACATGGTGCACACCGACACCATCAAGTCGCATGACAATATCGAGTTTGCGGTTCGCAAAATTCTGGCAGCCGGGGCCATGCCGGTGACGCTGGGCGGCGATCACTCGGTGCACATCCCCTGCATCCGGGCATTCGACGATCAAGAGCCGGTGCACATTATTCATATCGATGCGCACCTGGATTTTGTCGATGAACGGCATGGGGTGCGCTACGGACACGGCAATCCGCTCCGCCGGGCCTCGGAAATGAACCACGTCACCGGTTTTACGCAACTCGGAATCCGTTTCGTATCGTCATCGAACCGCGACGATTATGAAGCGGCGAGAAAAGCCGGATCGGACATCCTCAGCGTCCGCGATGTGCGTAGGCTCGGTGCCGAGGGTGTTCTGGCCCGCATCCCCAAGGGTAAACGCTATTACTGCACCATCGATATCGACGGATTCGATCCGTCCATTGCACCCGGCACCGGCACGCCGAGCCACGGCGGTTTCCTGTATTATGAGGTGTTGGAAATTCTCAAAGGCCTTGCCGGGCTGGGCGAGGTTGCGGGAATCGATCTGGTCGAGGTCGCGCCCGATTATGACCGTGACGGCACCACGGCGTTCCTCGCCGCGCAACTGCTGCTGAGTTTCCTGGGCTACATTTTTCATGCCAGGGGAGTAAGCGCATGACCTATGAAACCGTTTCCGAACAGGCCTGCTTCGCAGGCATCCAGGGGGTTTACAGCCACACCTCACAGGAACTCGACTGCGAGATGCGGTTCGCGGTCTTCACGCCGCCCCAGGCGGCAAGCGAGCCGCGTCCTGTGGTGTTCTGGCTATCCGGCCTGACGTGCACCGAGGAAAACTTCACGGTGAAGGCAGGCGCGCAACGCGTTGCCGCCGAACTGGGTCTCGTGATCGTGGCGCCAGATACCAGCCCCAGGGGCGATGACGTGCCGGATGACAAGGACTCGTACGATTTCGCGAAGGGTGCGGGATTTTATCTAGATGCGACGCGACAGCCGTGGGCGAAAAACTACCGCATGTACAGCTACATCACTGGCGAGTTGCCGGCACTGATCTTCAAGCATTTTCCAGCGCGCGCCGACCGGCAGGGTATTATGGGGCATTCCATGGGCGGGCACGGTGCACTGACGATTGCGCTGAAAAATCCCGAAACTTTTGCCAGTGTGTCCGCATTCTCGCCGATCGTTGCGCCCTCACAGGTGCCGTGGGGCGAGAAAGCGTTTAGCGGATATCTGGGCGATGACCGCGACGCATGGGCCGACTATGACGCAACGGCGCTGATCAAGGCCGGTAACAGCTTCGATGGCACGATCCTGATCGATCAGGGGGAGGCGGATAATTTTCTGGATGAGCAATTGCGCCCGGAACTTTTCATCGAGGCGTGTGCTGACGTAGGCCAATCGGTCAAGCTACGCATGCAGCCCGGATACGACCATTCATATTACTTTATCGCCAGTTTTATCGAAGACCACCTGCGTCACCACGCGGCAGTACTCTGCGAATAAAATCAGCGCTTTCCGTTTCACGAATAAATGACTTGCGCCGTAAATCCATGAGGCGTAAACGCGCCGGATATTGAACCCGTGTGCCAAGGTCTGCGCCATGTTTTCGACGCTCCGTCTCGTTTCATCACTGCTCACCGGCGTTGCCTTCCTGATGGTCGGCGCCGGCGGCTTGTCGACGATTCTGGCGTTCCGGATGGGTGAAGCCGGCCTGCCTTCGACGGTGGTCGGGATTGTGACGTCGATGTACTTCGTTGGCCTTGTGCTCGGCACCGGCTATTGCCACAGACTGATCACCACTGTTGGTCATATCCGCGCCTTTGCGGCACTGGGGTCCGTCATGTCGGCTGCGACGTTGGCGCATGCGCTGACGCCGGACCCATGGGTGTGGGGGGCACTCCGTTTCATTGTCGGCTTCACAACGGTCGGCATGTACATGTGTACGGAAAGTTGGCTCAACGAAAAATCGTCAAACGAGATCAGGGGGCAGGTGTTCTCTCTGTATCAGGTCGTTCTGTATCTGGGGCAAGGTGTGGGACAGTTCCTCATTAATATTCCCGACCAGACGGGCATGGTGTTGTATATTTTCACATCGATTCTGATGTCACTGGCGATTCTGCCGGTGGCGATCACGCGGGTCAGCGCGCCGGAACTGCCCAAGCCGGTACGTTTCCGGCTCAGCCGACTTTGGGGTATCTCACCCACCGGGATGACGGCCTCCATGGCGTCCGGTGCGTTGATGGGGGCATTTTACGGTCTCGGGGCGCTGTTCGCGCAACAAGCCGGGCTGGCAACGCACCAGACGGCGGAGTTCATGGGGGCGGTCATTATCGGTGGTCTGGTCCTGCAATGGCCCATCGGCAAACTATCCGACATGTTCGACCGGCGGCTTGTCATGGTTGGCGTGGCATCGGCGACGGCGCTGGTGTGTTTCCTGATCATGAGCAAGGACGTGCATAACGGTAGCGGCCTGCTGGCGCTGGGGGCGTTATTCGGCGGCCTGTCGTTTACGCTGTATCCGCTCGCGGTCGCCTATACCAACGATTACACCGATGGTGATGACCGGGTCCCGGCATCTGGCGGTCTGATGATGTCGTACGGCATCGGCGCTTCGCTCGGACCGACCGGCGGTGCCGTGTTTATGGATTTATTGGGGGCGCCGGGGCTTTTTATTTTTATCGGGCTAATCGTCATTACGCTGATGGTTTTCATCATGTGGCGGATCACGCAGCGGCAGAGTATGCCGCTTGCTGAACAAGGGGATTATCAGACCCTGCAGCGGACGTCACAGGTCGTCTATGAGATGTATCCGGAGAGCGGCGAAGAGGCGGAAAACGACCCGGAAGACGAAACCCGCTGCTGAAATATGACTGTCAACTGATGGCGGCCACATATCCGACCGAGACGATGACACCGGCAACGGTCTTCGAATAAGTGTGCTTGATGCCAGGCTCGCCGCTGCGCGCATCCGTCCAATGATATTGTGTCCACACGCCGATCCCGTGCGCGTCACTGGCTGCCTGGATCAGGTTGCGGATGAACGGTGTGCCTCGCGTATCATGACTGGCGATCACGTTCCGCCCCTCTCCGCGTCTGTCGGGGTGTAACAATAAATTCCCCTCGGGATCGAGAACAAAGACATACAATCCGAGATCCGGACGTGACCACAAGTTGCGATCGGTACGGTTTAGGGCGCGTGGAAACCCGTATTCGGTAATTGCGGAGGTGGCGGCCTCGACCATCGAGATGACGCTGTCGCGGACACTGCCGGTGGGGACAGTCCCGGCCCGGACGGGCTGGGGCGCTATCCCCATCAGAAGCCCCGCCCCCATCAGAAAAAGTGTATGCCGTCTGTCGTACCTCATTGCGCTTACTTTAGCATATTCGCTTTCAGATGCGCATCGACGGCGGTGGCATAGAACGCCGGCGATTCCTGCATCACGTAATGGCCGGCGTTGGCGCTGACGACGATCTTCAGGTTCGGATACCATTTAGCGAAAGTGCTTTTGATGTAATCGGGCTGAAAGAACGGCAAATCGTTTTCGCCCAGGATCACCGTGACCGGGACCATGAGGCCGTCGACATCGCTGTGAAAATCCTCCAGGTCGAACATGTCGAGATAACCGATCCGGGCGGCTTCCGTGCTCGACGACATGGCACGGGCCGTCTTGAACGCGGCCCAGGTGTCGGACAGGCGTTTGCCGGTCAGCGCATGGATCGCGGCGGAGGTGACTTTCGGGTCCTTGGCGGCGGCTTCGAGGAATCCACGCGTCTTGGGATCGGTGTGCATGCCGTTGGCGGCCACCGGGGTCGTTGCGATGACGGAAATCACGCGCTCTGGCGCGTCGGCGGCGACGCGCTGCACGACCATGCCGGTCATGGAATGTCCGATAATGTGAAATCTTTGCCAGCCCAGATGATCGGCGAGTTTGAGAGTATCGGCGGCAGCCTCGGCGGCAGTGAATTTACCTTTCATGCCGATGGAGTCGCCATAACCGCGCAGATCGGCGAAGGCATAGGTGAAACTGTCGGTGTCCAGATAAGGGCGAGCGTCATCGTAATTTCGCCGGTCGCCGAGCCAGTTGTGCAGGACAATGACCTTGTCGGCGCCACTGCCGGTGACGTCGTGGGCGAGAATGCCGGTTTGCTGCGGCATGCCTGCACAGCCCGCCATCAGGGCCAGCAACGCGATCAGTGGAAAGAACCGGGACAGTTTCGAAAACAGGCGCATCGTATCCTCCATGAAATCAGCGAGGACAGCAGAATCGGCGTGAGAAATAAAATTTACCAATGAATAAAAAATATAATTAAAATAAAATAATGAATATTGATATAAAGGCCGAGACCTTTGACCTCAACCTGCTGAAGGCCATGGTGGCGATCTATGAAGAGCGCCAGATCACCGCTGCCGCCGAACGGCTGGGCATAACCCAGCCGGGCCTGAGCCATATCCTGTCCCGGCTCCGTGCCACTTTCGGTGACGAGTTGTTCATTCGCGGTGCGGGCGGGATGAAGCCGACGGCGCTGGCCGAAGACCTGTATGCGCGTATTCGGCCCGGCCTCAAGCAGTTGCAGGACAGCCTCGGCGTGGCCGAAGCGCTCCGTCCGGAAACCCTGGAACGGACCTTCGTGCTCGGCATGAACGATTACGGCGCGTCGGTTATTCTGCCGCTGCTGATTCGTCTGATCGCCAGGGTAGCGCCCGGTGTTCGGCTGAAGACACGGCACTATGCGCATGGCGCGCAGTACGAGGACCTGCGTGGCGGTAACATCGATTTGTCGATCTCGGTTGCCGGGGAGCATCCGGGGTGGGCACATGCTGCGGTGTTGTTCCGTGAAGATGCCCGGGTTGTCGCCGCTACCGACAACCCGGCGCTCAAGGGCAAATTGACCCTCAAGAAATATACGGCCTGCCCGCACGTTATCATGGCGGCGGATGGCAGCGACAGGAACTGGGTCGACGATCATCTGGCGGACCTTGGTCTTGAGCGGACCGTGCAGCATGCAGTGCCGCACTTCTTTGCAATTCCGCCGATCATTCGGGGCTCGTCGATGATCTCGACCTTGCCCGGACGTATCGCCGAGACGCTTGGGCGCGACGACGGACTGGTGACGTATCCGTTGCCGTTCTCGGCGCCGGCGCACAGCATCGTGCAACTCTGGCCGCGGCGTCTCGACCGTGACCCGCTGCATAAATGGTTGCGCGCGCGTGTTGCGGAATGTGTTGTGTGAAATAAAACCGGAAAAGATTGGAGCGGGTGAAGGGAATCGAACCCTCGTCTAAAGCTTGGGAAGCTTTCGTTCTACCATTGAACTACACCCGCAGAAGATGCCGCTCAGGCTCCTCTAATAAGGGCGCAGGCACCGTCATGGCAAGTGGAATAAAGGTGCGTGCAGCGCGCAAGAAGATGTCACGTGGGTTTCCCCGACCGTTCGATTACACCGGCCGTTCGCCGATGCAGGTGGTGCGCTCCATGTAGCGGGGCTGATCGCCGTAATCCATGACCGCGTAGTGCATCAGGCAACGGTTATCCCATACAATGACGTCGTGCGCCTGCCAGGTGTGGCGATAAAGGTTCTCGGGGCGCGTTGCATGGCGGTACAGGGGGCCCAGAATCCAGCGGCTTTCATCGGCATCGAAACCGTCGAGATGCGAGGTGAAACCCGGATTGACGTAAAGGCTTTGCCTGCCGGTATCGGCATGGGTGCGGACCACCGGGTGCAACGCCTTGTTGGCGCCGGCCATGTCATTCTCGACGACGATCGGTTTTGCGTACTGGGTCCGCGCCGCAACCTCGAAATCGTGCCAGGCGTGCAAGGGGCGCAGCATTTCTTTCATCGGTGCCGACAGGTCCTCGAAGGCCTTGGTCATGTTGGCGAAGATCGTGTCGCCGCCGATCTCCGGAATTTCGACGCCGTGCAAAACAGATGCGCCTGCCGGCGTTTCGCGGAAACTGACATCGGAATGCCAATAGGTCCCGGCGCCCTTGCGGCCGAGTGGCTGTCCGGTGCCGTCGAGCTTGTTGGACACACGATAGATCTCCGGATGGTCAGGGTGAATATAACGGCTCACCGTATCTTGCAGCGGTGACTGGCCCGCTGCACCGAACAGCGGCCCAAAGGCCGCGCCGAAAGCGATATGTGCCTCGGTCGACAGATTCTTCTGTCCCCGGATCACCATCAGGCCACCATGCCCGCCCCATATACGTTTCAGGGCGCCGATGACGTTATCGCCGGGGCTGTCGTTCAGGTCGAGACCGGTAATCTCCGCCCCCAGATGTGTCGACAGGGGCCGTACATTGAAATCCATCGTGTGTGTCCTCCTGACGCCATTATGGAATTTCTGACGCCCCCTGCAATGCTTGTGCGCCGCGCCGCTCACGATAGGTTTATTTGAGTTGAGAACAGCACTCGGCTAAGCCATCCTTAGACGTCACCGACAGGAGCTTGCTCAGAACAATGCCCGATTCCAGCCGTGCACTCGATCCGAAAAAATTTCTTGATCCGCTGATCACCGCCGACGGGCAGCAACGCGCGGTTGTCGCGCTAACTCACCTGACGACGCTGTGGTTCAACACCGGATCTCTGTGCAACATCACGTGCGTCAATTGCTATATGGATTCGTCACCCAGGAACGACGCGCTGGCATACATCTCCCTGGCCGAAATGCGTGCCTATCTGGACGAAATCGCCGACGCACAAATGCAGGTCGAGGAAATCGCCTTTACCGGCGGCGAGCCGTTCATGAACCCGGATATCATTCCAATGATCGGCGAGGCGTTGTCCAGGGGCTACAAGGTGCTGGTGCTGACCAATGCCATGAAACCGCTGCTAAACAAGCGTGATAAGCTGCTTGTGTTGAAACATACCCACGGCGACGCCCTGTCAATCCGAGTCTCGGTAGATCACTATACCCGCCAGGGACATGAAGAAATCCGCGGTAAGGATACCTGGCCGCCGATGCTCGAAGGACTGCGCTGGCTGGCCGGGAACGGCTTCAACATGGCTGTGGCCGGGCGTACCTGCTGGGACGAGGGCGAGGAAGCCGGCCGCGCCGGGTACGCACGTCTGTTCGCAAATGAAAACATTCCCGTCGATGCCGCAGACCGCGCCCGTCTGGTGTTGTTCCCGGAAATGGACACCGATGCCGATGTCCCCGAAATCACCGTGCATTGTTGGGATATTTTGGGCATTCAACCCGAAAGCATGATGTGTGCTTCGTCGCGGATGGTCGTCAAACGGAAGGGAGCGGACAAGCCCGTTGTGATGCCCTGTACATTGCTGCCCTATGACGAAGCGTTCGAGTTGGGCAATGCACTCGGCGATTCCAACAAGGCCGTGCAGCTCAATCATCCCCACTGCGCCAAATTCTGTGTGCTGGGCGGTGCTTCATGCAGTCCGGATTGAACGGATCATGATGTTTTCAGATACGGTTCGCGACCTTGGTGAATTGACCGGTCCCATCCTTGTGTTCGGCGGGCCGTATTCCAACCTGCAGGCGACGCAGGCAATGATCTGCGAAGCGGATCGCCTGGGGATCGCTCCGGAAAATATCATCTGTACCGGGGACGTTGTCGCTTATGCAGCGGATCCGGCCGCCACCACGGATGCCATCATGGATTGGGGTATTGTCACGGTGATGGGCAACTGCGAGGAAAGCTTCGGCGCGGAAGCGGATGATTGCGGGTGTGGCTTCGAGGAAGGCACCGCCTGCGATGTCATGTCCCGGCAATGGTATGCCTATGCCAACGCCTGCCTGACGCCTGAACATCGGGCCTGGATGCGGGAATTGCCGCGCAGGCTCGGCTTTACGCTCGGCGGACGCCGTTTTGCCGTGCTGCATGGCAGCGCGCAATCGATTAACGAGTTCGTTTTCGAAGCATCCGATGATGACGTGAAATATTCGGGGCTAGAAATGCTCGCTGTCGATGCTGTGATCGGCGGGCATTCCGGCGTGCCGTTTACGCAGTTAACCGGTGGTGGGCTTTGGCACAATGCCGGGGTCATCGGTATGCCGGCCAACGATGCGACACCCCGCGTGTGGTATTCGATTTTGCGCACAACGGATCAGGGAATCGAGATCGAAATTTGTCCGCTCGAGTATGACCATGCCGCAGCTGCCCGTGCCATGCGCGACAGGAAACTGCCCGAGGGGTATGCGTCCTGTCTGGAGACGGGGCTTTGGCCGAACATGGACGTGATGCCCCAAGCCGAGCGCGCACGCGCCGGGCAACCGCTTGCCGCCGGGACGGTGTTGTGGCCCCGGCACGTCACCGCCGCCGCCGAGTAAACGCACACGGCCTTATTCATCGCGGTCTGCCCCGAAATCATCATCAGCGCGCCATAATCGGCCATCGTTTTGCCGGATGTGCAGGGTATTCAGGTTTCCAACAGCATGGAAACAGGAGCCCCAGATGTTCAACAAACCGACAACCAAGAATTTAACGGCTGCAGGCTGCCTTCTGGCCTTCGCCGCAGTTTTAAGTGCCTGCGCCAATCCGGAAATCGAAGCGGCGCGTGAGCTTGATATACGTGGCCGTGATGTCAGTGCCGAGGCCGCACGGGAATACAAGCGCCTTGCATATTTCGAAGACAAACAGATGTGGGACAAGGCCTCTGCCATCGCCTTCTCCGAAAAGGCGATGGCCGCCGCCGCCGGCCTGGTCGGGGCCGAACCCGGCAAAGAGCTTGCTAACGCCGAGATTGCAGCCGCTTACAGATACCTCAATCACATGCGAGCACTGGGCGCGGACCGTGTCGCACCGATAGCAACCGGCCAGGCGATTGCCAGGCTCGATTGCTGGGCCGAACAGGCGGCCGAAGGGGATCAGCCGCTGGATATCGGCTTCTGTCGCGACGGCTTTATGGAATACGCGAGCGAAACCGCCGTTGCCCTGAAAGCCGCCGGCAAGACGGTCGCTGCCCAGACCGCCGCTTTGAAATCCTTCAATGTAACGTTTCCCCTGGGTTCGAGCATGCCTGCCGTCGGTGCCGACCGTGTCCTGGATAAAGCCGCCGAGTATGCAAAATCGGCACGTAACATGCGAATTGTGCTGGGCGGTCATGCCGACAAGTCCGGCTCGGCCAGACTTAATCAGCATCTTTCTCAAGCCCGTGCCGAACGGGTTGCCGGGATGCTCAGGGCGCGAGGCGTGTCAGCCGGACAGATCAGCACCATCGGATTCGGCGAAACATACCCCCGCGTCGTGACGCCGGATGGCCAGAAAAGCGATGAGAACCGCCGTGTCGAGATCGTCATCGGTCCGGATAAATTGTTGTAAGGGTGGGGACGGATTAGCGCTTACGCGGCACCTTACACGGTGGCTGGACAAGGCCCCGGTGCTCCGGCTTAATGCAGCCGCGAGCGCCGGGCGATACTCGGGCCGCATCCGCGAAAGGGCCATTGATGAACGAGTTTCCGACCTTCGAACAGACCACCGACGGCATCCGCGTGCAGGTTGCCTCAGCCTATATCGACTCCCAGTCGGATCCCGACGAAAACCGCCATGTCTGGGCCTATCAGGTTCGGGTCGAAAACCTCGGCGAGGAAACGGTACAGCTTCTGACCCGCCGCTGGCGGATTACCGATGGGAACGGCCGCGCCCATGAGGTTATCGGCGACGGTGTTGTCGGTGAAAAACCGGTGCTGGAACCCGGGGATCATTATGAATATTCCAGCGGCACCCCGTTGGCGACGTCGACCGGCTTCATGACCGGTATATTCCAGATGATTGATGCTTCGGGGCGGCGTTTTGCCGTGCAGGTGCCGGCATTCTCGCTCGACGGCCCGGAACCGCCGCGCGCCGTGCATTAATCTGATCCATACGTTATATTTGCCCGTAATGAACAAGCATAACGAGGGCACCAGGTCAGAGAAGTTAGGATAAACCGTGACAGATCATAAACCGCTGAGCATGGCTTCCGCCAACACGCACAAGCATGTATCCCCGGAACTCGACAAGGGCCCCGATGTCGAGCGGCCGGCCCGCGAGGAAGCCGAAGCCGCTGTGCGCACGCTAATCCGCTGGGCCGGTGACGACCCCGAGCGTGAGGGACTCCTGGAAACCCCGGCCAGAGTGGTCCGCGCCTATGAAGAATTCTTCAACGGCTACGACGTCTGCCCGAGAAGCTATCTGGAAAAAACCTTCGAGGAAACCGAAGGCTACGACGAGATCGTTCTGCTGAAAGATATTCGTCTGGAAAGCCATTGCGAACATCACATGGTGCCGTTTATCGGCAAGGCGCATGTCGCCTATTTGCCGGACCGCCGTGTCGTCGGTATTTCCAAGCTGGCCCGTGTGGTCGAGGCCTATGGCAAAAGGCTGCAAATTCAGGAGAAGCTGACGGCGCAGATTGCCAATACGATCGATGAAGTGCTGGAGCCGCGCGGTGTGGCGGTTATCGTCGAAGCCGTGCACCAGTGCATGACCATGCGCGGCGTTCACAAACCGGGTGTGTCGCTGGTGACGAGTCGTATGCTCGGCGCGTTCCGTGACGATCCGGCAACCCGGCGCGAGTTCTTGTCCATGGTCAATCACGACGGCGGCAACTTCGCCTGATATTTTCCTTAGCAGCCAGTAAGGCATGCCATCAGTTGCCGCTGTCTGGGCTTGACCCGCTTCGCGCCGCGCGCTTTTGTATCTTGAGGGCCTGAAACAGGCGGACGGGGACCGGATTTTCAATGGATTTTCGACCGGCAATCTTTATCGTCGGCTTGCTGCTGGCGACGCTTGCGGTTGTGATGTGCCTGCCGGCCATTGCCGATTTTGCCTATGGGCATCCCGATTGGCAGGTTTTTGCGATGGCGGCCAGTACCACGTTCTTCGTCGGCGTCACTATGGCGCTGACGTCGAAGGTCCGTGGTCTGAAACTGACCATCCGTCATGCATTCATGATTACCACGGCAAGCTGGGCGACGATGACGCTGTTTGCGGCGCTGCCGTTCGTGTTTTCCGAGTTGGACATGAATTTTACCGATGCGCTGTTCGAGGCCATGTCCGGAATTACCACAACCGGGTCCACGGTGATTGTCGGGCTCGACAATGCACCTCCCGGCATCTTGTTGTGGCGTGCCCTGCTGCAGTGGCTCGGCGGGATCGGTATCATCGTCATGGGCATTGCCGTGCTGCCGTTGCTGCAGGTCGGCGGGATGCAGTTGTTCCGCATGGAAAGCTCGGATCAGTCCGACAAGGCGATGCCGCGCGCGGCACAGATTGCTTCAGCCATCGGTGTTATCTATTTCGGCCTGACCATGTTGTGGACAGGTTTTTACTGGCTTGCCGGCATGGACGGTTTCGATGCCGTCGTGCATGCGATGACGACGATTGCCACGGGCGGGTTCTCTTCGCATGACGCTTCAATCGCACATTTCGAATCCGCGACCATCGATTACATCGCCACCGCCGGGATGTTGGTTGGTGCCTTGCCGTTCATTTTGTATCTGCGCACGTTGCAGGGCAATCTGATGGCCGTGGTCAACGACAGTCAGGTGCAGTGGTTCATTGTATTCGTTGCCTGCGTGATTGCGGCAATCACGGGATGGCTGGTTCTGGAAATCGGCGAGCAGCCGTTGGAAGCGCTTCGGCTCGCGGCCTTCAATATTGCTTCGATAATTACCGGCACCGGCTACGCCACTGACGATTATGGGCTGTGGGGATCATTCTCGCCGGTGATTTTCTTCTTCATCATGTTTATCGGCGGCTGTGCCGGGTCGACCACTTGCGGCATCAAGGTGTTCCGCTTTCAGGTCCTGTACGCCGCCGCCCGTACACAGATCCACCACCTTTTGCAGCCCCACGGTGTTTTTATCCCGTACTTCAACAAGCGGCCGATCTCGGAAGAGATCATCATCTCCGTGCTGTCGTTCTTTTTCATGTGGTTCTTTACCTTTGCCCTGCTGACACTGGGCTTGAGCTTGCTCGGCCTCGACTTCATGACGGCGTTTTCATCCGCGGCCACGTCGATCGCCAACGTCGGGCCGGCACTGGGACCGATTGCCGGGCCGGCCGGCAATTTCTCGACATTCCCGGATGCCGCCAAGTGGCTGATGTCGCTCGGTATGCTGTTGGGGCGGCTTGAGCTGTTTACCGTGATCGTTCTGTTCAGCCGCAGTTTCTGGCGGCCATAATCCGATGAATCCCTTTGCCGGAATGATGCGCGGTTGGGCGCAGAAACGATATCGCAAGGAGGCGGTGCGCCTGATCGAACACCTTCGCACCCTCGATGATGAAAGTATCGGTCTTGTGCTGGCCATCGCCACGCATCACAGGAATGCTCTGTTTAATGAAGGCGCCGACCTCAGGGATCTGACGGCGTTGGCTGGCGCGCAGCCGATGTATCAGCATGAACTGGCCAAGGCGGTGAATGTCCTGACCCGAAACAAGCGTCAGCACGATTCCCTTGGTCTGCAGATCTGGGTGCACTCACTGCGTTGCGTTGCCGATCCATCGCTGTTTGGGCAGGGGGTGACGTTGTGGCGGGAACTGCACCGGGGTCAACCCCATGTCGCTAAAGCCCGCAAGCTGGTCAAAAAAGAAACCGGGTTCGATCTCGATATCACCATGGCCAATGAAGTGCCGGCTGAATTCGCCGACGACATCTGAACGCTCCGGCCGGGCCCCGGCGGCGGCCTCAGCGTATGAAGTCGGCCAGATGTTTGCGGATCGATGCCGACATTTGCGGATCGAAATCCTTCATCGCCTGCTCGGTCAGATTGAACAGGGTTTCGTCTCGGACGTTGACCGAGGCGTTTTCGGAGATGGTCTGTGAACGCGTGATGTCGGCTTCGGCGTAGGCTTCGCTGACACGGGGCACACCCTCCAGACGAACCAGGACCTTTACGCCGACGTCATAGCGTTGCGCCTGTTCGGTGGTGAAGACGCCGGTCAGGCCCTTGGAGCGGGCAAGCTCGGTTTCCGTGACCGAAGCATTCTCAATAATGAATTTCGCAACACCGGATACGCCATTGGCACGCAATCGGTCGCGGGCCCAGTTTTTCAGCGCACGTTCGGGCGTGACGGGCATACGGTTCTCGACATGTTTCGGATCGGATGGCGGCGTGAAGTTGTCGACGATTTCGATGTTTGCGACACCAAGAGTGATCGCCGGCAGATGCGTGAACGTCAGCTCGGGAAATTGCGGCTTTGGCGGGGGTGGTGTCACACAGGCGCCAACGCTGCCAAGAACGAAAAGCGCGCAGGTGAGCAGGGCGATTTTGCGAAACAGGCGTAAGGGGCGCATATGGAAGGTCTCCGGTTGAAAATCTGGTCTGGTTTGATCCGAGTTCAGGTCCCAGACGGGGGTTCGGTAAAAAGATCATCGAGACGGTCCGCATCGTATACGTAGTCGGTTCTGCAGAACTCGCAAGTGACGGTAATAAGACCGTCGTCCGCCATGTCGTCGATTTCGGCGCGTGGGAATGAGCGCAGCGTACGGCTGACGCGCTCTTCCGAACAACGGCATTCATGTCTTAAAACGCGCTGCACGTAAAGCCGCACTCCGTCCTCGTGATACAGGCGGTAAAGAATCTGCGATGCACTGAGCGCGGGGTCGAGAAGCTCTGCGGACGTGATCGAACTCATCAGGACGACGGCGCGCCGCCAGTTCTCTTCTTCCTGTTCACCGTCTTTCGAGGCGGGCAAGCGTTGCAGCATCAGACCGGCGGCATGCACGGGTGTGCCTTCTTCGCCGCCACTGGCGGTGATGGCGATTGCCGTCTCAAGTTGTTCGGATTGGCGGAAATAGTTATGTGCGCAATCGGCGAGCGTGGCACCGGTCAATTCGGTGATGCCCTGATAGCGTTCCGTGTCGGGGCCCTGATCGACGGTGAACGCCATGCGTCCGGCGCCGAGGGTCTGCGGAATGGATCCCCCGGTGATGTCGGATTCGCTGACACCCTCTCTGAGCTTGGCATAGGCGCGCATGGCGCCGTCCGACGTAATATCGGCCATGATCAGGCTGACCGGCCCGTCGCCTTGTACCTGCAGCGTAAAGACACCGTCATATTTAAGGGCGCTCGCCAGGATGGCGGTCAGCACCATGGTTTCGCCGATCAGGTGCTTGATGGCCGGCGGATAACCGTGCTGTCTGATTGCTTCGTTAAAGGCATCATCGAGACGGATCAGGCGTCCGCGGATATTCAGATCCTCGATCTGAAAGGTCTGGACGAAGTCGCCGAAATCGCTTTGTGCAGGTATGTCGTTCAAGGTCGGTTCCAAAGTGTGCGGTAATGATATCCGTAGACGCCTCGAAAGCCGAGGTTTTCATAAAATCGGCGCGCTACGGGATTGTCGTCTTCCACCTGCAGATAGACACCAAAGGCGCCGCGATCAACCGCCTTGCGGGCCAACGCGTGGATGATGCGGGTCCCGTGGCCCGATTTGCGGGCTTCGGTGCGTGTATACATACCGAAAAGACCCAGCCAGTTCCCCCCTATGATGCCCAGGCCGATGGCATCCTGCAGGGCCGGTATTGCATCTTGATTGCGAGGAATGCCGGCGAACAGGGGGGTGTCGGCCGCCCGCGCCGCAACCCCGCGGGCATCGCGGTTGAAGCCTTCTATATACAAGTCCCACCAGCCCTCAGGGGCGGCTTCCAGCACGTCTGCCCTGTCGTCCCTGTCGTCCCTGTCGTCCCTGGCGAGCGTCCATGCATCGGCGATCATGATCGTGACAGCGGATTCCCGGGTGTATCCGCATTCGGCAAGAATGCTGTCGATGCCCGCCGGTTCCGCTGCGGGAGAGATCTGTACACGTGGTGGCAGGTCATGGGAGCGGTAAAATTCTTCGGTGTGAGCGATCAGATCATCGACGGAAACGTTTGCTTCGGGGGGAAGCGGAGCGGCGGAATTTGCGCGCCGGCTGACACCGGCGGCGAATCTGAAAAGCCATCCGCCGAAATGTTCCTGTTCCGGCGCGGCCCATGCGGCGATGGCCAGGCGGTCGAGCGCAAGAATATCTTCCCGGGACAGTGACGGACGGCTGAAGACGGTTTCGTCCGGACCCGAAACAATTGGTACTAACTCAGACACCACGCCAGTATGGCTTTCTGGACGTGCAGCCGGTTCTCGGCCTCGTCCCAGACCACCGATTGTGGCCCGTCGATGACGGACTCCATGACTTCCTCGCCGCGATGTGCCGGCAGGCAGTGCATGAACAGCGCATCTTTATCGGCTTTCGCCATCAGTGCGTCGTCGACACGGTACGGCGTCAGCATGTTGTGGCGCGTACCGGCATCCTTGTCGCCCATGGAGACCCAGGTGTCGGTGACGACAAGATCGGCGCCGCTGACCGCTTCGCCCGGATCTTCCGTCAGTACGACTTTAGCCCCTTGGTCGGCGGCCCAGTCGATGATCTGCTGGCTGGGCTTCAGCTCATCCGGCGTGGCCACGCGCATTTCGAAACCGAACCGGGCGGCGGCATGAATCCAGCTCGCCACCACATTGTTGCCGTCGCCGGTCCAGGCCACGGCACGATCCTTGATAGAACCGCGGTGTTCCTCGAACGTCATGATATCGGCCATGATCTGGCATGGGTGCGATGAATCGGTAAGGCCGTTGATGACCGGCACGGTGGCATAGGCCTCAAGCTCGGCCAGCTTCGCCGGATCGTCGGTGCGGATCATGATCGCATCGGCATATCGCGACAGCACACGCGCCGTGTCGGCGACAGTTTCACCGCGGCCCAGTTGCGATTGTTCATCGGTCAGCAGGACCGTGAATCCGCCCAGTTCCTGCATGCCGACCTGAAACGAGACCCAGGTACGCGTCGATGGTTTTTCAAAAATCATGACCAGCGATTTGCCGTCGAGCGGCTTCGGCGCGGCGCCTGAGCGGCGTGCCTGTTTCAGGTCGTGCCCAAGCTTGAGAATGCTGTTCAGCGTATCGCTATCGAGGCGGTCGATATCGAGAAAGTGTTTCGGTGCCGTCATGTCAGGCTGCACCTTTTTCCAGTTCGATGCTGGCGGCATCGATGATGGACAGCGCTTCCTTGACGTTTTCGGACGTGATCACCAGCGGTGGCACGAAACGCACAACATTGTCGCCGGCGGGGACGGACAGCAGGCCGTGCTGCATGAGTTTCGCAACGACGTCGCCGTTGACCGTGCCGCTTGTGCACTTGAGTCCCAGCATCAGGCCGGTACCGCGGGCATCCTCATACAAGGACGCATGGCGGGACGCGATGTCTTCCAGGCCTGTTTTCAACTCGGCGGCAACTTTCCGGACGCTTTCCATGAAGCCTTGTTCAAGCAAGACGTCGAGCACGGCATTCCCTGCCGCCATGGCCAGCGGATTGCCGCCATACGTGGATCCATGTGAGCCCGCGGTCATGGCGGCGGCGACTTTCTCTGTCGCCATCGTCGCGCCCAGTGGGAACCCGCCACCGATGCCTTTGGCCGAGGCCAGGATATCGGGATGAATGCCGGACCATTCGTAGGCAAACAGCTTGCCGGTCCGTCCGACGCCGCACTGCACCTCGTCGAACATCAACAGCAGGTCAAACTCGTCGGCGATGGCGCGAAGACTCTGAAGATACGCCTTGCTCATCGGGCGGATGCCGCCTTCGCCCTGCACCGGCTCGACCAGAATACCGGCAGTCTCGGGGCCGATGGCGGCTTTCAGCTCGTTCAGGTTATCGAACGCAACCTGATCGAAGCCGTCGACTTCGGGACCGAAACCCTTCAGGTGCTTTTCCTGTTTGCCGGCGGACAACATGGCGAGCGAACGGCCGTGAAATGCGCCATTGACGGTAATCACCCGGTAGCGTTCCGGATGTCCGTTGGCATAATGATACCGGCGCATCATCTTGACGCCCATCTCAACCGCTTCATTGCCGGAATTGTTGAAGAACACGGCATCGGCAAAGGTGTTTTCGACCAGCCGGTCGGCCAGCCGTTCCTGGCCCGGAATGTGATACAGGTTCGACGTGTGCATCAGCTTACCGGCCTGCTCGCGGATCGCCTCGACCAGATGCGGATGACAATGGCCGATGGACGCGACGGCGATGCCTGCGCCGAAGTCGAGATAACGTCGGCCTTCGGTATCCCACAAATACGCGCCTTCGCCGTGATCGAAGGCAAGATCGTAACGGGCGTATGTGGGCATAACTGCCGGTATCATGACCTTTGCTCCTGCATATGGGGGGCCTGCATGGGCCCCGGGAAAGCCGAGGAGTATCGTGACGCGGCTTGTCGCTGTCAATCAGGACGTTGATTGCGCAACGAGAATGTCACGTGCGGATGAAATGAAGCCCGGTGAAACGTTGGCGCATCCGGCGCGTCTCTTCGGCGACAGCACGGGCGTCGTTCCCGGTCAGGCCGCGATGGATCAGCGACGCCAGTTCCGCCATATCGTCGATGCCCATGCCGATGCGCGCAATTTCCGGCGTGCCGATCCTGAGGCCGTTAACGTCTCCTGCAACGTCCGTTATCGGCAGGCCAATACCGCAAGTCAGGATGTTTGCGTCTCTCAGGCGTTTTGCCGCGTGTTGGCCGCCTGCAAAGGTTTGTGCTTCGATGGCAAACTGGTGCGAGGTGGTGAACCCTTGATCCTTGGCGTAAACCGGCAAGCCGAGGGCATCGAGTTCTGTGGCGAGCTTGGACGACAGTTCGCACATCCTTTGGGCATATGCCTCGCCGTATTGACGCCAGTCCAGCAGGGTGATCGCCAAGGCCGCCGATTTCGCGGCGTCGAAATTGGCGGTCAATCCCGGGAAGGCGATCCTGTCCAGCCGTTCGGCGATCGCGGCGTTATTGCTGACAATCAGGCCGCCGGCAGGACCGCCAAGGCTTTTGTACGTGCTCATGGTCATGATGTCGGCGCCTTGGGTGAGCGGGTTTTCCCATGCGCGCCCGGCGATCATGCCGCACAGATGCGCGGCATCGAAAAGCACCTTGGCACCGACCCGGTCAGCGATCACACGGATGTCGGCGAGCGGGTGGGCAAAAAGATTAAGGCTGCCGCCAATGGTGATCAGCACGGGCTTAACCTGATCGGCGAGAATACTGAGCGCATCCACATCGACGCTATAGCCGTCTGCAAGCACCGGGGCCGGGTGGATGTCGACGCCGTACAGGCCGGCGGCACCGGCCTCGTGGTGCGTCACGTGCCCGCCGATACTGGACGGCGGGACGATGACGGCGTCGCCCGGTTTTGTCGTCGCCATGAAGGCATACAGATTGGCAAGCGCCCCGGACCCGACGCGGATTTCCGCGTATGCGGCCTGGAAAATTTCTGCTGCCAGCTCGGCGCAGATCACCTCGATCTGTTCGATCGCTTCCAGACCCATTTCATACTTGTCGCCCGGATATCCGAGTGATGGGCGCGAGCCCAGGCCGGATGCCAATGCGGCTTCGGCGCGTGGGTTCATGATATTCGTGGCCGGATTGAGGTTGATGCAGTCGACTTCATGAATTCGCCTGTTTTCTGCAATCAGACCGTGAATGCGTGCATCCACCGTATCTGCATCGGCAGACGCGGTCTCGCCGGCAATCTGTTGAACATAGGCTTCACAGGCTTCAGGCGTCCATGTACGGCGGGCTAGGTGCGTCATTTGGCAAAATCCGGATCGTTGAGCTTAGGCGATGATTTGTAGCGGCTTAAGGATGCCCGGGTACAGCTTAAAGACGGCGCAGGTGTCCGACATAGGGCGCCTTTTTTTTATGTCAGGTGTGATTTGCATCATTTAATCGAGAACCGTTTGCAACTATAGTATGAGTAATAATTGAGGGTAAGGACAACCATTGGACGCATTCTTTCATCTTGTGAGTGTTTTTGCGCTGTTCTTCGGCATCGCTGGCATTGTGTTTTCGACGGAGATTTCCAAGCGCTGTCAGCTGATGATCGAAGAGCGGATGAATGAAGCTGAGACGACGCTTGCGGAGAAGGCGGTGAAGCAGGACCGGGTCATTAACGGTGCTGTTGAAATGCTGGCCAGAACCGCCAAGTCTCTTGAGGAATCCGAATTGGCGCAGACGCGCGAAATTCACGCCATCAGTGATAAAATCGAACCGCTGCTTATCGCTTATGCGAAAGCCGAAGAAGAAAGCAAGAAGCAGCTCGCACGCAAGCTGACCGTCAACGGACGCTAGTCCGGGGATGCCGGGTCAGGGCTTAAGCTTGTACCCGCTTTTGAACATCCACGTGCAGACACTCCATAAAACCGCATTCACCCCGGCCATCACCGCAATACCAAGCAAAGACGGCGCATCCGCATGGCCGATGAAGCCCGAACGGAAACCGTCGATCATATAGAAGAACGGATTCAGATGCGCGATCGCTTGTCCGATTTCCGGCAGGCGGTCGATGGAATAAAACGTCCCGGAAAGGAACGCCAGCGGGGTGATGACGAAGTTGGTAACGGCGGCCATGTGATCGAACTTGTCGGCCCAGATCCCGGCGATAATGCCAAGCAACGCCAACATCAGAGATGCCATCAGGGCATGATAGGCGATCAGGCAGATGCTTGAGATGGACAGACCGACAACCAGCGACATTGCCAGCGCGACCGAGATGCCGACGCAGACACCTCGCGTAACGCCGCCGAAGGCAATCCCGGTTACAAGCTCCAGCGGTGAAAACGGCGGCATCAGGGTATCGACTATATTGCCCTGAACCTTGGCGATCATGATCGAGCTTGATGTGTTGGCGAAAGCGTTTTGCGCAATCGCCATCATGATCAGGCCGGGCGCCAGAAATTCGGAGAACGGGACGCCGTGCACATCGGGCCGGAATTTCCCGAGCGCCAGGGTAAAGACAGCCAGAAACAACAGCGTGGTAATCACGGGTGCCAGCAGGGTCTGGGTATAAACCTTCATGAAGCGTCGCACTTCACGATTATACAATGTCCAAAGACCAATGGCGTTGGATGTCGTCGGTTGTTGCATGCAGGGCGTCTCGATTTGGATGTTCAGGTATTTCGTTTGTTATTCTTGCATGTCTATATAAAGACTGAGGAGAGCGGAAACCAGTGTTGCAGTTTTTTAACCGGAACGGGACATGAGCGAAGACGGGGAAAGCAAGCCGGCGAAACGCCGCCGGGGACCGCGCAAGGCGACGGCCAGTTATCTTGAAAATTCCGCGGCCCATTACCTTGGCCGCTTCGCAACCTCGAGTACGCATCTGCGTCAGTTGATGATGCAGAAAGTTAAGCGTTCGGTGGCGCATCACGGCACCGATGCCGATGAAGGTGCCGGTTTCGTCGATGCCATTATCGCCAAGTTCGAGCGGTTGGGGTTCCTCAACGATCAGGCTTATGCCGAAATGCGGGCGCGTTCACTGCACGCCAAAGGCACGCCGGTGCGGGGCATCCGCTACAAATTGCAGCAAAAAGGATTGAGCGAAGACAATATCGATGCCGGACTTGCGGCGCTCGCTGCCGAGGTCGAGGTTCGGGATCTGGATTTGTCTGCGGCGCTCAGGCTGGCGCGTCGGCGTCGGCTCGGCCCTTATCTGTCTGAAGACAAGGACGTCCGCGAAGCCCGCCGCGACAAAGATATGGCGGTGCTCGCCCGGGCCGGGTTTTCTTATGATGTCGTCTGTCAGGTGTTGGATGCGGACAGTGCCGAAGAACTGGAACTGGCCGCCGCTTCCGATTAGCGGGCTTTGAGAGGGGCTTATCGGTTGATCTCGCCTTTCAGCAGGTCTGCGGCATCACGCCGCTCATTCGCTGATTCTTCCAGGAGCTCAGCGTGCGGGTCGAGTTCACCGGCAAGCGGTGTTGCCCCAGGGGTCGGCACGAAGTCGGTCTTGTCTTCGGCTTTCGGTGCGGCGCGGCGGGTCATCCGCCACAGGGCATAAACACCGACGAGGCTAAACACACCGCCGATATAGAAAAACAGGCCTTCGGCACCCAGCCTGTCCATAATCGGTCCGGCAAGCAGTGGACCGACGATGGCACCGGCGCCATAGGTCAACAAGAGTGTGCCGCTGACAAGTACGCGCTCATCGGCGTTTACATAATCGTTGGCGTGCGACACCGTAACGGCGTAGATCGGGAATGTCGAAGCGCCGAAAATAATGGCCATGTAGAGCAATAGGTCCGGTTTTATCATGCCACCGGTGGCAACCATGAACGACATCGCACCGCCGGCGAAGCAGGCGACGGCCAGCACGACCCGGCGATCGAAGTGGTCCGACAGCCAGCCCATGGGCCATTGCATCAGGCCGCCGCCGAGAATGCATAGTGACATAAACACGGCGATCCCGTTGACGTCGAGACCGACCAGTCCGGCGAACACCGGCGCAAGGCCCCAAAACGCGCCCATCGCCAATCCATAGGCGAGGCAGCCGATAAAACCCAGCGGTGAGATCTTGAAAAGCCTGCGGATCGGCAGCGGTCGCGGTTTTTGCGGCACCGGCGCCTGTGTCCGGGTGACGGACACAGGGATAATGGCAATCGACACCAGTATTGAGACGATGCAGAAAAGGACGTAGCCGAGCGGGTCTGCTACCGAAATCAGGAACTGCCCGACGGTCAGCGATAACAGATTGACGATCATGTAGGCGGCCAGCACCTGGCCTCGGGTTTCATTTGTGGCGCGTTCGTTGAGCCAACTCTCGATCACCATGTAGATGCCGGCGAAGCAGAAACCTGAAATGCCGCGAAAAACCGTCCATGCAATGGGATCGATAATGATGATATGGCCGAGCGCCGCTGCCGACGCCAACGACGCCAGGGCGGTAAAGCCGCGTATGTGCCCGGCGCGTTCGATCAGATAGGCCGTAACCATCGTACCGATGACGAAACCCAGAAAATAACCCGATGCCATGACGCCGATGGAATGCGGAGTGAAGGATTCGCCGACGGCGCGGATCGCAATCAACGTCCCTTGCAGGCTGTTGCCGATCAGCAGCATCGACATGCCTATCAGCAGCGACGAAATGGAAACGATCTGTTCGCGGACGGAATTCAAGTCGCTCTCCCTTTGTCTCTCCCAGTCGGCTATTCTAGTGTTTTGATGAGGCTGTGCCACCCGTTGCGGCTAAAAACCTGTGGAGAGATAGAATGAGTGAGCAGGATGGTTTGATCGGCGCCTATGTGCTGGATGGTAAAGGCGGCGGCCGTGAGCTTAGTTGGCAGGATATCGAGCAAGGCACACCCGAGAATGCGCCGGTATGGCTGCATATGGACCGGAACGGTGAAAGAACCGAAGACTGGTTGCGGCAAAAAAGCGGTCTCAAGCATTTGCATGTCGATGCCTTGTTGGCCGGTGAGACACGGCCACGGGTCGCCTTCATGGACGATGGCATTCTGATGACCTTGCGCGGGGTCAATTTAAACCCCGGCGCCGATCCTGAGGATATGGTCAGTTTGCGGATATGGGTCGAACATGACCGAATCATCACCGTCCGGCTGCGCAGGCTTATGGCCGTCAACGACGTTCGCGAGAAAATTGCCACCGGTAATGGCCCGGTAAACAGCAGCGATACACTACGGATGCTGGCACAGGGACTGGTGCAGCGGATGGCGCCGGTGATCGAGGATATGAGTGACGAAATCGATTCTCTCGAAAACGACATGGTGGAAAACCCGACCGCCGATATCCGCCACCGACTCAAGGTACACCGTCGCGAAGCGATTGCGCTCAGGCGTTATCTCGCACCGCAGCGCGAAGCGCTGGCCAGGGTGCAGGCCGAGAACATCGCCTGGATGGCGCCCGATCACCGTATGGCGTTCCGCGAATGTGCCGATCAGGTCGCGCGCATCGTCGAGGACCTCGACGCCATGCGTGAACGCGCAGCAGTTATCCAGGATGAACTGGCCAACCGCACGGCCGAACACATGAACCGCAACATGTACACGCTGAGCGTCGTTGCCGCGCTGATGCTGCCTCTGGGCGTGATCACCGGGATGCTCGGCATGAACGTCGGCGGCGTGCCGTTGGCGGAAAACAAGGACGGCTTTCTTGTCATCATGATCCTGCTGGCAGCGGTCGTTGCACTGCAGGTATTGATCTTCCGCCGGCTCAAGTGGATTTAGCCGTGCGGTTTGAAACCGGTGGAATTGTCGACTATCTCTCGTGCAATTGTTCGGGCCGTCGTAACGGAGACTTTTCTTGAACACGAATGATCTGAAAGATTTCTGGGCGCTAGTTGCCGATGTCTGGCGGAACGGCGTTGGCGGTGTCGATATCGGCCTGGCCATCAATGCGCTTTTGATCCTGTTCGCGTTCTTCGTGCTGCGCGGTCTGATCGCGAAGTTCCTGATCGGCTGGCTCCGGCGCATGGCGAAAAGCACGGCATGGAAAATCGATGACGCCATCGTCGACGCCATTGCCCCGCCGCTGCGTGCCATTCCCGTTGTCTTCGGGATTTTTGTCGCAACCAACTATCTGCAGTTCCAGGGCGTCGTCGAGACGATTGCCGAGAACATCACGCGGACATTGATCGCCGTCGTCATTTTCTGGGCGATGATGCGGGCGCTGGGGCCGCTTTCAAAGGCATTCGTAAAACTGGAAGAACTGCTGAGCCATGAACTGATCGAATGGATCATGAAGGCACTCCGTGTTGCCGTGGTTCTGGTCGGTGCGGCGACGGTGCTGCAGATCTGGGGGATTCAGATCGGCCCGATCATCGCAGGGGCCGGGCTATTCGGTGTTGCCGTGGCGCTTGGCGCGCAGGACCTGTTCAAGAACCTGATCGCGGGGATTCTGATTTTAGGTGAAAAAAGATTCCGCAAGGGCGACTGGATTCAGGTCGATGGTGTGGTCGAAGGCGTGGTCGAAACCATCGGTTTCCGCTCGACCGTGATCCGCCGTTTCGACAAGGCGCCGGTAATGGTGCCGAACGCGCAGTTGTCGGATACCGCCGTCACCAATTTCTCGGATATGACGTACCGCCGGATTTACTGGCACATCGGTGTCGAGTACAGCACCAGCATCGAGCAGCTTCGCGAAATTCGCGACAGCATTGCCGACTATATCGAAAACGGCGATGAATTTGTCGATGCCAGTGAAACGAACACTTTCGTTCGCATCGACCGCTTCAACGATTCATCGATCGATATTCTGGTTTACTGTTTTACGCATACCAAGGTTTGGGGCGAGTGGCTGGAAATCAAGGAACGGCTGGCCTATAAGATCATGGATGTTGTGCACGGTGCCGGCACCGGTTTCGCCTTCCCGTCAACGTCTGTATATATCGAAAAAGTGCCGGGAGAAGCACCGGAATTGTTCGTTCCACCGCAACAGCAGCCGGCACAGCAAGACGACTAGAAAATCCCGAATTTTTGGAGGTTCCCTATGGCGATAACGATTTATCACAACCCGAGGTGTTCGAAATCGCGTCAGACACTGGCGATTCTGGAAGACAGTAAAGCGGAATTTACGGTGGTCGAATACCTCACGACGCCGCCCTCTAAAACTGAACTGAAACGGATACTCGGCCTGTTGGGCATGAAGGCCCACGATATTATTCGCAAAAAAGAAGCGAAGGAAGCCGGTCTCGACATTGCCGCGATGAGTGAAGCGGCGCTGATCGACGCGATGGTCAAGACACCGGTCATCATTGAACGGCCGATCGTAGTCGGCGCTGACAAGGCGGTCATGGGCCGTCCGCCGGAAAACGTGAACTCTCTAATTTGATTAAAATTCGAGGCAAATAAGCGCAGGCCCTTGCGCATGGCCGTGCAGAGCGCTTGCGGTTGGATAAAACCCCTTGCAATATGCCTGTAAGGAAATGCCAACGGGGGGCGGCCAAAATGGCGAAACAGTCCGGGAAGGCCAAAGCGGCGCCGAAAAAGCGCGCCAAGGCGGTGCTTCGTCCACGTGAGAATAAAGAACCGGCGGCGACGGTAGAGTCGCGCCCGCATACGGTCGACCCTGAAAAGCTGGAAATGTGGCGGTCCCTGCCCGAGGATCAGCGCGCCGCATTGCGTGAACGCGAAGCGGCCAGGATGTTCAGCAACGCCGCCGCGATGCACCGTGAAGGCAAGCTTGATCAGGCCATCGAAGCCTATGGCAAGTCCTTGCTTCTCAATCCCAAGCAGCCCGATGTCTACAACAACATGGGCGTCGCGCTACGATCGCTTGGCAAGCTGGAAGCCGCTGTTGCCTGCTATCGCCGCTCGCTGGTTCTGAAGCCGAACAATTCCGGCGTTTATTCGAACATGGGCAATGCTCTTCGCGAGTTGGGCCGGCTCGAGGTCTCGATGGCCTCGCATCAACAGGCTGTCCGCTTGGCGCCGCGTTCGACCGAAGCTTATTACAACCTGGGACTTGTGCTGCGTGATCTCGGTCAGACGGAAGCCGCGTTGAGCTGTCTCGAAAAGGCACTGGCGCTGAATGAAAATCATGTCGATTGCCAGTGGGACCGCGCCTTGACGCTGCTTGAAATGGGCCGGCTCGAAGAAGGCTTCGAAGGGTATGAGAGCCGCTGGCTGCTGGAGCGCTCGCCGCCCCGCCAGTTCGACCAGCCGCGCTGGGATGGCGCCGAGCTCAAGGGTAAGACAGTGCTTGTGCATCATGAACAGGGGTTCGGCGACATGATTCAGTTCGCTCGCTACCTGCCGATGATCAAGGCGCGTGGCGGTCAGGTGGTGGTCGAGGTGCAGCCCGAACTGGCGCGCCTCATCGGTTCCGTCGATGGTGTCAGCAAGGTCTTTAACCGCGGGCAGACGCCACCCAAGTTCGATTACTGGATTCCGATGATGTCTTTGGCGCACATCTTTGGGACAGGGTTGGATACCATTCCGGCCGATGTGCCCTACGTCGGGCCGCTTGACCCCGGCGCGGTGCAGTTGCCATCGTCGCTGGGCCGCATCAAACGTGTCGGTATTGCCTGGGCCGGACGTCCGACGCACAGGAACGACGTTAACCGCTCTTCCGGTTTCAAGCATTTCATTGAAATACTCGGCCTGCCGGGAATGTCGGTCTATTCGCTGCAGAAAGGCGCACCTGCTGCCGATATCAAGGAGCACGGATGCGAAGCGCTGGTCACCGACCTGGGCGAGCGTTTGCGGGACTTCTCGGATACTGCCGCGGTGGTCGCCCAACTGGACCTGGTGATCACGGTGGATACCGCGCTGGCACACCTGGCCGGCGCCATGGGCAAGCCGGTATGGGTCGCCGTGCCGTTCGCCCCTGACTGGCGTTGGATGCGGAGTGGCGATACCTCGCCCTGGTATCCGAGCATGCGGCTGTTTCGCCAGAAACGCCATGGCGCCTGGGCCGGGGTTTTCGGCGATATCAGGCGCGCCTTGCGTGACGAAATCGTCGAGCGCTAGATCACTCGAATCCTGTATTGAGCCTCGTTTCCGGGGCTTTCGTTAATATCATCTTCACACTTTGAAGGCCACCATAGGGGCGCCTGGGCGCATAGACGTACGCGTGCGCGTATAGGAGAGACGGGTGGCAACCAAAGAGTTCAAATCCGGCGACATTTTGCTCGCCGAAGGCAGCGTGCCTGAAACAGCTTATCGTATCCTGCAGGGTTCGGTTGAGTTGTCTCGTGACGCCGATGGCATGTCGATGCCGACGGCTGTGCTCGACCGCGGGTCGCTGATCGGCGCTGAAGAGTTGATCGATGGCCGCGTCATGGACGATACGGTGCAGGCGCTCGGTGCGCTCACCGCCGAGTTGGTCAGCAAGGAACAGGCAGCGGGCCTGCTCGGCAAGCAGCCGGCAAAGAAACAGTCAAAACCGAAAAGAAATCTCCCGGCCCTGAGTGAGGACAAATCCGCATCCGGCGAACAATCAACGTCACGTGCGCTGGTTGCGCTGTCGGCATCGACCGCCGGTGAATTTCATGAAGAAGATGCCGCCTCCAGCGTCCTCAAACCCGGCCTGCTGAGACGCATCCTCAAGCCGGATTTCGCGGATGTCTATGATCGCCTGGATGTTCGTATATCGGCACTTGAGGGAGACGGCGGCGAACAGGCCGCGGCTTACCTGATTTCCGAGCTGTCAAAGCGTCGCGGCTTGCGCGCGCGCGCCATGAACTCAAAGGTCATGCTGGAATTTGAAACGGATCCGATCGGCGCCATGCGTGAATTGAAGCGCGCGTCGGAACGTTGGCTCGTCGACAACGGCGGCGACATCATTGTCTGGGGTGCGGTCGCAAATGCCGGCACGCTGTTGCATCTCAGGTTTTTCGTGCGCGAAGAAGCCCTTGTCGATCAGTTCCGCATGGGGGGCGGCTGGACGCTGTTGATCCTGCCTTTGCCTCTGGATGCGGCATCGGCACACCGGTTGCATGCCGCACTTCTGGCGACCGTGCGGACCAAACAGGCGGGCAAGCTTCTGACGGTACGCCGCGATCTTGACGTGCTGTTGCTCGATGCCCGCGAGCAGTTGTTGCAGGAAGTCCCGCATCTCGATCCGATCGCGCGGGCCGAGGAAAGAGCCACGGTGGCGCGCACGTTTGCCAGTGCCACACGCTTTAAGCGCCGTGCCGAAGATGCGCAGACGGCGATGCAACTCTTCGACAGCTCCCTTGAAGCCTTCAGTGCGGACAGAACGCCGTTGGAATGGGCCTTCGTGCATCGGGACCGAGCTTATCTGGGACAGTTTATTGCGGAACGCACCAACGATACGAACGCGCTCAGGGATTCCATCGACGATCTGGACGCGGCATTGCGGGTGATCGGCCCGGACGCCTTTCCCTATGACTGGGCGGCCATGAACAATCGCCTGGGGCTGGCATTGTACCGCCTCGATTTTGACAATGGGGATGCCGATACGCTGGAGCGCGCGCTGGTGGCATTCGAAAATACGCTCACAATCTATGACAAGAAAAAGACCCCGTCCGAGTGGGCCGAAGCGATGGGACACTTCGGTCAGGTGGCGCTGGTCATCGGTCGTGAAAACCGCAACCCGGCCATGCTGTTGCAGGCGGTCGAAGCCTGTAACGCCGTTGTCTCTGCGCGTGACCGCAGACATATGCCGCTGCACTGGGCGTCGGCACAGAACAATCTTGGCTCGGCACTGTTCCTGTATGGCCGCATTGCCGGCGATACCAGCGCCCTTCAGGGCGCGCGCGATGCCTTCCGCACGGCGCGTGCGATCTATGTTGAGAAAGGCGCCGACCGAATGGCCGGCATTGCCGAAAAGAATCTTCGCCATGTCGACAAGGCAATGTCGCGGGGACGTGAAAAATCAACGCCGCCGGAACTGCCCTGGGAAGGGCGTGGCGATGAACCGCCGCCATTACCCTGGGAATTCGGACCCGGCGCAAGTGGCGGGACAAGTGGTGTTTCCGGTGCTGATGTGCCGGCATCCGGCCCCCGCTCGAAAACCGATACCTGGCTCGACGAGCGTCTGCGTTGAGCGAGCTGCGATTGCTGCTGTTAGAGGTTCGAGCCTAAGCGAGTCTATACGAAAGATGGATGGCTGAATATTGGAACCGGACAAACAGGTTCATCAAGCCATACCCGCCGAAGTAATCCCTACATTCAGGTTTTTGATGCGAAATGCCGGACAAGATCGGTGGCACTGATCATGCCTGCCAGAAAGCCGTTGTCGACGATCGGCAGATGGCGGAAATGGCGTTCGGCCATAATTCTTGCGACATCCACGGCGCGGTCGGTGTCGGAACAGGTAATGACCTCGCGTGCCATGAACATGTCTACAGACATGTTGAGGGCGTGGTTGCCGTGTTCATATATCGCGCGGACCACGTCGCGTTCCGAGATGACACCGGCCAGCGCGCCATCCGATGCGATCACCAGGGTCAGACCAATCTTGTGATCGGCGAGAAAATCGACGGCTTCGCGCAAGGGCCGGCCGCCGGGAACGTGCAGCACGAAGTCTTCGTTTACGCCCTTTACGTCCTTAACGAGGGTATCGTCATAGGCGCGGCGCCGCTTTTCCTCAGCCATTGATCATTCTCCGTATTTTGATGACATCACAAACTTCCGATGAACCGCACCGACGGTCAACGCCGCAAAAGTGACAAATAGTTGCATCAGGTTTCACCAAGGGCCTTTTGCCGCTCCTGTGAAGCCATTAACCTGCGGCGCATGGACTTACGTCACCTCAAGACATTGATCGCGATCGCAGAGCACGGATCGTTCGCCGCTGCCGGCGAGGCTGTCGGTCTGACCCAGTCCGCTGTCAGCCTGCATGTCAAAGCGCTCGAGGAATATCTGGAAACAAAGCTGTTCGACCGGACCACGCGGCCGCCGCGCCTCAACACAAGGGGCCGCAATCTGGTCGACCGGGCGCGCGATATCGTCGAGCAGTGCGAAAGCCTCACCGACATCGTTACCGGCGAAGCGCTCTCGGGCAGCCTGGATATCGGTTCGGTGCCGACGCTTCTGTCAGGCATACTGCCGCCGGCATTGAGTGCGATCCGCGAGACGCACCCCGATCTTCGGATCCGTGTTTCCAGCGGCTTGTCTGCCGACCTGGTCGGGCGGGTGCACAAGGGGGAATTGGACGCCGCCGTGGTGACGGAACCGTCACAGCTTCAGACCGGGCTGAGCTGGCATATGTTCGCGGAAGAGCCGCTGATGGTCATCGCACCGAAGGGCACCAAAGGCTCGACCGATCGCGAGCTGCTCGACGCCGGGCCGTTTATCCGGTTCCAGCGGTTTGCCTGGGCCGGGCGGCTGATCGACACGCATCTCAAGGACCGGGGTATCCGCGTCAATACAGGGATGGAGATCGATTCTCTGGAGGCCATTGCCTCAATGGTGGCGCACGGGCTCGGCGTTTCCGTGGTCCCCGATCGGGCCGGAGCCAAGTTGCCCGACGAGGTCGAGAAAATTCCTTTCGGGGATCCGCCGCTCAACCGGGTCATCGGTGTCGTCGAACGGCGCGATAATCCCAAGGCGCATTTAATCCGGGCGTTGGTTGAAATTCTCAGCGGTCTGGCCGGAGACAAACGGCCAAAGGGCATCGGGCGGCAGATTATAGGTGAGATTTAATCAAGTTTTTCGAAATAATAATTCGTTTTTATCAAGTAATATCTTCGGCTAAAACACAGGTGCGGTTCAAACCGTACGCGACAGAGGAACACCCATGACGAATACTACGGAGAACAAAGGAACAGGCCCGCTTGAGGGCATCCGAATTCTCGATCTCACCCGCATCCTTGCCGGACCGACCTGCACGCAGCTACTGGGCGATCTCGGCGCTGACATCATCAAGATCGAAAAGCCGGTCGACGGTGACGACACCCGGGGCTGGGGCCCGCCGTACCTGAAGGATACGGACGGCAACGACACCCGCGAAAGCGCCTATTACATGGCGTCGAACCGCAACAAGCGCTCCGTCACCGTCGATATCGCCAAACCCGAAGGGGTCAGGTTGATCAAGGAAATGCTCAAGAGCTGCGACGCGCTTTGTCATAACTTCAAGGTCGGCGGTCTCGACAAATACGGCCTCGGTTATGATGAAATACATGCCGAATTTCCGGACAAGGTTTATCTGCATATTTCGGGCTTCGGACGCACCGGGCCATATGCCAAGCGAGCCGGTTACGACATGCTGGCGCAGGGCATGGGCGGGGTCATGAGCCTGACCGGGCCTGTCGACGGCGATCCGCACAAAGTCGGTGTCGGCATTTCGGATGTGATGTGCGGGATGTATGCGACGACGGCGCTTCTTGCCGCGCTCCGCCATCGTGACAAAACAGGTCAGGGGCAGTTGATCGATCTGGCGCTGTTGGATACCTCCGTCGCCTGGCTGATTAACGAAGGCGTCAATTATTTGACGCACGGCAAGGAAAACGTGCGCCGCGCCAATGCACATTCCAACATTGTACCCTATGACGTTTATCCGACGGCGGATGGTTACGTTATTCTGGCGATCGGTAACGATGGTCAATATCAGCGGTTTTGTGAATATGTCGGCAAACCGGAAATGGCGACCGACGAACGCTTTCGGACCAACGATCTGAGAGTCCGCAACCGCGATGCCATTACACCGCTGATGCGACAGATCACGGTAATGAAGACGACCGCCGAGTGGGTCGACGGGCTGGCTCCGCTGGGTGTGCCGTCGGCGCCGGTCAACACTGTGCCGATGGCTTTTGAAGATCCGCAGATCAATCATCGCGGCATGCGTATAGAAATGGATCATCCGATATCGGCCGACGGCAAGTGCCGGTTGATCGGCAATCCGATCAAGTATTCGGAAACGCCCGTCACCTATCGCCGCCCGCCACCGATGACCGGAGAGCACACCGATGAAGTCCTGAAGGAAATGCTGAACCTGGATGCCGACGCGGTTCAAAAGCTCCGCGACGACGGCGTCATTTGAAGGAGACCCCAATGTTTCATCTGAGCGAAACGCAATTGCAGATACAGGAAGCCGCGCGCCGGCTTGCGAGCGGCGTTATTGCCGAACGTGCCGCCGAGGTTGACCGGACCGAGCAATACCCCTGGCACAATGTCGAGGAACTCACCAAAGCCGGTTTCATGGGGATGACAATCCCCAAGGAACATGGCGGTCAGGGACTGACGTTTTTCGATGCCGTGTTAGTCGTCGAACAGATGGCAAAGGTATGTGGCGTTTCTGCGCGCATCGTCGTCGAAGCCAATATGGGGGCCGTCAGCGCGGTCATGAGATACGGCTCCGAGGAACAAAAGAAACTGGCCGCGTCGCTTGTCCTTGCGGGTGACAAACCGGCGATCTGCATCACCGAACCGGGGGCTGGCTCGGCGGCGACCGACATGACCACCAAAGCCGTCAAGCGCGGCAGCGAATACGTCATCAACGGCACCAAGCACTGGATCACCGGGGGTGGTGTGTCGAAACTGCACCTGATCTTCGCGCGCGTGATCGAGGACGGAACCGACATGGGTATCGGCGGTTTCATTGCCGTCAGGGACGAAGCCGAAGGGCTGCGTGTCGGCACCCGTGAACCGGCGATGGGGCTTCGCGGTATTCCGGAATGCGAGATGATCTTCGAAGACCTCGTTATCCCCGAAAGCATGGCGCTGATCCCGCCGGAGGGGATCAAACGAGGATTTGCCGGCCTCATGAACGCCTATAACTCGCAGCGCGTCGGCGCCGGAACGGTGGCGCTGGGTATTGCCGAAGGTGCGTATGAACAGGCGCTCAAATACGCCGGTGAACGCGAGCAGTTCGGCCGTCCGATCGCCGAGTTTCAGGGGCTGCAGTGGATGCTGGCCGACATGTCGGTGGGCCTCGCCGCGGCGCAGGCGCTGATCTACAAGGCGGCGACCTCGGCGGAAACGACGCAGGGCGGATTCCCCGACATGCTGATGGCGGCGCAGGCGAAAATCCTCGCATCGGAAACGGCGATCAAGGTGACGTCGGATGCGTTGCAGGTCTTCGGTGCGGCGGGTTATTCCCGAAATCTGCCGATGGAGCGCATGTACCGCGATGCGCGGATGTTCACCATCGGCGGCGGTACGGCGCAGGTGTTGCGCAATCTGGTCGCCGGCCAAATCCTCGACCGCAAACTGCCGCAGACCCGTGATGGATACACGAAACTGGCCGAGCGCGCCCGCGCTGCGGAATAAGGAACGACAGAATATGCCGAGCACATCCGACATCATCGCGAAACGGCTTTATGACGCCGGGTGCCGCCACGCATTCGGCATTCCGGGCGGCGAGGTGCTGTCACTGATGGACGGGCTGGAAAGTGCCGGCATTCAGTTTCATCTGGTGAAGCACGAAAATGCCGGTGGGTTCATGGCCGAAGGCACGTACCACGCGACGGGTGCGCCGGGCATCCTGCTGGCGACGGTCGGGCCGGGTGTCGTTAATGCGGTTAACGTCGTCGCCAATGCATGGCAGGACCAGGTGCCGATGATCTTCCTGACCGGGTGTGTCGATGCCGCCGAAGCCGAAACCTATACCCATCAGGTTTTCGATCATACGAAAGTAATCGAACCGATCTGCAAGGCCTCCATGGTCGTCGCCGACGGTGCCGTCGACGTGATGATCGACAAGGCGCTGGCCATCGCCATGCAGGATCCGCCGGGGCCGGTGCATCTGGATGTGCCGATCAATATCGCCGGAACCGAAGCGAAAGTGACGGGCTATCCCGGTCGCGCGCCGATGTCGAAAACGGCCCCCGCGCCGGGACCGGACCTTGAGCGTGCACGCAAAGCCATTGCCGGGGCCGAAAGGCCGCTGATGATCTGCGGTGTCGATGTGCTGCATCACGATGCCGCCGCGGTTATCGATGAAGCGGTGCACAGGCTGAATATGCCGGTCCTTACATCCTATAAAGCCAAGGGTGTGGTTGCCGAGGACGATCCTCTTGCGCTCGGCGGGCATGGATTGTCGCCGAAGTCCTACAAGGCGCTGAAACCGCTGATCGACGATGCGGATGTTATTCTGCTGGCCGGGTACGATCCCATCGAAATGCGCATCGACTGGCGGAACGCCTGGCCGACGGGCATTGACGGTAAAACCGTGATCGAGGTCTCGGGACATGCCAACACCCATTATGTGCATCAGGCCGATATCAACTTCATTTGCGACGTCGGCGCCGGGGTGAGCGCGTTGACGAGCGGTATCAACGGCAAGGACACCTGGAAAGGCGGCGACATCGAAAAGATGAAGGCGGCGCTTCAAGGCGCCTTCCCCAGGGACGAGGCATGGGGCCCGGCGGCGGTCATTGATGCCGCGCGCACAGCATTCCCCAAACAAGGTTTCGCCGCCGTCGATACCGGTGCGCACCGAATTCTGCTGAGCCAGCAATGGGAGTGCTATCAGCCACGGACACTGGCGCAGTCGACCGGGCTTTGCACCATGGGCTGCGCGCTGCCGATCGCCATGGGCCACAAGATCGCCAATCCGGACACGCCCGTTATCGCATTTACCGGCGACGGCGGCATGGAGATGATCCTTGGCGAACTGGCGACGCTTCGCGACATGAAACTTGCGGTGGTCATTGTCGTCTTTGTCGACGAAAGCCTGGGGCTGATCGAATTGAAACAGCGTGCCAACAAACAGGATAATCTCGGCGTCGATTTCGGCGGTACGGATTTCGCCGCATTGGCGCGCGTCATGGGCGGCATCGGCGTCACGGCGAGCGACCGCGCAACACTGGAAACGGCCATCGCGGACGGGATGAATGCGGATACCTTTACCCTGATCGCCTGCCCGATCGGCAGAAAAGCCTATGACGGCCGCTTCTGAGGCGGATTTCACATTTGCGTGCGTTCGGCGGAAAACGCTGGAAGTCTTTTCCGTCCCGGATTACTTCGTGGTGTGAACCGGAGGACAGAATGACGGACAAAGTTAGCAAATCCGAACAGGAATGGATGGACCAGCTCGGTTTCGAAGCGTTCAAGGTGCTGCGTATGAAAAGTACCGAACGTGCCGGCACCAGCCCGCTCAACCACGAAAAGCGCAAGGGGGTCTTCGTTTGCGCCGGGTGTGGCGAGCCGCTTTTCACGTCAGAAAGCAAATTCGAGTCCGGCACCGGCTGGCCCAGCTTTTATCAGCCGGTCAGCGACGAAGCCATTGGCGAGGAAATAGACAAGGGTTTCTTCATGACCCGGACCGAAGTGCATTGTGCGAAATGCGACGGGCATCTCGGCCATGTGTTCCCGGACGGCCCGCAGCCGACCGGCCAGCGTTTCTGCATCAATGGTGTGTCGTTGAAATTCAGGCCGGAAGATTAATCCGGCATCGTCATCGGCACATAACCCGCCAGCCCCTTGATCCGCGCGATCCATTTTTCCACGGCCGGATATCCGGACAGATCGAAGCCGCCCTCATCGGCGACATGGGTATAGGCGAACAGCGCGATGTCGGCGATGCTCGGGGCGTCGGCGACGAGCCAGTCATGCGTCGACAAATGATCATTCATCAACTTCAGTGCAGCAATGCCGTTGGCGTGTTTGCCCGGGATCTGAGCCTTTTGTGCGGCCTCGAGCTCGGGCAGGTGGTTCCAGAACCTGAGCGTTGCGATATTGGGTTCGTGTGAATACTGCTCGAAGAACATCCATTGCAGCACCTGTGCGTGGTGCAGCCGGTCGGTGGGCAGAAATGCCGAGCCGGCGGCCAGATAGTTCAGAATGGCGTTGGATTCCGCCAAAGGGGTACCGTCTTCGAGGATCAGCAGCGGTATCTTACCGTTCGGGTTGAGCTTCAGGAAATCCGCTGTGCGGGTCTCCGATTTCAAGATGTCATAGGCCTTGTATTCATAGGGTGTGCCGAGGAAAGCCAATAAAAGGCGCACCTTGTAGCCGTTACCGGAAATCGGATCGTCCAGAAGTTTCAGCATCAAGTTCTCCTTGCCGCCCAGTGGATACTTGCCAATATCCTTTGATAGGACGCATTGCATGCCGGTTCAAAGCACGTTTTGTAATGCGGAAACGAGAGAATCTAATGGGGGACGTCATGGGAGATACATCGAAAATAGCCATTGTCACAGGCGCCGGGTCCGGTGTCGGGCGGGCCACCACACATGCCCTGCTTGATGACGGCTGGACCGTCGGGCTGGCTGGGCGGCGCGCCGATGCACTGGAAGAAACAATCTCACTCAGCTCCCAGCCGGCAAGGGCGCTTGCCGTGCCGACCGATGTCTCGGATCCGGATCAGGTCGCGGCCCTGTTCAAGAAGGTCGTCGATACGTATGGCAGGCTCGATCTGTTGTTCAACAATGCCGGTGCCAACGCGCCGGGCATCTTGCTGGAGGATCTCACGTTTGAACAATGGAAGACCGTTGTCGATGTGAATCTCACCGGGTCGTTTCTGTGCCTGCAGGCGGCGTTCCGCGTCATGAAGGACCAGGACCCGCAGGGCGGGCGCATCATCAACAACGGCTCGATTTCGGCACATGCGCCCAGACCCGACTCAATCCCCTACACGGCGACCAAACACGCCGTCACCGGCCTGACGAAGACGGCCTCTCTGGACGGGCGCAAATACAATATTGCCGTCGGCCAGATCGATATCGGCAATGCCGCATCGCCGATGGCCAACCGCATGGCCAAGGGCGTCAAGCAGGCCAACGGCGAAATCAAGCCCGAGCCCATGATGGACGTGAACGATGTCGGTCGCGCCGTTGTCCATATGGCGGGTTATCCGCCGGAAACGAACGTTTTTTCGATGACCGTAATGGCGACGCAAATGCCGTTTGCCGGTCGCGGGTGATTTTATGCGCTCTACTCGAAAATTGAGACAGGGCATGCTGGGGTATACGCATGACTTGCCCACATTTCCGATCAATACGTAAAAAGGCGTTGAAAAGTAAAATTGATACGCTCACTTGTCAGAATGAAGAACGCTGATACAATCCGCTGACGAAGAGACTGTATCGGTGGCATAAGCCGGTAACGGTAAAAGCAAAATCCACCGCGAATATTGCGTTCGCGTTGAAAATTGAAGTCTGGGAGGGCTCACACAATGAAAGCACGTCTGACGACGGCGGTACTGGCTTCGGCCTTTGCTTTGGGGGTTACGCTGGCAACGCCGGCGAGCGCCAAGGTTGAGGGTGACACGATTGTCCTCGGTTCCGCCATTTCATTCACAGGTAAGTATTCAACCAACGGGATCCACGCCAAAAACGGCTATGAGCTCGGGGTCAAAAAAGTCAACGAAATGGGTGGCGTCAAGGTTGGCGGCAAGACCTACAAGTTGAGAGTCGAATATTACGATGATGAATCGACGCCATTGCGTACAGCGCAACTGCTTGAGCGTTTGATCAGTCAGGATGGCGTAAAATACTTCCTCGGTCCGTATTCGTCGGCAACGACGACGGCCGCAGCGCCGATCGTCGAAAAGTACAAAGTGCCGATGGTCGAAGCCGAAGGCGCTTCGCGTTCGCTGTTCAACAAGGGCTACAAGTACCTGTTCGCGGTGCTGTCAACCTCTGAGCAGTATCTCGCAAGCTCGATCGCGCTGGCTGCTGAAATCGCTGAAAAGAACGGCAAGAAAGCATCCGACGTCAAGGTTGCAATGGCTTTCGAAAACGATCCGTTCTCGCTCGATGTTCGTGCCGGTGTGCTCGAAGACATGAAAAAATTCGGCATGAAAGCCGTCATCGACGACAAGATGCCGCGCGACCTCAACGACATTTCCGCGACCCTGACCAAGGTCAAGGCCCTGAAGCCGGATCTGCTTTTGCTGTCCGGTCACTCCAAGGGTGCCGCGACCGGTGCACGTCAGATCAAGGAATTGCGGGTCGATGTGCCGATGATTGCCATGACGCACTGTGAAGCAGCGAAAGTCACCACCAACTTCGGCGACGCGGTCAACGACTTCCTGTGCCCGACGCAGTGGGCTGAAACGCTGTCCTACAAGGACAAGTGGTTCGGCTCCGCCGCTGACTACGACAAGCTCTTCAAGGCCACATACGAAGGTTACAAAAACGTTCCGTATCAGTCGGCACAGGCAACTGCCGCCGTACTCGTCTGGGCGGATGCGTTTTCGCGTGCCAGCAGCCTGGACCCGGAAAAAGTCCGTGACGCCATTGCCGCAACGGATATGCAGACCTTCTACGGCGGCGTGAAGTTCTCCGAAGCCGGCAACAACATCGCCAAGCCGATGGTGCTGCGCCAAATTCAGAACGGTAGCTACAACGTGGTTGCGCCGTCGAAATGGGCATCGCATCCGGTCAATTGGCCGCGTAAAGCACCGATGAACTGAGTTTCGAGGTGATCGGTTAATAAAGGCACGCCCGTCCCGGATAGCGCTGGGGCGGGCATGTCGGCTTTACTTGGTTAAATAATAACGTTCATAAAAAAAACTGAACAAGGGACGACGTCGCCATGTGGGACAACATTATGGTGCTGGTAGCGGCACCTGTATTTTCCGTGCAACTCGTACTGGATGGGCTTTTCATCGGCGCCACTTTTGCGTTGGCAGCTTACGGACTGGCTCTGGTTTGGGGCGTGATGAACGTCAAGAACCTGGCGCAGGGTGATTTTGTCATTGCCGGGGGATACATCGCCTGGTGGCTCGGCAAGCAGGGCATCCATCCGTTATGGGGACTGCCGGCGGCGATCATCATCATGTTCGCGTTCGGCTGGTTCATTTATGTGACGATTATCCGCCGGGTTATCGATAAGGATCTGTTTACGTCGCTTTTGGCGACCTTTGGTCTGGCAATTGTCATGGCACAGGGTCTGAACCTGATGTTCGGACCGGAAGTGCAGACTGCGGAAAGCGATTTCGCCATCCGTTCCATGTGGGACAACAACCTGACGATCGCCGAGATCAAGGTGCTGGCCTTCGTATTGTGCGGCATCCTCGCCGTGATGGTTGTGCTGTTCATGAAACGCAGCCGCATGGGGCAGGCCATTCGCGCCACCGCCCAGGACGCACGCGCGGCCCGCGTCATGGGGATCGATACTGATAAGGTTTACGCCTTTACGTATTCCCTCAATGCCGCGATCTGCGGGGCTGCCGGTGCCATGATCTCGATGATCTGGGTGATCCAGCCGTTTTACGGCATTTCGCATTCGATCCGCTCCTTCGTGATCGTGACGGCAGCCGGGTTCGGCAATCTGCCGGGCGTCATCATGGCGGGCCTTGGTCTCGGGGTGGTGGAAAACCTTGGCGGTTTCGTCTTCGGGGCTGAATTCCAACAGGCCATTGTCGTCGGCTTGTTGCTGGTGGTGCTTGTCTGGCGCCAAATTCAGCAGCGCAAGCTTCGCCAAGTCGTCAGCTGATCCTGGGAAATAAAAATGAATAGCAACTTTTCTTTGAAAATCCACCTGCCGCTCCTCGTGTTCGGCCTGGCGGCGCCGTTCGTGTTCCCGGGTCTGCAGTACCAGATTGCGACGCTTTGGGTCATGGTCCTGTTTGCCCTGACGTGGGACGTCATGGGCGGGCAGATGGGCTATAACTCACTCGGCAACATCTTCTTCTTCGGCGTCGGTATGTATGCCTCAGCGGTTATTCAGATCGCCCAATTCGCCGATGTCGGTGCCTTTACCGCGGCGCGTGGTGCCATCGTCGTCGAATATACGGATGCCCAGTACTACCAGGGCCTCGTGCTTGGGATTCTGGCGTCCGGGTTTGTTGCTGCGGCGACGGCATTCGCGCTTGGCTGGACCGTGTTCGGTCTGCGCGGCCCGTACTTTGCCATCGGCACGCTTGGCATGGCCCTGGCGGCGGGTGAGCTGATGGGAACGTGGGAATGGGTCGGCGGCGGCGGTGGCATCGGCATGCCGGTGTTCCCGGGATCGGCCCAAGCCAAGGGACTGACGTTCTACTTTCTTACGTTTGCTGCCGCGATCCTGACCTTCGTGACGCTGCAGTGGGTTTACAAAACGCGCTTTGGGCTGGCCATTAACGCCATCCGCGATGACGAAGAAAAAGCCGAAGCCATGGGCATCCATACCTTGCGCTACAAAAGCGTGGCATGGGCGATCTCGGCGTTTTTCCTTGGTATTTCCGGTGCGCTGTTCGGCAATATCGTCGGTTTCGTCGAGCCGCTCGAAGTGGCTTTCCCGACAGTTACCTTCGGCATCTTCATGGTCGCCATGACGCTGCTCGGCGGCAAGGGAACGCTGTGGGGCCCGGTCCTCGGCGCGATATTGTTCCACGTCATCAAGGAAGCCACATGGACTTATTTCCTGGGCTGGCAGTGGGTTGCGCTCGGCATGCTGATCATCATCAACGTGGTGTTCTTCCAGCAGGGGATCATGGGCTGGCTAATGGAAAAATATCCGGAGAAATTCGGCATCATTGTTGAGGACAAGGGAGGCTCGAAATGACCAATTACGTGATTGAGGTCGAGGGCGTCTCGAAGTCCTATGGCGGTGTGATCGCCAACAAAAGCGTCTCGATGAAGGTGCCGGACGGGAAGATCACCGGTTTGATCGGACCCAACGGATCAGGCAAGACGACGCTGTTCAATTCCATCGTCGGCTACCACCCGATCGACGAAGGCTCGATCAAGTTCAAGGGCAAGGAAATCTCTGACCTTCGAGTGCCGCAGATCGCACGGCTCGGATTGTTGAGGACCTTCCAGCAGACCCGTATTTACGGCAATATGAATTGCATCGACAACATGCTGATCTCGGTGCCCCACCGTAAAATGGGTTTCGCCGATATGTTCGGAGAGCGCGAGGCAAAGGAAACGATGGAAGAGGTCGAGCGCCTGCTCGATTTCGTCGGTCTCTACGAAAAGCGTAAGCTGCGTTCAGGCGATCTTTCGTTCGGTCAGCAAAAGCTGCTCGAATTCGCCATGGCACTGATGAACAAGCCGGAAGTGCTGTTACTTGACGAACCGACGGCGGGCATCAACCCGACCCTGATCAACGGGCTGATCGACCGCCTGCGCCGTGCCAACGAGGAATTCGGCATTACTTTGTTCGTGATCGAGCATAACATGCGCGTCATCATGAACATGGCCGAGAGTATCTATTGCCTGGCACACGGTGAAATGCTGGCGCACGGCTCGCCGGATGAAATCCAAAATGACCAGCGCGTGATCGACGCATATCTGGGAGCGCACTAATGAGCGAGGAAACAACACAAACCGACACGGAAAAGCGCAAAGCGTCGGGCTACCATATGGGTAGCGTCGAATCGGTGATTTCCGTCGAGCAGGTCGTCGCGCAAACCCGTGCGATGGCCGAGGATGTGCCGCTCGAAAAGTTGGCGAAACTGGCCAACAACGACCCGTTCGTCGAGATCAAGGACCTGAAGGCAGGTTACGGCAAGATGGAGATCCTGCACGATTTGAACCTGCAGGTCGCCAAGGGACAATCGCTTTGCCTGATCGGCCCGAACGGTGCGGGTAAATCGACGATCCTGCATTCAATCTACGGCTTCACCAACATATTTTCGGGATCGATTGAGATCGGTGATCCCGGCAAAAAGCAGAACGTCACCGATCTGTCGCCGAACGAAAAGCTGAAGAAAGCGGGGATTGCCTACATCCTGCAGGACAAATCGATTTTCCCCGACATGACGGTCGAGGAAAATCTGTGGATGGGCGGGTTCCTGATGGATACGCCGGCGATGGCCCATGAAGCGGCGGAACGCGTTTTCGCGAAGTACGACCGCCTGGCACAGCGCCGTACGCACAAGGCCAAGGTTCTGTCCGGCGGTGAGCGGCGCCTCCTGGAAATCTCGCGCGCCCTGGTCATGGATCCGGAAGTGCTTTTGGTCGACGAGCCGTCGATCGGTCTTGAGCCGCGGTTCATCGACATGGTGTTCGATATCCTCGACGATCTGCAGCACGGTGAAGGTAAAACCATCATCATGGTCGAGCAGAACGCCAAGAAAGGTCTTGAATTCGCGGATATCGGTTATGTGTTGGTTTCCGGCGAACTGGCGATTGCCGGCACGGGTGACGAACTCCTCGCCAACCCGGAAGTCGGCCGTTTGTTCCTAGGTGGTTGAGCAACGAATATACCTCCAAGGTTGCATGCCGTTGTTGATTTGGAGGGACTCTGTTGTTTGATGCTGAATTGAACCTGTATGTGGTTTTCGGGTTCATCGGTGTCGCTTTGTATCTGGGGTCTTACGCGGCACTTCAACTCGGCTATGTGAACGGGCAGGGCGGGCTCTATGCGCTGCTGAATCTGACCGCTGCGAGCAGTGTGCTGATCAGCCTCATTCAAGCATTCAACCTGTCATCAGCATTGATCCAGGTGTTCTGGATTTTTATCAGCATCATTGGCTTGATCCGGATGTATCTGCTGACCCGTCACATCCGGTTCAGCGACGAGGAACGTGCGTTTATCGACCAAGCCATGCGGAATCTGTCGAAGCGCAAGGCGCGGAAATTTCTGGATGCGGGATACTGGATCGACGGCGAATCCGGTGCCGTGCTGACACGCGAGGGCGAGCCCGTCGAGCACCTGATTTACCTGCTTGAGGGCGAGGCCGAGATCATCAGCAGCGGCAGGGCGATAGCCGTTTGTGAAGCGCATTCCTTCATCGGCGAACTGACGGCGATGTCCGGGGAACCGGCGACCGCGACTGTGCGTCTAGACCGCCCGTCACGGTATTTCTGTATTGGCGTCCAGGTGCTGCGGCAACGACTGATGAAGGATCTCGAAATACGCGCCAACCTTGAAAGCTGCGTCAGCCAGCAGATGCTGCACAAGCTGAAACGCTCCAATCAAGCTCTTGCGGGGAACGGTCTCGTCGTCAACAGGTGAGCTTTGTCTGTTCGCCTGTCCGCTATCGATCAGTCCGCTGCCTGGGCGTGGCTTTCAACGACCTTTTCGGCATCCTTGCCGGTCAGTTCCTGCAAGTGATCGAAGGCGGTGACGAACGTGCCTGCGCCTTGCGTTGACGAGCGAATCTCGACGATCAGGTTCTGCATTTCGGCTGCCGGCATCTGACACGATACCTCATCCCAGCCGTCCCAGCCGGGTTTGGCATCGTAACCAAGGATCTGCCCCCGGTGCGAGGTGATGATCCGCTGGATGCGCGCCGTATAGCTGTTCGGCACCGAGATCGTCACGCTGTTAACCGGTTCCAGAAGAACCGGGCCCGCCTCCGGCAAAGCGTCACGAAGCGCCTGTGCGCCTGCCTTGCGGAAGGCCATTTCCGACGAGTCGACGGCGTGGAATTGCCCATCCGTCAACGTTACCGCTACATCGACCACGGGAAAACCGAGCGGCCCCGTCATCAGGGCCTCTTTTGCACCGGCCTCGACGGCGGGAATATATTGCTTCGGCACCGCGCCGCCATGGATCGTGTCGGAGAAACTGAAACCGTCACCGCGCCCCTGCGGTTTGAGGTCGACATGCACATCGGCAAATTCACCGTGTCCGCCGGATTGTTTCTTGTGGCGCGCATGTTTGCTGACCGGTTTGCGGATGGTCTCGCGATACGCGATGCGGGGCGGCGTTGCGATCACGTTCAAGCTACTTCGATTGGCAAGTTTTTCCAGCGCCAGCTTGAGGTGCATCTCCCCCTGGCCAAGCAGTACATATTCCCCGGTGGTATCGTCGTGCTGTGTCGACAGCGAGGGGTCTTCGTCGATAATCTTCTGTAGGTTGGCCGGTAGCTTGACGTCGTCGGAGCGGCTTTCGGCGCGGATCGCCAATCCGTAAAGCGGCCTCAGGCTGGTTTGCGAATTCGCCCGTTGAATGATCTTGTCGGGACCCGCCACATCGCCGGTGCTGATGTCCTCCATTTTGCCAAAACCGATAACGTCGCCGGCTTCGGCTTTGGTGACGCGGTCCAGGTTCGATCCGGAGGAACGGTTGAGTCCCGCCGGGCGCGCGCCCGCCAGGCTGTCGCCGTCGGCAACCTGGCCACGCATGACCCGCCCGTACGACAGTTTCCCTGCGTGACCGGCATGGACGGTTTTGAAGATGCAGACCCGGGCTTCCCCGGTTTCGTCGATGCCGAGCCTGGCTGCCGTCTCCGTAACGTCGGGGGCTTCGTGACGAAGTGCCTTCATCAGCCGTCGGACGCCGTTGCCGTGCGTCACCGAGCCGAAGAACACAGGCACAATAAGGTTTTCCGCAAGATCGCGGGTCAGATTGGCATAAACCTCATCGGTTGACGGGACCGCGTCTTCTAGCAGTTTTTCCAGCAGCGTGTCATCGAAATCGGCGAGGCTTTCGAGCATCTCCGTGCGTGCCTCGGCTTCGCGGCCCTGCATGGTCTCGGGCAGGGAGATCAGCTTAGACGGCTGCCCTTCCTGCCAGCTGAAGGCGCGTTCGGAAACCAGATCGACATGACCTTTTATGCTCTCACCTTCACGGATCGGAATCTCGCGCAGCACCAACGGCCGTGTCGATGCCGCCTGCAGCGCTTCCAGGGTTTCGCGGACACTGGCGCGCACCTGATCCATTTTGTTGATGAACACGATGTGCGGCAGTCCGGCCTTGTCCATGGCGCGCAGCATCGGCGCCAGGGCAATAGCCTTTTCCGGTTCCGGTTCGCAGACCACGATGGCGATATCGGCGATATCCATGGCGCTCTGCATTTCCTGATGCAACTCGACGGAACCGGGGACATCGATAAAGGTCCAGCGTTCGTCGAGATACTCGGCCGTGACGATATTCATTTCCGTCGACATGGCATGCGCCCGGGCTTCTGCCGAGCCGTCGCCAAGCGATGTGCCGTCGGTGACGGTGCCGCGCCGGTTCAAGGCCCCGGCCTCTACGAGCAGCGCTTCAAGCAATGAAGTCTTGCCCGATGAATAGGGGCCTGCGATCAAGGCCGCGCGCGGCGATACTGGGTGATTCCTGGTCATATACGGTTCCTCCCCGGATGTTCCATCCAGGCCCGAGAGGGACCGCTTTTTTACCGGTCGTCTTTTTTCGAATGGTGCGGCCCTGCGGGCACTTCATTCATTATTATGCGAATAGCCTAGCCCCAATTAGGGATTGAATCCAAGAGGCAAGCGCCATTTCACCTCCTGTTGATTATACGTAGTTCCGGGAATTGCCTGTTTTCCCTGTCTGTGGGACGCTGTGCTCAGGATTTTGAGGCGGGGGAGCACGCAACCGATGAAGAAACTGGGATCGTTCGATTATGTGGTCGTCGGCGCCGGCAGCGCCGGGTGTGTTCTTGCCAATCGCCTGTCCGAAGACCCGAATGTCACGGTGGCGCTTCTGGAAGCCGGCGGCAAAGATGATTACATCTGGATTCATATCCCTGTCGGGTATTTGTACTGTATGGGGAACCCGCGCACCGACTGGGGGTTTCAGACGGAGCCGGACAAGGGCTTGAATGGCCGGGCACTGAACTATCCGCGTGGCCGTGTGCTCGGTGGCTGCTCGTCGATCAACGGCATGATCTACATGCGCGGCCAGGCCCGCGACTATGACCAATGGCGTCAGTTCGGCAACACCGGCTGGGGCTGGGACGATGTCTTGCACTATTTCAAGAAATCCGAAGACCAGCTGGCAATGCCTGCGGATGAATTTCACGGCGAAGGCGGCGAATGGCGTGTCGAAAAGCAGCGGTTGCGCTGGGATATTCTGGATGCCTTCCGCGATGCCGCTGCGCAGGCCGGACTGCCGCTGACCGACGATTTCAATCGCGGGAATAACGAAGGTGTCGGGTATTTTCAGGTCAATCAACGTGCCGGTTGGCGCTGGAGCACGGCCAAGGGATTCTTGAAGCCGGCCCGGGGCCGCGCCAATCTGACCGTCTTTACGCATGCTCAGGTCAAGAAGCTGAATTTGACGGAAGGCCGGGTCACGGGTGCCGAGCTTAAGCACGGCGACGCAGACGCGACGATCGACGCGGAGGGAGAGATGATCCTCTGCGCCGGCTCCGTCGGTTCGCCGCAGATCATGGAGGTGTCGGGTATCGGACGACCCGACGTGCTTGGCAAGTACGGGATCGAGGTCAAGCACGCCCTGCAGGGCGTCGGCGAGAACCTGCAGGACCATCTGCAGATCCGCTGTATCTACAAGGTCTCCGGCGTCGAAACCCTGAACGAGCAATATGCGTCGTTACTCGGCAAGGCGAAGATCGGCCTGCAATATGCGCTGTTCCGCAAGGGGCCGATGACGATGGCGCCATCGCAATTGGGCGCGTTCACAAAAAGCAGCGGCGAATACGAGACGCCGAATATCCAGTATCATGTGCAGCCGTTGTCTCTGGACAAGTTCGGCGAACCCCTGCATCCGTTCCCGGCCTTCACTGCAAGCGTCTGCAATCTGCGCCCCGAAAGCCGCGGTTCGATCCATATCAAGTCCGCCGATCCCATGGCGAAACCGGCGATCAATCTGAACTATCTGACGGCACAGGCGGACAGGAAGGTTGCCGCCGACAGCATCCGCATGACACGTAAAATCATCGCCCAGCCGGCGTTGCAGAAATTCTCACCGGAAGAGTTCAAGCCCGGCCCGGATTACATGGAAGACGAGGCGCTGGCGTCCGCCGCCGGCGACATCGGAACGACGATCTTCCATCCCGTCGGGACCTGCAAGATGGGGAACGACAACATGGCCGTTGTCGATGAACGTTTGCAGGTGCGGGGGGTCAGGGGACTTCGGGTTATTGATGCGTCGGTCATGCCGACGATCACCAGCGGCAACACCAACTCACCGACGATCATGATCGCTGAAAAAGGTGCCGATATGATCCGCGAAGATGCACGGCCCTAAAGGCTTAGGGCTTGCCGCAACCGTCATTTGTTTGCTGATACGGCTGACTGCATTCCCAGCCGTTGCCGGAATAATCGATGTGCGCGTTCTTCGGCAGCTTGATGGCAACGCACGTATCGCCCTGGGCTTTATAGCCGCGCTCGCAGACCCAACCGGTGCTACGCCCGGCATCGTCGAGATAAGCATGCGCCGGCACCTTGATCTGCACACAGGTTTTGCCTTCGGCGAAGTACCCGCGATTGCAGCTCCAGCCGCTGCCATAGTCGGAATCCGACAAATAGCCGTTTTCCGGTACACTGATGGCGACGCAAGTATTGTTGGCAGACCGGTATCCGCGCTCGCAAACCCAGCCGTCAGTATACGACGAATCGGATAAGTAAGCGTGTTCAGGCACTTGAATGACGCTGCAGGTATCGCCCGTTTTGACGAACCCGCGGTTGCATTGCCAGCGCTCACCCGATGCCCTGAGATGCGCGTTCGCCGGCATGTCGATGCGCTGGCAGGTGTCGCCGGATTCGATATAGCCACGCATGCATTTCCAGTTCTTACCGTATCCGGCCGTACTGGCGAAGGCGTTGTCGGGAATATTCCCGGCCATGGTTTGATCGACCGAAAGCAGGGTTGCGAAAATGGCGGCGGACGCAAGCAGGGTCATAAGCAAACGGCGAAGTCTCACGCGTGGATATCCTTATTCTGCAGCCGGATCAGGATGTGGTTTTGCGTTTCCGGGGTTTCGGCGCTGCCGCTTCGGCGGCTTTCTTGTCGGCTGCGACTTTTAGCAAGCGGCGTGCACGCAGGGTCGAAATCTGCTGTGCACGCGCTTCTTCAGCCAGTTCTTTTTCCTCAAGCACCTTTTCGGCTTTCTTTTGTGTCGCCTTGAATTGTTCTTCGGCGGTCATTTTTGAAGATTTTCGCATGGAAGGTCCTTGTGGAAACGGGAGTTGAATTCAGGAGCGGGATTTGTTGAGCATACGCGCACAGGCATCGACGACGCTTGAATCGACGGCATCATTGCCCATCAACGGCGTTGTGTACGAGCGCGCCAATTCCTGACGTTTTTCGTTGGCTTCAGCCTGATAGCCTTCGAGGTTCACGGTGCTGTTGCTTTCATTGAGGAAGTCCTCGGCGCGTGCGGCACAAATGGATGCCTGAACGGAGACGGTCATTTCCTCGATTTTTGCGTCGACTTTCGACGTCGGCATGACCCAGCCGTTGGCAAGACTGATAATACTGATGGCGACCACGCCAATGGCGGCGCCGATGGCGACCGGGATCGAATTGTTGGGGAGTTGCATAAAGCTTCCTGTCATATGATGTGCGCATTGGGTGGAGTGATGCCTGGCGCGCACGGTTGCCAAAAAACATCGGCAGCACGTTGCAGCCACCTGTTCCGGCAGCTGAAAAATTAAGGGATCTGAAGTAAAAAACAGCGCAATTTAATATAATACAGCGCGCAAACAGATAGATAATTTTCAGTATAATAGGTACAGGGATTTCGGTTATTTAACAAGTTAAATAAAATATGACTTCTTTTATTATATGAATTCCATGATGTTATGAGCGCTGTAAGTGCGCGCTTGCAGGTCGCCGAAGGACAACAAAAGGCCCGCACGAAGCGGGCCTTTCGGGTATCGTTAACTTGCCGTTTTGGCTGGGGCGCTAGGATTCGAACCTAGGAGTGCCGGAATCAGAATCCGGTGCGTTAGACCACTTCGCCACGCCCCAATAGTGTTGCGCACGCTGGCGCGGGTCCGTAAATAGTCGATGCGCGGCTTTGAGGCAAGTCTGGGATTGTTCTGCCGTGAAAAATGGAGGCACAACAAAAAAAGACCCGCCGATGGCGGGCCTTTTATATGGCTGGGGTGCTAGGATTCGAACCTAGGAGTGCCGGTACCAAAAACCGGTGCGTTAGACCTCTTCGCCACACCCCAGTAATGCCGCGCCAATATGGGCGGGCGAGGCAGAAAATAGTGCAACCGCCCGGATGGGGCAAGCCCGCGTATGACACTTTCAGGTCATTCGCCAGAAAGGCACAGGGACGGTCCCAGAGACGGTTTGTGGGACATTCTCAGGAACCATAAACCGATGCCGCCTGAACCCACCAGTCCGGGTACAGGGCGCTGATTTCATGCGCTGCCGCATGGGCCGTTTCTTCGCTCTCGAAGATGCCGAAGCATGTCGCGCCACTGCCGGACATGCGTTGGAGCCGGATGCCGCTTTGTTTGCCAAGCACCTCCAGCGCAACGCCGATCGCAGGTTCTTGGGTAATGGCCGGGGCCTGCAGATCGTTGCCGGTCTGCGCAAGTGCATCGAAAACGCCAGCCGGGTCCCGGGCGTCACCCGGCCAATCGAAAGCGGTGGAAAAGTTGCCCGTGCGTGCCTTGAAGACGGCAGGTGTTGAGACGGCGGTTCCCGGATTGACCAGAAGCACCGGCAACTCAGGAAATGATGTCAGCAATTGCAGATCTTCACCGATGCCACGCATGACGGCGGGCCGCGTCATCAGACAAACCGGCACATCGGCGCCCAGTGACAGCGCAAGCTTGCCGATGCGCCCGTCTTCCGGGTCAAGCTGCCATAGCCGGATCAGGGCGCGCAGCGCCGCCGCTGCATCTGCCGAGCCGCCACCGATTCCGCTGGCGACTGGCAGGTTTTTGAAAAGAGTCAGGTGTGCGCCCCGGGAAATACCGAAAAGCCGGGCCAGTTCCCGGGCGGCGCGCATAACGAGGTTGGATTCGGGTTCCGGCAGATCGTCTGCGAACGGGCCTAAGTAATCAAGCGTCAGGGTATCGGCACTTGCCGCTTCGATACGGTCCCCGGTATTGGCAAACACGACAAGGCTGTCGAGCAGATGATAGCCGTCCGGACGCTTCCCCGTGATATGCAGATACAGGTTGATTTTCGCCGGCGCGGGCTCGCGGAACGGAGTTTCAGCCGCCATTCGTCTTGGTCTTGATCACGGCGTCGGCATCCTCGAACAAACCGTCCTTGAGTTTTTTCTCGATCTTTGCTTTCAACTCTTCGTCGGCGCCCAGCACGATGGCGTGATTCCACTGGAAGGTCGCTTCCAGGCGGCGTCCGACCTGCCAATAGGCATCACCCAGATGTTCGTTGATCACCGGATCCTCGGGGCGCAGTTCAACGGCGCGTTCAAGTTCCGGCACGGCCTCGTCATAGCGGCCGAACTGGTAATAGACCCAGCCCAGGCTATCGGTGATGTAACCGTCGTGCGGCCGCTTGGCGACGGCGGTCTTGATCATTTCCAGCGCCCGGTCGAGGTTCTTGCGCTGTTCGACCCAGGAATACCCGAGGTAGTTCAGTACCAGCGGCTGATCAGGTTCGAATTCAAGCGCCCTCAAAAAGTCCGCTTCGGCGCGGTCCCATTCCTTTGCCCGTTCAAGCACGATGCCGCGTGAATACAAAAGCTGCCAGTGACGGGCTTCGAGCGTGCCGATCCGTTCAACCGCGCCGTCATAGGCTTTGACGGCATTGTTCCAGTCTTCATGGCGGCGATAAGTGTCGCCCAGTGAAACCAGTGGCCGGGGATCGTCAGCGTATTGCTTGGCGGTTTTCTTCAATATTGCCACGGCACCGTCAAAATCGTCGATCCGGTCCAGATTGCGGGCGATCCGCAGCTTTGCGGCGCGGCTGAAGGGTGTACCGTCCGGCAGCTTTTTATAGACGTCGATGGAATCTTCGTAGCGTTCCAGCCCTTCCAGAATGCCGCCCGCCATATACCGCATAACCGGGAAATCGGGTCTCAAGTGCAGTGCCAGACGAGCCAGGACCATTGCCGTTTCACTGCCGCCCTGCTGGTTCAGCGACGAAGATATGCCGAACAGGGCTTCGGCAATGCCGTCCTTGGCATTGCGCACAAGGATCGGCGCATCCTTGGTGTCTGCGTCGCCAAGCCGTTCCATGTCCAAATCGATAAACGAGGTGCCGGGTTGCGATTTCAGGTACAGATCGAAGGTCGCCTTGGCTTCGGCAACCTTGCCTTGGCGCTCATACAAGGTGCCGAGAATGCGTGACGCGCGCAGCGAAGAGCCTTCATCCTGTTCGGCGACCGACAGGTAATAAGTTTCGGCTGCGGCCAACTCGCCGGCAAGCTCGTGCATCAGGCCGGCATGCAGATCATGCAGGACGCGGGTGCCGCCCAGGTCGCGAAGCGGCTTCAGGGCTTCCAGTGCCGCCTTCAGATCGCCGGTTCCGAACGTTGCCCATGCCTTCAGCATCGGTGCCGTGAAACCGTTGAGGCCGGTCGCATCCAGTGCCGACATGCGCTCGATGACGGCCTTCCAGTTTTCCTTGCGCGCATCCTCGATCGCCAGGGTCATGTTGGCAATCGGGGCCTTGGCTTCATCCTTGATGTACTCGTTGGCGAGTTCCAGAGCATCGTTGATGCGGCCATCCATAACCGAGAACAGGAACGTCCGGCGCAATACGTCGGGTTGCATTTTATCCTGATCGAGCGCGCGGCTGAAAAAGCGGATGGCGGCGGGCAGGTCACTGCGTTTCTGCGCGACATGGCCAGCCAGAAAATTCCCCGACAATGAAGTCTCCTCGTCCTGCGCCACGGCAAAAGACGTGGTCGAAGCGGCTATGCATGCCGTCATAAACATGGTGCAGAGGTAGCGGGCGACAGGGTGGGACAGACGCGAACTTGGGGGCATTCAGTGCTCTCCGATAACATGAGCCGCTGTATTCCGGCTTGTTTGAGTTTAGTGTCCCGGCTCGCCCATGGCCAGCCCGCGCGTGGCCCGGGTTCGAAGAATTTCGCGGCGGATTGTTAATCGTCAGGCGGTGCGGGGCTGGCGCTGGCCCAGCAACAACCAGAGCGCAATCCCCATGTTCAAAAGGTTCCACGCGATACCGTTCAGAAATGCTGCCTGATACGATCCCGTCAGGTCATAAATCTCACCGGACATCCAGCCGCCGATGGCCATGCCGATGACGGTCGTCATCAGGACAAGACTGACTCGTGCGCCGGCTTCGCGGGCCGGAAAGAATTGCCGTACGATCATCGCATAACTCGGAACGATCCCGCCTTGGGACAGGCCGAACAGCGCGGAAACAACATAAAGCGAGACCAGGCCATCGAAAGGAATGTAGAAGAACAGGGCTGCGCACTGCAGTGCCGAGCCCAGCAGCAAGGTACCGAGACCGCCGATCTTGTCGGCGATAAAACCCGACGTGATACGGCTGACGACCCCCAGGCCGAGCATGATCGACAGCATCTCCGCGCCGCGGGCAACGCCGTAACCGAGATCGCCGCAGTAAGCCACGATGTGGACCTGCGGCATGGACATGGCGATACAGCAGGCCAGCCCGGCGACGATCAGCAGAATTTGCACGGTTCGGCTCGACATGCCGTCAGGTCTGAGCCCGCGCGCAGTCCCAAGGATGCTCGGGCGTTCCGAGGTGTCGGCGCGGCGCCGCAGCAGGAATGCCAGCGGCAGCATGATGACGATACAGGCAACGGCGATCCACAGATGCGCCTCGCGCCAGCCGACGGTCTGGATGGCATACGACAGGATTGGCGGCCAGATGGTGCCGGACAGGTAGTTGCCGCTGGCGACGATGCCGACGGCAATGCCGCGCCGCTTTTCGAACCACAATGAAACGTCGGCAACCAGTGGACCGAATGTCGCGGCGCTGCCCATCATGCCGATCAAAAGTGTCTGCGCCAGCGTAAAGGCCAGAACGCTTTCCGCCTGTGACGCGACGACATAACCGATTGCCAGCATAAAGGTGCCGACGAGCAGGGGGACAAAAATACCGAAGCGGTCGGCGAGGCGCCCCATAACGATACCGCCGACGGCAAAACCGATCATCGTCGCGGTATAGGGCAAAGAAGCGCCGCCCCGGTCGAGACCGAATTCCGCCTCGATCGCCGGCAGGGTGACGACAACCGACCACAGACCGATGCCGCCGACCGTGCTGAGAGCCAGCGAAATCGCCAGCCGCGTCCATGCGTACTTGCCGTCAATGTCGCTTGAGGCACTTTGTGTCGACGGGTTGTTCATGGCGTCTCGAAAATAGCGTGGATCATGAAATCACGTAACGCCGCATATCGTCGCTGTCAAAGGATGTCTGGGCGACGCCGGATAAACCGGGCGCCGTTTTATGCCGACCTGGGGCCATGTTCGGTGGGCTTTTGCCGTCTTGATAACGCTTTGGATTTCCCCAAATAACATGTAACAATATTGGGTTGAATGGTGATCGGCCATCTGACCGTTTGGCCTGCGGGCTATAGTCGGCAAGAACAGGCCTATCGAAATTCCCTGTACAGTTTGGCATGGGGCCGACGCCCCTGAACGAAGGTTTGTATCATGGGGCCGATGGATTCCGAGTGGAGTAAATGAGAGTGGATGACACGAAGGACATGATGTCGCATGAGGTTCTCTTGCCGGTAAAGCGGGGGCGCCGCCAGTGAAACGGGAACACCGGATAAGGTGGATTGCCGTCGCAGCGCTGGCGCTCGTCGTGCTGTGGGGAACCCACGATCAGTGGGGGCCTTTGTTCGCAAATGCCACAATCAGTCCGAAAATGGCAGCCGATAAAAGCGCCGCCAAGAAAAAATCCGCCGCCAAGGGCGTTCCCGTAATCGTGGAAGCGGTCGGCGAGACCCGTGACAGTGTTCTTATTGAAGCCATCGGCACGGCGCGTGCGCGGCTTTCGGTAACGATGTTCCCGGCGGCGGCCGGCGAAATCGTGGAGTTTCCGGTCGAAAGCGGCCAGGAAGTCAAGAAGAACGCCGTCATCATGCGCCTTGATGCCCGCGACGCCGGGCTGCAGGTCCGTGTTGCCGATACCCGCGTCAAGGAAGCTGAAAACACGCTCCAACGGGCGCGCCGCCTGCGTGACAACAATGTCCGCTCGAAAGCGAATGTCGAGGACGCCGACGTGATCCTCGAGCGTGCGAAACTGGAACTGGGGCAGGCGCGCGAGGCACTTGCAGATCGCACCATGCGCGCGCCATTCGACGGAATCGTCGGTATCCCCAAGGTTGAAATCGGTGATCGTGTGACGACGGGAAGCGAGATCATCACCATCGACGATCGTTCGACGCTTCTGGTCGAATTCGAAATAGCGGAGCGGAATCTGTCTCGGCTCAGCCTCGGCATGCCGGTAACGGCGCGGACACCGAGTTTCCGTGACCGTGATATCGAAGGACACATCAACAAGATCGATAGTCGCGTCGACCCGGTCTCGAGAACCGTCCGGGTGCGCGCCGAATTCGCCAACACGGATGATTCGTTGCGCCCCGGCATGTCGTTTTTCGTCAACCTTGATCTGCCCGGTGAAATGCTCACCAGCGTGCCGGAACTGGCGTTGCAATGGCAGAACGGAGAAAGTTTCATATGGCGCATTAGCGACGGCAAGGCGGAGCGCGTTCCGGTCGTCTCGAAACGTCGGCTCAACAACAAGGTCCTTGTCGAAGGCGATGTGAAACCCGGAGACGTGGTTGTCGTCGAGGGTGTGCAGCGTCTCAGGAACGGCCGCGAGGTCGAGATATCGCAAAGCGAAGGTAGCTGAAAATGGCGGAACGCCTGGATACGTCAAGCGCGGTCAACGACCTGCCGACGATGAGCGTGCGCCGCCCGTATCTGGCGGTGGTTCTCAATCTTCTGATTATGATTGCCGGTTTCGGGGCGCTGTTGGGCGTTGAAGTCCGCGAGTTGCCCGATGTCGACCGTCCGATCGTGACCGTGCGCGGCGATTATCCCGGGGCGTCGCCGGAAACCATGGATGCGGAAGTCACCAGTATCGTTGAAGCGGCGGTCGCCCGGGTCAATGGCGTCAAGGAAGTCCGCGCGTCGTCCGAGGAAAACAATTTCCGTCTCCGGGCTGTTTTCAATCCCAACGTTAATCTGATCGACGCCGCCAACGACGTCCGCGAAGCGGTCAGCCGCGTCGAACGGCAACTGCCGGATCGGGTCGAAAACCTTACCGTGATCAAGGCCGATGCGGATGCGACGTCGATCGTCACACTCGCGGTCTATAGCGAAAGCCTGCAGATTGATGACCTGACCCGGGTTGTCGAGGACCAGGTCATTCCCGAATTGACCTCGGTCGAAGGTGTCGCAGACGTGAACGTGTTTGGCGATCAGGAGCGCGTGCTGCGTGTGCTGCTCGACCCCATGCGGCTGGCCAGCTATGGCCTGTCGGTCGCGGATGTCGCCAAGGTTATGCGTAATGCGCGTTACGATGTGCCGGCCGGCAGCTTCCAGTCGCGTGAGCAGGAAGTGCTGGTGCGGGCCAATGCATCGGTCATCGATCCGAAAAAGATCGAGGACCTGTTTATCCGTGAGCCGGTTCGTATCGGCGATGTGGCGAGTGTCTTCTTCGGTCCCGCCGAAGCGGAGAGCTGGGTGCGCCTGAACGGGCGCACCGTGCTTTCGCTCGGCATCGTGCGTCAGGCCAGTTCAAACACCATCGCCATTGCCGAAGGGGTGGCCGGGGTGGTCAAGCGGTTGAAAGCGCAAATACCTGCCATCACCATCGAAACCATTTCCGACGACAGCCTGTTCATCAAGGGCTCAATCGGTGAATTGCTGGTGACGCTCGGCTACACGATCATGATCGTGGTATTTGTGCTGTTTGTCTTCACCGGACAATTCCGCGCCTCGCTGATCCCGACGGTGGCAATCCCGGTGGCACTGGTCGGCTCTCTGGCCGCGGTCTGGCTGCTCGGCTTCTCGATCAATCTGATCACGTTGTTGGCGATGGTGCTGGCGGCGGGGGTCGTTGTCGACGATGCCATTGTCGTGCTTGAAAACATCCAGCGCATGCGTGCACAGGGTATAAAGACCCGTGCTGCCGCCGTGCTCGGCACACGTCAGGTATTCTTTGCCGTGCTGGCGACCACGGCGACATTGGTTTCCGTGTTCGTACCGATTTCCTTCCTTCCGTCGACGGCGGGTCGGCTGTTTCAGGAATTCGGTTTCGTGCTCGCCGTGACGGTGATGATTTCATCTTTCGTGGCACTGTCTCTGGTGCCGATGCTGTCGTCGAAATTGCCGAACCGTGCACCTGGCGGGCCGGCCAAGGGTGTCGCTGCGATCCTGCATGGTCTCGGCAGGGCGGGACTCAAGGCTTATACGGTACCGCTGGATATGGTGCTGAAGGCGCCGATACTGGTATTCATCCTGTGCGCTGCGGTCATCGCCACCGCCTATGTCGCATATCAAGACCTGGGCGAGGAACTGGTGCCTGAGGAAGATCGCGGCAAGATCACGGTACGCCTGACCGGGCCGGACGGGGTTGGGCTGCCGTATACCGACCGACAGGTTGAACAGGTCGAAAAAATCCTCGCACCTTATGTCGCCAGTGGCGTGGTCGAAAAACTGTTCACCATCACCGGCCGCTACGATCTCAACCGCGGCCAGATCGATGCGCCGCTTATCCCCTGGGAAGAACGGACCATCAGCGAAGGTGACATCGCCAAGGACGTAAACAGGAAGCTCGCCAAGATCCCCGGCGCCCAGGCGCGGGTCCGACGCGGAAACAGCCTGAACCTGCGCAATGCCGACGGCGGCCTGGAAATCGCGCTGATCGGCGCGGATTACGATCACATCTTCGTCGAGACCAACAAGTTCGTCCGTCAGATAGAGAACAATCTGCCGTGGATCAGTAACATGCGCGTTGAATTCCGCGCCACACAGCCTGAGCTTTCGATCGACATCGACCGTCGCCGCGCCACCGATCTGGGTGTCGACATCGAGGATCTGGCGACGACGATCCAGGTGCTTGTCGACGAGTTCGAGGTCGCCGAGCTGACCGTCAACGACAAGGCCGTGCCGATCATGCTGCAGGCATCGGAAGCGGCGGTCAACGAGCCGTCGGACATCGCCAATCTATATGTGACGGCGGCTGGCGGGCGGCTGGTGCCGCTGTCGCAGCTGATCTCGTTTTCGGAAAGTTCCGTCCCGGCCGAGCTGGACCGTCATGCCCAGCGCCGGGCCATTGAAATCGATGCGGATATCGCCCCCGGACGCACCTTGCGTGAAGCCATCGAAGCGGTGCAAGCGCTGGCTGCGGAGACCCTGATCGGCGATGTCGGTTTGATCTTCCTCGGCGAGGCGAAAACCCTGAACGAGACCTCGCACGATTTGCTGGTGACCTATCTGATCGCCTTTGTCGTCGTGTTCCTGGTGCTGGTTGCACAGTTCGAAAGCATCACCAGCGCCGTCGTCGTCATGCTGACGGTGCCGTTCGGAATCTGTGCGGCGATCTTCGCGCTCTATATTACCGGCACGTCCATCAACATTTATTCGCAAATCGGGGTGCTGATGCTGACCGGCATCATGGCCAAGAACGCGATCTTGATGGTCGAGTTTGCCGACCAGCTCAGGGAACAGGGGCTGAGCCCGCGCGATGCGGCCCGTGAAGCCTCGCTGGTCCGGTTCCGACCGATCATGATGACCATGGTCTCGACGGTGTTCGGCGGCCTGCCGCTCATTCTCGGCGTCGGCCCAGGTGCCGAGGCACGGGTTGCGATCGGCTGGGTGATCTTCGGTGGACTCGGTATGGCGGCGGCAATCACGCTGTTGCTGACGCCGGTGCTATATGCGCTGATCGCCGGGCTGTCGAAACCGCGTTCGCAAAGCGGTGAGGAACTGACCGGTGAATTACGCGCGGTCGATAAATCACACGCCCCTGCGGAATAAACTCAGTCTTCCGGGCTGTCAGCACCGATGGCAGCTTCACCGGCTTCATCGAGCCCCAGTACGGCACCGGATCGTTGCGGCTCTATCGGCTGCAGTTCGTCCTTGGCGTCGGTCGTCCACTCGGCGATCTGGATCACCTCGGCGTGCGTGCCATCCAACTCTTCGGCGTCGACAGGTTCCAGCACATGCAGGCCGCTCTGATCGGCATAGAAAGTATGCTCGCCGAAAACTTCCGTCAGCGCCTCGCTGGCGGGGTTGTCGTCGGGGATGGGTATGGCGCCGGTCTGACGCTCAATGGCGCCGACCTGATCGGTCGTCAGTTTCATGGGATTGCCTAACTATCGTCGTTCGGACCGGGAAACGCCGCTCGCGGCTTTGTCCTTGGATATGGGTTCTCTGACGCGTCCCTGATGCAGCCTCGCAAATTGAGCTATGCGGTGCAAGGGGCCCCTCTGGAAGAGAATGCAGGTCATGCGTGAGTCCCTTCTCCCTTGGGGAAAGGGCAGGATGAGGGGGGGTAAAAGAAACGAAGCCGTCACATATTAGGATAGTTCGGGCCGCCGCCGCCTTCCGGTACTACCCAGTTGATGTTCTGGGTCGGGTCCTTGATGTCGCAGGTTTTGCAGTGCACGCAGTTCTGCGCGTTGATCTGCAGTTTCATGGCGTCTGCGCCCTTGTCCTCGTCGGCGACGTATTCATAGACGCCCGCGGGGCAGAAGCGTGCTTCCGGTCCGTCATAGACGCCGAGGTTCGTCGCGACCGGCACGCTATCGTCCTTCAGCGTCAGGTGAACCGGCTGATCTTCCTCGTGGTTGGTCGCCGAGAACGAAACGTTGGTCAGCTTGTCGAATGTGATCACGCCGTCGGGCTTCGGATAGTCGATCTTTGGCATGTCCTTGGCCGCCTTCAGGCGGTCGTGGTCGGTGTGGTTGGCAAGCGTCCACGGCAGCAGGAAGCCAAGGCCGATATTGTTCAGCCACATGTCGAAACCGGCATAGATGGTGCCCAGCGTGAGGCCGAACTTCGACAGCGCCGGGCGGGCATTGCGGACCTTGTGCAGGTCTTTGTAGACCCATGATTTACGGAATGCCGGTTCATAGTCGGCCAACTCGTCATGGCTGCGACCGGCCTTCAAGGCGGCGAAGGCGCTTTCGGCGGCAAGCATGCCGGTCTTCATGGCGTTGTGCGATCCCTTGATGCGCGGCACGTTGACGAAGCCCGCCGCGCAGCCGGTCATACAGCCGCCCGGGAAAGCCAGCTTGGGCACGCTCTGCAGGCCGCCCTCGTTGATGGCGCGCGCGCCATAGGCAACGCGGCGGCCGCCTTCGAGCATTCTCTTGATATCCGGGTGCGTCTTGAAGCGCTGCATTTCGTCATAAGGCGACAGGTACGGGTTTTCGTAATCCAGCGTGACGACGAAACCGATGGCGATCTGCCCGGCTTCCTGGTGATAGACGAAGCCGCCGCCGGCACACTCGGAAAGCGGCCAGCCCTGAGTATGGATGACGGTGCCTTCCTTATGGTTTTCGGCCGGCACGTCCCACAATTCCTTGATGCCGATGCCGTAAGTCTGCGGCTCGCGGCCTTCGCGCAGATTGAATTTTTCCATTAACTGCTTCGACAGATGTCCGCGGCAGCCCTCGGCGAAGAAGGTATATTTGGCGTGCAGTTCCATGCCCGGCTCAAAGTTCGGCCCTGGTTGCCCATCCTTGCCCCGGCCCATATCGCCGGTGGCAATGCCCTTCACCGAACCGTCGTCGTTAAACAGCACTTCGGCGGCGGCAAAGCCCGGATAAACCTCGACGCCCATGGCCTCGGCCTGCTCGCCCAGCCAGCGCGTCAGGTTACCGAGCGACAGCGTATAGCAGCCGTGGTTCGACATCAGCGGCGGCATCAGAATGTGCGGCAGCGATGCGCTGCCGTGTTCCGACAGAACCCAGTGCTGGTTATCGGTGACGGGCACGCCCATCGGCGCGCCTTTGTCTTTCCAGTCGGGGATCAACTCGTTCAGCGCGATCGGATCGACGACGGCGCCGGACAGAATGTGCGCACCCACTTCGGAGCCTTTTTCGACGACGCAGACGGTGATCTCGTGTTTGCGTTCCTGTGACAGCTGCATCAGCCGGATCGCCGCCGATAGACCGGACGGGCCGGCACCGACGATAACCACGTCGAATTCCATGCTTTCGCGTTCAATGGCTTCTGCTTGTTGTGCGTCGTCGTTCATGTTCGCCCCATTACTCATATATTAAGTCCAGCCCCCACGAGCTTCGGCGTTATATCATGCTGTTTTCGGCGATTCACGGAACAATTCCGAAGCGAAGTCGCCTGAAAGCGTCATTTACAACCCTTATTCGGGCGCTGTTCAGGCCGCGACAGCGTGATATGATCCGTTCATGGAGCAGACTCAGGATATTTCCGCCGTACTGCAATGGCATATCGATGCCGGTTGCGATGAATGTGTCGCTGACGAGCCGGTCGACAGGTTCGCCGTGTCTGCCGTTGCCCCGGCGCCAGAACAAGGGCCGGCACCTACGGCTTCAGCATCCGCGGCGTCCCGCACACCTGCGCAAAACGCACCCGCCATCAGCCGTGGCGCCAAGATCGACCCGCGCGAGGTGGATAACAACAGGCAGGTGAAGTCGGCCATGGAACTGGCCGCCGCTGCACAGAACATCGATGATCTGAGAGAGGCGCTGACCGGCTTCGACGGTTGCCCGCTGAAGAAAACCGCAACCAATCTTGTGTTGTCCGACGGTCCCGCCGATGCCCGGCTGATGTTCGTCGGCGAGGCCCCGGGGGCGGACGAGGATCGCCAGGGCGTGCCGTTCGTCGGCCCCAGCGGCAAGCTTTTGAATGCCATACTGGAAAGTGCCGGGCTGAAACGCGAAGACGTGCTGATCTCCAACACCGTATTCTGGCGCCCGCCCGGCAACCGTACGCCGACGACGCAGGAATCCGCCGTTTGCCATCCGTTCATCGAACGGCTGGTGGAAATCGTCGATCCGGCGGTGCTGGTCTGTGTGGGGGCGCCGGCGGCGCATACGATGCTTGGCCAGACCCAGGGCATCAGCCGCCTGCGCGGCAAGTGGTTCTCGTTTCAGACACCGAAGCTGTCGCATCCGATCAACGCCACGGCGATGTTCCACCCGGCATACCTGCTGCGCACGCCGATCAAGAAGCGCGATGCCTGGGCGGATATCCGCATGATCCGGAAAAAACTCGACGACGCCTAAAGGCTTATTGTCGGCGATTGTCCGAACCTCGCGCGCGCCTCACGCCCAAGTGAGGGGACTTGATTTCTCCCCTTCTGCAAACGGTGGCATACGAAAGACGTGCCGCATGGGACGGCGCATGATCCATCGCTTTCAGGAGAAGACACAGATGAAACGAACCTTTACCGCTGCCGCCGTAGTTGCCGGCGCCCTTGCCACCGCTGGTGCCGCCACGCTTTCGGCCCCGGTCTCCGCCGCCGAGAACGTCAAATGCTATGGCGTATCCAAAGCCGGCCAGAACGATTGTGCCGCCGGTCCGGGCACGACCTGCGCAGGGACGTCCAAGGTCGATTATCAGGGTAATGCCTGGAAACTGGTGCCCAAAGGTACCTGCACGACGATGAAACTGCCGGGCGGCCGCATGGGATCGCTCGAACCGCTGAAGCGCGACAACCCCGCTTAAGGTTTTGTGCTGATCGAGATGAGCGGCGGGGGCCGATGACATATCAGGGTATAGATTTGCTGCGTGCCGGTGCTGGCTTTAAGGCCCGCCATTTCGGCTCGGTGCTGGAAACCCGGCCCTGTACCGGGTTCTTCGAAGTCCATGCGGAAAACTACATGGGCGCCGGCGGCCCCCCTCATGCCCAACTCGAAAAAATTCGTGCCGACTATCCGCTTTCCGTGCACGGGGTCGGAATGTCGATCGGTGGTCCGCTGCCGCTTGATACCAATCATCTCGAACGTCTGAAGCGGGTCGTGGATCGCTATCAGCCGGCGCTGGTATCGGAACACCTGGCCTGGTCGACGCATCAGGGCGGGTATCTGAACGATCTACTGGCCTTGCCTTACAACGATGAGACCCTGGTCCTTGTTTCGGATCATATCGATCAGGTGCAGACGCATCTGGGCCGGCAAATCCTGCTGGAAAATCCGTCGAGTTATGTGACGTTTGCGGCGAGCACCTGGGACGAGGTCGATTTCATCGCCGCCGTTCAGCGCCGTAGCGGATGCGGTCTGTTGCTCGACGTCAACAACGTGCATGTCTCGGCGGTCAATCACGGCTGGGACGGGCAGGAATATATCCGGCGGTTCCCGCTGGATCATGTCCACGAAATCCATCTGGCCGGGCATGCCGTGGCCATTGACGACGATGGCCGGGAATTTTTGATCGATGCCCATGATCGGGCGGTCTCGGCCGAGGTAATGGCGCTCTACAGGCAGGTTCTGCAACGCACAGGCCCGCTTGCGACGCTGATCGAATGGGATAACGACGTGCCGGACTGGATGGTCTTGATGGCAGAGATCGGCAAGGTTTCAGCGGTTCTCGGCGGCTCTGCCGGGACAAGCGAGGCGCGCCATGTGGCTTGAGAGCGCTCAAAAATTCAGTGCCGCCCTGGCCAAGCCGGACATGCCGGTGCCGCCGGGGATCGAAAGCGGCAAAGCGCGTTTCGACGTTTACCGCAACAACGTCGCCGTCAGCCTGTCGGAAGCGCTGGCGGAAACATTTCCTGTCGTGAAACGTCTGGTCGGCGATGAATTCTTTACCGCCATGGCGCAGATCTACGTTCAAAAAAATCAACCGGCTTCGCCGGTTCTCTTTGAGTATGGTCAAACGTTCTCAACCTTCATCGACACATTCGAGCCTGCAGGAAATATCCCCTATCTTGGCGATATCGCCCGGCTCGAACGCCTGTGGCTTGACGCCTATCATGCCAAAGATGCGCTACCTATCGGCATTGATAAGCTGGCACAAGTTCCCGGGTCCACTCTGGATAGTCTCAAAATCGGCCTTCATCCAAGTGCCGGTCTGATCCGCAGTGCTTATCCCGTCATTTCAATCTGGCAGGCACATCAGAACACGGAAATAGCCGATCTCTCGACCATTCAATGGCAGGGTGAACAGGGGTTGATTATTCGCCCCGCGTTGGAGGTTTCCGTCATCCCGTTCAATGTGCCGGCCGTTGATTTTATGACCGGCCTGATGGCCGGCCGTACCTTGGGTGATATCTGCGACGCCCTTTTACATGACCAGGAACAAGACCGGGATTTCGATCCGTCCCAGCATCTCGCCGATATCTTCAACACAGGGGCCGTTGTCGCCCTCGATCATTCACCCACACGGGGGAGCAGCCGATCATGAGCATCGTAAATCTGGTGAAAAAACTGCACGACAAGGTCTTCGGCATTCTTGAAGGACTGGCCGGAGACTGGTTTCTCGGTCTCGCCGCCCGGCTGGTGTTCTCGTCGGTGCTTTTGGCGTTCTTCGTCAATTCGGCGATGACCAAACTCGGCAGCGGCTTCCCGGACATGCTCATTCCCGCCGTTGGTGCTTATGCGCAGATTCTGCCGTCCATCGCCGAGGCCGCAGGATACGATCCGAACAAGATCGCATTGTTTCCGTGGAAGCTGATCGTGCTGGCCGGCACCTATGCGGAACTGCTTATCCCCATCATGCTTTTCGTTGGATTGTTCACGCGCTTCGCCGCGTTGAGCCTGATCGGCTTTATCGGCGTGATGAGTTTCGTCGATGTGGCGTTTCATGGCCTCGATGCGAAAAGTATCGGCATGATGTTCGATCGTGTGCAGGACGGCATTATCGCCGACCAGCGGCTTTTGTGGATATTCCCGTTGATCTATCTGGTGGTGAAGGGCGGCGGACCGGTATCCGTGGACGGGCTGCTTAACCGAGCGCGATAAGCACCACCGAGGGGACGACCATCAGCACCGCCGCAATAATCCTGAGGCTCAGGTACTCGCGGCGGAACACGATAATACTGAGCAGCATGGAAAAAATCGGCGAGGCGGCGACGATCGGCACCACGGTGACGATGGAGCCGTTCAGCAAAGCGGTATTGAGCGACAGGATCGCCGAGCCGAACAAAAGACCAGCGGCCAGGAACCAGTAGGGCGCGCGGGTGGTGAAAGGGACACGGGTGCGGCCGCCCTTTGCCAGATGCAGACTCGAGGTCAGCAAAAATGAGACCGTAAACCCGACCAGACTGGCGAAGTAGGGATCGGGGATGTATTCCATGCCGATCTTTGAAAACCCGTGCCCGAACGAACGTATCATCGCCGCGGCCACCGGCAGCGCCAGCGCCCACAAGGGCCAGGTTGCCGGGACCTTTTTATTGCGCCGGGTCAGCAACAGCACCGCACTCAGGATACCCAGAGTCCCGAGCGCGATCTGCCACGTCAGCATTTCGTCGAGGATGAGGATGCCGAAAGCGGCCCCGAACAGCGGCGAGGTTGCGGCCAGCGTCGTCGTCAGGGTTGGGCCGATGTAACGGATCGCTGCCACCGACAGGTTTGCCGACAGGGCCGGGCGCACGAAGCCGAGTGCAACGAAGATCAGTGCGGCCGGGTGCAGAAAATATTCCGGATGCAGCAGGAACGGCGCCGCGAGCCAGTAACAGGCGGCACTGGCGCCGATGGTCAGCATGGTGCCCGCGCGCGGTTCCATCGCTTGCACGCCGATATTCTGGAACTGTCCGCCGAGGGCGAAAAGAAACGCCGAGATCAGAGCCAGGCCGTAAGGCGGGATACCGATATCTGTGAACAAATAAATCTCCTGTCCGGAACCGGACGGATGAAGGTGCCCGCTTGGCGATTTTGCACGGATCGGGCATGCTCCGTAAAGCAGCACCGCTATGGGATGTAAGGAGTTTCGAAATGAATGACAACCGTTTTGCGTTGATCGTCGGCGCCGGCAAGGGGCTTAGCGCATCGCTGGCCCGAAAGGCCCGTGCCGAGGGTATGACCCCGCTGCTGGCGGCCCGCGATACGGCAAAGCTCGAAGGACTGGTGGGCGAGGTTTCCGGCCATGCCCATGCCTGTGACGGCTCGGACCCGGCCTCGGTGGCGGCGCTGTTCGATTGGGTTGCGGCGGACTTCGGTGTGCCGGAGCTGGTGATTTACAACCCGTCGGCCCGGGCGCGCGGACCGATCGCCGAACTTGATCCCGAAGCGGTGCGAAACGTCCTGATGGTAACCGCATTCGGTGGATTTCTCGTCGGTCAAGCCGCGGCGCGCGCAATGTTGCCGCGCGGGTCCGGCTCGATCCTGTTCACCGGTGCATCGGCCAGCGTCAAGGGCTACGCAAACTCGTCGAGTTTCGCGATGGGGAAATTCGGCTTGCGCGGCCTTGCGCAGAGCATGGCGCGTGAACTGGCACCGAAGGGTATTCATGTCGGACATTTTGTGATTGATGGCGGCATCGGTGAAAGCGACGACGCGGCGACCCCCAACAAGCTGCATCCGGACCACATCGCCGACAACTATTTCCATCTGCACAAGCAGCCGCGCTCGGCATGGACGTGGGAGATGGAACTGCGTCCGTTCGTGGAAAACTTCTGAGATCAGCTCCCGGCGATCGCGCCGGTCAGGCTTTCCACCTCGTCCGCAGTGTCCAGCGCGAAGACAAGTTCGCGGACGCGTTCGGCGTCATCTCTTGTAAAAATGCCCTCCGTCAGTGCTTCGAACTTGGCTTCAACCTCGGCCCCGCTCAGCGGATTTTCCGGGCTGCCCTTGCGGTGCGTGACGACCTCTTCGAAGCTTCGCCCGTCGACGGTCTTGACCGTAACCCGCGCCATGTGGCGGAAGGCAGGGCCTTTGCCTTCGATTTCGGGATCGATCCCGGCGCTGATTTTATCGATGAAGGCAAGGGTGTCGGGGTTGCGGATCGCATCCTCGGTGAACTGGCCGACGAAAGCGCGGCCGTTGAGCGCGATCATGGCGAGGCCGTAATAGATGTTCATCTGCGCCGCCGTAATGCCTTGCGCCGCATAGGGCCAGGCGCAATGTACGTGTGTCGGTTTGCTGACCCCGGCGTGTATTTCCGCAATGTCGTCGGCGGTGATTCCGTTTGCGTCCATGATGAGCTTGAGGGCATCCAGCGCGGCATGGATCGAGGTTACGGTGGCATGCGGCTTGAAGCCGGTTGCGGCGGTTTCCCAAATCTCGCCCAGGCCGTTTGTAACGCGGTCCAACTCGATCCGGCCTGAGAACGCAGCAAGAAAGCCGCCGTATTCGGCCTCGACAATATCGGAAATGCCGGTGAAGCCGTCTCTGGCCAGCAGCGCGCCGCGGACCCCGGCTTCGGCGGCATGCCCCGAATGCAGCCGCTTGACCATGGCGCCTTCTTGCGCCGCCATCAGCCCCGAACCCAGCGAGCCGGCGATGCCGAGTGCATTCAGGGTCTGCCCGGCATCGAGCCGCATCAGCTTCGCCGCCGTGGCGGCCGCGCAGAACGGACCGATCACGCCTTGCGGGTGAAAGCCGCGCAGCAGTAATTCGGTGCCTGCGGCCGCGCCGATACGGTTGCCGGTTTCATACCCGGCGACGATAGCCGTCAGGATATCCGGTCCGCTGGCGCCGCCCATATGCTCGGCGACGTTCAGGGCCACCGGCACGGCAATCGAATTGGGATGCAGGATCGCGTCGCGGTGAATGTCGTCCAACTCGAAGGCATGGCCGGCGGTTGAATTGATCAGGACGGCCCCCGTCAGCGGCGCCGTGCGTCCCATGCCGAAGACGGTCGCCGCCGGCACGCCGCCTTCCGCCGCGACCATGTCGGCGACCATAAGGGTCCACGGCAGGCGGGCGCCGACGAGGCAGCAGGCAATGCCGTCGAGAATGTTGAGTTTCAGCTTGCCGGTAACGTCTGCGGGGATGGTGTTGAACGTCAGATCGGCGATGTAAGCGGCCAGTGTCGCCGAGGCGCCCCGGCTTTGTGCGTTTGAATTTGTCATGCCCGCAGTTTAGCCGCCGCCGCCGTCTTTCCAAGGGGTGTTGAGGACCCGATTTACGCCTCTAACCCCTCCGCTTGCGGCGATTCCCGTGATCGGGTAGAAATATTGCGACTAGGGATTGAGGGGTTTCGTCCATTGACGATGACGAAGGTGTCTTTTCGGCTGGCGCATCTGATTGCGGCGGCGGCTATCGGGATTCTGATGGCCGTTTCGGTTGACGTGCCGTCGGCCTCGGCACAACCGCGCATGCCCGGAAACGAGGCGCTGTCGGCCTCGGCACTGCCGCAAATCCTTGGTGACGAGGATATCCGCCTTTATCAGCGTATCTTCGAGTTGCAGGAGGACGGCAACTGGAAAACCGCCGATCAATTGATCAAGCGGCTTTCCGATCCGATCCTCATGGGACATGTGCTTTACCAGCGCTACATGCATCCGACGAAATACCGTTCCAAATACAAAGAACTCAAGGATTGGATGGCCGACTATGCCGACCATCCGTCGGCCGGGATTATTTACAAGCTGGCGCTCCGGCGCCGACCGTCGAACTGGCGTATGCCGGTGCCGCCTAAGGTCATGGCCGATGCCGGGGTTTTGCTTGTGCGACCGTCGTTCCAGCGCATTCATGTTCCGGGCAAGACCCGCTCCGTCGCAGAAAGGCGCCAGGCACGGTCGCTTCGCAATCAGATCAAGCGTGTCCTGCGCCGGGGGCAGACCCTGACCGCCAAACGGTTGATCCTTGCCCCCGGAACAAAGCGGCTGTTGTCCGCGGCGGAATATGACGAAGCCCGGGTTGGGCTCGCCAAGGGATATTTCATCGACGGCCGGGACGAATGGGGCCTTGAATGGGTGTTGCCGGCTCTTGAACGTTCCGGGAAGTACCTGCCCGAAGGCCACTGGACGGCGGGTCTGCTTTTATGGCGGGCCGAAAAATATGCCGATGCGGCGGCGCATTTCGAGGCGGCGGCGCGGAATACCAAAGTCTCCGACTGGATGGCGTCGGCGTCAGCTTTCTGGGCGGCGCGGTCACACATGGCGGCGCACAAACCGGCACAGGTGGTTGGCCTTCTTGAACAGGCGGCCGAGCATCCGCGCACTTTCTACGGCCTGCTGGCGATCCGGCTTTTGGGCCGCGATCTGCCGTTCAACTGGGCACCGCCGGCGTTCAAGGGCGATTCCCTGCACAGGCTTTCTGAAAATCCACGCGGCCGCCGTGCCATCGCCTTGATGCAGATCGGCGACGATCTGCGTGCCGAAAGCGAGCTCAAGGACTTTATTCGTGGGGCCGACCGGCCGATGCTCGAAGGCATTCACGCCCTGGCGGCACGCGGCAACATGGCGTCGATTGCGGTCCGCCTCGATACGCTGTTGTACCCGGATGGCGGCGGCTACGACGGCGTCGCCTACCCGATCCCCGATTATATTCCCGTTGACGGGTTCAGCGTCGACCGGGCGTTGGTCTATGCCCTGATCCGTCAGGAAAGCCGCTTCAATCCCAAGGCCAAAAGCTGGGCCGGGGCGCGCGGGCTGATGCAGTTGATGCCGAGAACCGCCCGGTTTGTGGCGCGCTCGACCGGCATGCGGCTGCGTGAACGCTCAAAACTGTACACGCCGGAAACGAATCTGGAACTGGGCCAGCGCTATATCGCGATGCTGCTTGATGAAAACGATGTTTCCATGGACCTGTTCAAGCTGGCGGTGGCGTGGAACGGCGGACCGGGCAATCTGCGCAAGTGGGAGCGCCGTACCAAGCACCTCGACGATCCGATCTTTTTTATCGAGAGCATACCCTCTTTCGAGACACGGACCTTCGTTGAAAGGGTGTTGACCAACTTCTGGATTTACCGCCATCGTCTGGGTCAGGATACGCCGTCGCTCGATGCCGTCGCGCGTGGCGAATGGCCGACCTATCAGGCCATGGGACCCGGAGATTCGGAGATTGCCGCCAATGCCCCTCGCAACTGATCGCGAATTCAAGCCAGTCAACATTGCTGTCCTTACCGTATCCGATACGCGGACGCTTGAAGACGACCGCTCCGGCGACACGCTGGTACAGCGCCTGAGCGACGCCGGGCATTTTCTTGCCGACCGCGTTATCTGCAAGGATGATGCCGATGTTATCGCCGAGCAGTTTCGTGAATGGATCGCCGATCCGGGCATCGACGTGGTTATTTCGACGGGCGGGACCGGGGTCACAGGTCGTGACGTAACGCCGGAGGCCCTGAAGCAGGTCACCGACAAGGAAATCCCCGGCTTCGGCGAACTGTTCCGCTGGCTCAGCTATCAGAAGATCGCCACCTCGACGGTGCAGTCCCGTGCCACGGCGGCGGTTGCCGATGGCACCTATATTTTCGTGCTGCCGGGATCGACCGGTGCCTGCAAGGATGCCTGGGACGATATCCTCGTCCATCAGCTCGACTACCGGCACATGCCGTGCAACTTCGTCGAACTGATGCCGCGCCTCAACGAACATAAGAGCTGAGTGTGAGCGATATCCGCGCCGTCCTGTTCGATATGGACGGGGTTCTGTATTCGTATGATTTCGCGAACCGGCTGAACCTGCTGTCCGATGCGCTAGGCGTGCCCGCAGCCGACATCGAGGAAAAGATTTTCAAATCCGGGTTTGAGGACCTGTCCGACAACGGCGACTTGACGCTCGATGACTACATCGCCGGGATCGGGGAACGTCTCGGGGTCGAGGTACGGCTGGGGCAGTGGGTGGCTGCGCGCAAGTGGGCCATGGCGCCGGAACCGATGATGCTCGATCTGGCGCGGCAGTTATCGGCAACGCTTGACGTTGCGCTGCTGACCAATAACGGTGAATTTCTGCACCGGCATATCGATGAACTGGCGCCCGAGTTGTCCCCTCTGTTCGGGGACCGGCTGTTCGTTTCGGGTGTACACGGTTTCAACAAGGAACGCGCCTCGGGCTTTACCGGCATCCTCGAGCATCTGGGATGGGATGGGGAAACGACGTTGTTCATCGACGACAGCCCGCGCTACATCGCCGCCGCCGATGAAGCCGGACTGGTCACGCACCTGTTTGATGGGATCGAGGGTTTAAAGGCCCGCCTGTCAGGAGTTGGGTTGATTTGAAAAAAAAAGAACGCCACCCCGGAACGGCCCGAAGGCTGGCCGGGATGGCTTGGGTAGTGCAACAGAGAGATCGTCGTTGCTGTAATGCGCTGTTTCGGCGTTACCCGTTCCGATATGTATAGCTGTAACCGTTGATCGCCGGGACGCCGCCGAGGTGCGCATAAAGGATTTTCGATCCCGCCGGGAAGTAGTCCTTGCCGACCAGATCGATCAGGCCCTGCATGGATTTACCTTCATAAACCGGATCGGTCATCATGCCTTCCAGCCGAGCACAAAGCCGGATTGCTTCGTTGGTTTCCTCTGAGGGAATGCCATAGGCGGGGTAGGCGTAGTCATTGACCAGCACCAGATCGTCGTCAGTGATGTCGCGGCCGAGTTCAACCAGGTCCGCCGTCTGCTTTGCGATCTGCATGACCTGGGCGCGGGTCTGGTCCGGGGTGAACGAGGCATCGATCCCGATGACCTTGTTGGCACGGCCGTCCTTGGCAAAGCCGACCAGCATGCCGGCATGGGTCGATCCGGTCACCGTGCAGACGATGATGTAATCGAAGGTAATGCCCATTTCCGCTTCCTGCGCACGGACCTCCTCGGCAAAACCGACGAAGCCGAGCCCGCCGAATTTATGCACCGAAGCACCGGCCGGAATCGGATACGGCTTGCCGCCTTTCGCTTTCACGTCTTCCAGCGCATTTTCCCAGCTCTCGCGGATACCGATGTCGAAGCCTTCGTCGACCAGCTCGATCTCGGCGCCTAGGACGCGGCTCAGCAGAATGTTACCGACGCGATCATAAACGGCGTCATGAAACGGCACCCAGCTTTCCTGTACCAGCCGGCACTTCATGCCGATCTTGGCGGCAACGGCAGCGACCTGACGGGTGTGGTTGGACTGGACGCCGCCGATGGTAACCAGCGTGTCGGCGTTCGACGCCAGCGCATCCGGCACGATGTATTCGAGCTTTCTCACCTTGTTGCCCCCGAAGGCGAGACCGGAATTGCAGTCTTCGCGTTTGGCGTAAATCTCGACCTTGCCGCCCAGATGCTCGGACAGCCGGTTCAGCTTTTCGATGGGGGTCGGGCCGAAGGTGAGGGGATAGCGTTCGAATTTTTCAAGCATGATGATGGATTCCTTGTTAACTGTTGATCGAACAGTAACCGAAACCCGGGAAAAGGTGCTCTCATATTTAAAGCGAATATTTCTCTATTATTCAGCAAAATAGAATTATAAGAATGAATAGATACATAATATTATAGAAAATGAGAGAAATGACCGATCTATCGCAACTCGACCGCACCGACCTCAGGATTCTTCGCGCCCTGCAGGCGGATGCCAGGATTTCCAACGCGGATCTGGCAAAAAAGATCAATGCCAGCGCGGCGACCTGTCACCGCCGTACCCAGCGCCTGTTTGACGACGGCTATATCACCGGCACCCGGGCCGCCATCGCGCCGGAAGGTGTCGGGCTGGGCGCGCTGGCCATCGTTGGTGTGGTGCTGGACCGTTCAACGCCGGAAAGCTTTGCGGCGTTCGAAAGCGCGGCGCAGGAAATGCCGTTCATCATCGACTGCCATCTGGTGGCCGGTGACTTCGACTATTTTCTGAAAATCCGTGTCCGCGATATGAACGATTTCAGCCGACTGCATGGGGCGCAGTTGCTGACCCTGCCCGGTGTCCGTCAAACCCGGACGTTTTTCGTCATGAAGGAAGTTATCGATCAGGCCCCGTTGGACTTTTGATCCGGTGAAACATTCCCGTCGCCCTGAACTTGATTCGGGGCCCATGCGATCTCGTCCCGACCTCTTGTTGTAAGTATCGATCCTGAATCAAGTTCAGGATGACGCAGTATCAAGCGTAGGGATCTCGCTGACCGCCGTCGACCACGCGGGGTCGGCGTGCTTGGCCCAGTAAAGTTCTGTCAGGCGGCGGGTCGTCGGCCCGGCTGTGCCGTCACCAATCGCGACCCCGTCAATGGTCGTTACCGCCATGAGGCCACCGGCGGTTGATGTCGCAAACACTTCGTCCGCCCCGCGAAGCGCATCGCCCGGCAGGGGGCAGGCCTCAACAGGGATTTGCAGTTCGCGTGCAAGCTCAATGGCGGTTTGCCGGGTGATCCCTTCGAGCACGCCGCTGTCCGGTGTCCGGACTTTACCGTCCTTGATGACGAAGACATTGAACCCCGGGCCTTCGGTGACAAAGCCGTCCTGATCCAGCAAGATTACGTTGTCCGCATCCCGCTCGTAGGCGCCATAAAGCGCCATCACGAAATCCAGCCAGTGATAGTTCTTTACGCGCGGATCGACGGCGGCGGGTGGAATGCGGGTAATGTCGGAGATCGCCACATTCATCCCGGCGTTGCGGTTTTCCGGCTTCACGATCCAGCCGAACGGAATGGCGAAGCAGATCAGGTTGTTCACGGCGTCGCGGGGATCGCGGGAAAATGTCGGCGACACACCCCGGGTCAGGATCATCTCGACATAGGCGTCTTCATGTCCTGAGCGGCGGACGCATTCGGCCAGAATGCCTTCAAGTTCGGCCCGGTTCACCGGCAGCGTCATATGCAGCCGGTCGATCGAGGTCAGGAATCGCTCAATATGCTTGTCCAGACGGAAAAACCGGTTTTGCCAGACGTGCACCACGTCATAGGTGGCATCCGAGCGCAGAAAACCCCAGTCGAGGACGGAGATTCTCGCGTCGGCCATCGGTGCAAAGTTCCCATTGATATAGGCAATGCCGGGTGGCGTGGTCATGTGGGCTCCTGTCCGTTGGTGTGAATGGAGCCTACATTAACCCGTCGTTGCCCTGAACCTTAATCAGCCGCGGCCCTCCAGAAAGTCGATTTCGGCGGCAAGGGATGTTGCCATGAAATCCATGAACGCGCGCACCCGTCCTGTATGGCGCAGGTCTTCATGTGTCAGCAACCAGAGCGCACTGCCGGCCGCATCTATGGGCGGCGCGAGACGTGTCAGCTTGGGGCGCCGGTCGGTCATGAAACAGGCAAGCAGGGCTGCTCCCATGCCCGCTTCGCAGGCATGCAGCAAACCGAGCAGACTGTTGGAGCGCAAGGCAATATGGGCATCGGGGAATTGCCGGCGGAACCATTTGTCGGAGCTCAGGTGCGCGAGGCTCTCGTCGACGCGGAGCCAGTCCATGTCGGCAAGTACACCGGCGTGTTTCTTCGCATAGGACTTTGCCGCATAGGGCGCGAAGGCGAGACCGCAAAGGCGGCGGCCGACCAGGGTTTCCGGTGGGGTGATGGTTGGGCGCACGGCGACGTCGGCCTGGCGTTTCGACAGATTGACGTGCTGGTTGTCGAGCACCAGTTCCAGCCGGATGCCGGGATACGCCTTGTTGAATGCCGCCAGATGCGGGCCCAGCAGGTTTTCCGCAAGGGTGTCCGTGGTAGTAACGACGAGCGAGCCTTCGAGCTTTAGGTCCTGGCCGCTGATCCGGAGATCGACGCGCTCGATCTCGTGCTCGACCCGAAGTGCCGACGCCCGCATTTCCTCGCCCGCCAGCGTCAGCACATAGCCGCTTTGCAGACGTTCGAACAACCGTACGCCAAGCCCGTCCTCGAACGCATTGATGCGCCGGAACACGGTCGAATGATTGACGCCGAGCGCCTTCGCCGCACCGCTCAAAGATCCACTGCGGGCGATCTCCAGAAAGACGCGCAGATCATCCCAGGCAAAGCTCATCGGGCCCTCATATGGATTTGCAAAAATGCAATATAATAATGCAATATTTGCCAATGTCTTTGCAATACGGAAAGGCATAAGGTCTGTCTCAACGCGTCTGGCGAGGTGCCGGGCGCATCCAGAATAAAGATGAGGACGGAGCTATGTCGGACAACAATATCAATACGCAGACCGCGCCTTACGGCGCTTTTATTCTCCGGGTATCGCTGGGCGTGATGTTCATCGCGCACGGGCTGATCCTTAAATACTTCACCTTCACACTGGCCGGGACGGCGCAGTATTTTGAAAGCATCGGCTATCCGGCGTTCTTGGCGTATGTCGTTTTTGCCGCTGAAACTCTGGGCGGGATTGCCCTTGTGCTCGGCTTCCAGACGCGGCTCGTGGCCTTCGCGCTGATGCCGATCCTGGTCGGTGCAACGCTGCAGCATGTGCCGAACGGCTGGGTCTTTTCGACCCAGGGAGGCGGCTGGGAATACCCGGTGTTCCTGATCGTGGCCTCGGCGGTGCAGGGCCTGCTGGGCGGCGGTGCGTTCGCGCTCAGCAAGCGTGAATTCCCTCTGCCGGTGCTTTCCCCCGGCAACCGCGCTGTGGCGTCGAACTGAGGCCACGCTTAACATAGGGCGGCGGGTGTCTCCTGTGCCTGCCGCCCTTCGCTTATGAACGAGGACAAGAAAAATGCCGATCCCCGCTCTCTTTGTATCGCACGGCGCGCCGACGGTGATCCTCGATGAAAGCCCGGTCCGGACCTTCCTGACGAAGCTTGCCGAGACCGTTGAGACGCCCGATGCGATCCTTGCCGTCTCGGCGCACTGGGAAACCGAAACACCGATGCTCAGCGACGCCGCGAACCCCGAAACCATCTATGATTTTTATGGTTTTCCGGGGGCGATGTATCAGCTCAGCTATCCCGCGCCGGGCGCACCCGAACTCGCGGAGAAAACGCGGAAACTGTTGGTGGATAACGATCTCGGCCCGGTCGACATGGCTGAACGCGGGCTCGATCACGGGGCCTGGGTGCCGCTGATGCTGGGCTGGCCCAAGGCCGACATTCCGGTGACGCAACTGTCCATCCAGCCGCACAAAGATCCGTCCTGGCACTACCGGATGGGTGAGGCGTTACGGCCGCTCAGGGACGACAATGTGCTGATCCTGGCGTCCGGGAATCTGACCCACAACCTGCAGGAATTCAGGGGCCATACCCTTGATTCCGAACCGGAACCCTGGGCCCGCGCGTTCGATGAGTGGGCCGGTTGGGCGATTTGCGAAGGGCGCACGGAGGACCTGCTGGATTACCGCCGCCTGGCGCCGGAAGCGGTCCGTAACCACCCGACCGACGAGCACCTGTTGCCGCTGTTCGTGGCCATGGGCGCAGGATCGCCGGGGCAGTCCGGACGGCATCTGCACAAGAGCTACACCTATGGCGTGCTGGCCATGGATGCCTTTGCATTTTCCTGATTAAAGCTGCTTGGTTTCCGAAAATCGCCGGAAGTCTTTACCATTATCAACGTCGTTTAGCGTTTTTAAGGCCGTATAAGACGCATTTTGGAGATTGCTCACCGTGTCGGCCAGCGCGTGCGGTCCGGACCACCGCACACCGGCGAAGATCTGCCGTGTCACCGGGCGGCGTTTCAGCCCGACCAGCCAGTATCCACCATCCCCGGCGGGACCGAAAACCGCGTCCCGGCGGCCGAGCGCGCGAAAGGCGTCGGCGATGTCAGCGGGACGGATTTCGGGAATGTCGGCGCCGATGATCACCACCGGCCCCGGCGGCAAGGCATCGAAGACGCGCTGCATCCGCTCACCCAGATTGCCCCGGCCCTGGGCAATGCGCGCCACGCCCCGGGGCCAGACCCCGTTATCGAAAAGCGCCGTATCCGGTGCGCAGGCGATCAGCGTTTCGAAGCGCGGATCGCGGCCCATCCTTCGCGCCAGAGAGAACAGCATGACACGATAGAACCGCCACGCCTGAACGTGACCGATGTCGCGCGCAAGCCGCGTCTTGACCCGCCCGAGACGCGGTGCCTTGGCGAAGATCACAAGGCGCGGGCGAAACGCCGGGTCCGCCCTCACCGGTAAAATTTCCAGATCATGGCCGGCGGCACGCCGAAGAAATACAAAATCAGGCAGGCAAGGTTCCGGAGCGGGCGAAGCACCCAGCCGTCGCGCCGGTAGCGTTTCGCCGAGGTCACCGCGGCGCTGGCAAGCGGATGCAGCCGGGGCTGGCCGATGCGCCGCACCAGATCCACGTCCTCCATGATCGGGATCGCCTTGAAGCCGCCCAGGTGGTCGTAATAGTCCCTCGAAATCAGCAGCCCCTGATCGCCGTACGGCAGGCCGAAGGTCCTGGCGCGCCAGTTGGCGAGGTTCTCGACGCGCCGCGCTTCGGGGGCGGGGTCGTTGAGGACGAGTGTGAAATACGCGGCATGAAAGTTGTGACCGGGCGTGCGCATGAAGTGCTCGACGATCGCCACCCAGCCCGGCTGCGGCTGCGTGTCCGAATGCCAGAACAGAAACCACGGACCGCGCGCCACGCTGGCCCCCGCCGCCAGTTGCCGGCCGCGCCCTCTGGGACCGGAAAGCACGCGCACGCCTGCCAGCTCGGCGGCCTCGCGGGTGCCGTCGACGGACCCGCCGTCGCTGACGACGATCTCCCACGCCTCGGGGCGCATCGCCAGCGCGTCCAGCGTGCGCAGCAGATCGTCGCGGCAGTTGAGGGTCGGGATGATGATGCTGAGCACGCGCGCGTCTGCCGTCAGTTCCGGAAGCATAAATTTTCGCGCAAAAAAAAGACGGACACAACGGCCCGTCTTTTAAAGTTCCGGAAGGGATGGTTCCGGGTGGTTCGTCCTTCAGATGGCGCGGATCGAACGCTCGATCGCAACCACCAGTTTGTAAACGCCGCTCGAGATAAGATCGGAAATGCTCAGGCCCAGGTTCTGGCCGGCGACTTCATAGGCGTTCATGTGCTGCATCGTGTTCATGTCAATTCTCCAAAATTTGTGTGAAGCATCATCGCTTCGTTGAACAAAGAATTACGCCGAAACCGCGTTGCCGGCAAACGACTAATTTTCATATACAGATGAGAAAAACTAAACTATAAAAAGTCATGGAACGGCTCCCGCCCCTGAATGGTCTGCGCGCTTTCGAAGCCGCCGCCCGGCATCTGAGCTTCAGCCGCGCGGCCGAGGAGCTGTTCGTTACGCCTGCCGCAATTAGCCATCAAATCAAGGGGTTAGAGGATTATCTCGGGGTCACGCTGTTCCGCCGCATGCCGCGCGCGGTGATGCTGACGGACGATGCGCAATTGATCCTGCCGCTGGTATCCGAGGGCTTCGACAAACTGGCGCAGGCGGCAACGTTGTTGAAGGAATCTGAGTCTTCCGGGGTGCTGACGGTGTCTTCCGCGCCGACCTTTGCGCAAAAGTGGCTGCTCGAGCATCTGGAAGATTTTACCGACGCCTATCCCGACATCAACGTGCGCCTCGACGCGCGTCTCGATACCGTCGATTTCGACCGCGACGGCGTCGACGTGGCGATCCGCCTCGGCGCCGGCAAGTATCCGGGCATGCGTGTGCACCAGCTTTTCGACGAGCAGGTGACGCCGGTCTGCCACCCGAAGTACCTGGACGGGCCGCACGCCCTGAAGTCACCCGAAGACCTCAGGCATCACACGCTTTTGCACGTTGACTGGGGCAACATCAACGCGCCGTTCCCGGATTGGCAGATGTGGCTGGCGTCGGTCGGCGTCGAGGATGTGGACTACACGCGGGGCCCGGTGTTCACGGTCGAGGGCATGGCCATCGACGCCGCCGCGCGCGGCACCGGCGTGGCGTTGGCATCGACCTATGCGGTGGCCGACGACATCAAGGCGGGCCGACTTATGGCGCCGTTCGACCGCCGCCTGACATCTGAGATTTCCTACTGGGTGGTGGCGCCCGAGCGCAGCGCCGACCAGCCCAAGGTCAAGGCGTTTCGCGAGTGGATTGTCAGGCGGGCGAAGGAAACCGGCCTGACGGGCGGGTAGGGCGGAGCGCCCCTCTCCCTCCCACGTGCTGCGCCCGCGGCCCCTCCCTCTCCCGGGAGAGGGAGCCGCCCATAGCTATCGGCAGCTTCTGCGCCGCACCAGCCGACTTATCCCGCCAGCACCGCTTGCGCGCACCAGATATACAGCGGGATGCCGACGATCAGGTTGAACGGGAACGTCACGCCCAGCGACAGCGAGGTGTAGATCGACGGATTGACCTCGGGCATGGCGATCCGCATCGCCGCCGGTACGGCGATATATGACGCCGACGCTGCCAGCGTCATCAGCAGCACGGCGTTGCCGGGCATGAGCCCGAGCACAAAGGCACTTCCCAGGCCCAGCGATGCGCCGATTGCCGGCATGAGGATACCGAAGGCGAGCGATCCCGCAGACAGGACGCGCCGGTCGCGCCGAAGTCCGTCGCCGGTCTTCAGCCCCATGTCCAAAAGGAACAGGCACAGCACGCCGTGCAGCGGATCGAAGAAGAACGGCTTGATCTTGGCACCGCCGTCGGCGCCGATGATGATGCCGATGACCAGCGCACCGATGATCAGGTAGATGCTCTCGTTCCAGAGCACGGTTCTCAGAATCTCGCCGACAGGTGGCCGTTTCATGTTGCCCTGCCCGGCGAGGGCCAGCCCGGTGGCGATGGCGGGGGCTTCCATCAGCGCCGCGACGGCAACCATGCCGGCGGCGAAGCCGATACCTGCCTCGCCCAGGACCGTGCCGGCGGCGATGAAGGTAACGATGCTGATCGAGCCGTAGTGCGCGGCGATGGCGCCGGCCTCGCGGCGGTCGAAACCGGTCATGGCTCTGAGCATCGCGAAAGCGATGAGCGGCATGGCGAAGCTCAGCGCGATACCCGTAACCGACGCGCCGATGATCCCGCCAAGTCCCTCGGTCGAGATCGCCACGCCGCCTTTAAGACCGATGGCGGCAAGCAGATACAGCGCGATTGCTTTTGAGAAGTTCTCTGAAATGCGGACGTCGACGGCGGCCAGTGCACCGGCAAGGCCGAGTGCGAAGAAAAGCACAGGTGCGGACAGCAGTGTCGATGCGAGAAGATCCATTTTAGTCCCCCTTGTTAGTCCCCTTGGTCAAAGCGCCGGCAGCACCGGCGCGCGAATTTCAGGCGGGCGACGACGACGGCGCCGCCATCACGGAAGTGCGCCGCGATGCCAGGCGCAACACCGTGTAACCGAGCACCGCCGACAGGCACGAACCGCCCAGGACGCCGAAGCGCACCTGCGCCGCCAGCGCCGGTTCGGCGAAAGCCAGCCCGCCGATGAACAGGCTCATGGTGAAGCCGATCCCGGTCAGCAGTGAGATGCCGTAGATATGCAGCCAGGTTGCATCCTCGGGCAGTGCACACAGGCGCAGACGCACGGCGGCGAAGCAGAACCCCATGACCCCGATCTGCTTGCCCACGAACAGCCCGAGCGCGATGCCGAGCGGGACCGGCTGCAAAAGGTCGCCGGGCTGAAATCCGGCAAGCGGAATGCCCGAGTTGGCGAAGGCGAAGACCGGCATGACAAGAAACGCGACCCACGGATGCAGCGCATGTTCGATATCGTGATAGCGGGTCGGGCGCGGATCGTTGGCGGTCGGCCGCAACGGCAGGGTCAGCGCGATCAGCACACCGGCCAGCGTGGCATGTACACCGGACTTGAGCACCATTACCCAGAGCACGATGCCGACCAGGAGGTAAGGTGTCAGCGCGCGGATGCCGAGGCGGTTAAAGAGGACAAGGATGGACGCGGCGCCCAAAGACACCGTCAGTGCATAAAGCGACAGGTCCTCGGTATAGAAAAAGGCGATGATCAGGATCGCGCCCAGGTCATCGATGATCGCTATCGCCAGCAGGAACACCTTCAGCGACACCGGCACCCGGTTGCCGAGCAGCGAAAGTACGCCGAGGGCGAAGGCGATATCCGTCGCCGAGGGGATCGCCCAACCGCTGGCGGCGGCGGCGTCACCGGATGTAATCGCGAGATAAATCAGCGCCGGTGCGGCCATACCGCCGATGGCGGCGAGCGCCGGCAAACTCGCCTGATCGAAACTCGACAGGCGGCCGGTCAGCACCTCGCGCTTGATTTCGAGGCCCACCATGAAAAAGAAAACGGCCATCAGGCCGTCGTTGATCCAGAGCAGCAGGGGTTTGTCGATGACCAGACCCCCAACCCCGACGACGACGGGAAGGCCGAGCAGGCTGTCGTAGAGCCAGGCCAATGGCGAATTTTCCATGGCCATCGCCAGTGCGGCGGCGATGACGAGCAGGACTCCGGGGGCCGCTTCGTGATGCAGGAGCTGGTTTAAAGATTGCTTATCAGACATAAAACACCTTAAACATACTAAAACATATATAAACAGCGTGTAACTTAGTCAGAAATTTATAAACATCAATACTTGGATATCTAAAATTTCTGTCATATAAGAAACTTTTCTGAGACATGGTGGAGGAGAGATTCATGCTCTCGAAACCGTTGCTGACGATCCATGAAGTCGCCGCGCTCTTGAAAATGCGCGAAAGCACCGTGCGCGCCTGGATTAACGACGGCCAGCTTAGGGCCATCAAGTTCGGCCGCGACTGGCGTGTCGCGCAGCGTGACCTCGAGGCCTATCTCGATGCCCACGCCAACCGCCAGCCGGAACCGGGCGAGACGCCGCAGCCGGACACGGGCGATATATCGGAAGTGTGACGACTTCCGGGATGACGAAGCCGGTTCGAGCCACTAACCTCTCGGCGCAACAAGGAGAGGACTTCATGCCTGAACAGATCATCGATATCGAAACCGCCGACGGCATCATGCCGACGTTCACCTGCTGGCCGGACAAGAATGATGCCGGCGACGGCCCGTTCCCGGCTATCGTCTTTTACATGGATGCGCCGGCAATCCGCGAGGAGCTTTACACCATGGCCCGGCGGATGGCGGAAGGCGGGTACTTCGTCATTCTGCCCGATCTGTTCTATCGCTTCGGCACCATCCGCTTTCCGTTCCGCAGCCCGAAGACGGCCATCGTCTGGAAGGAAATCATGCGCAACCTTTCGAACGCGGACATCGTCAGCGATACCCGCGCCCTGCTCGACTACATGAACGGCGAGGCGATCGTCAAAAAAGGCGCGAAGGCGAGCATCGGCTATTGCATGAGCGGGCGCTTCGTGACCGCCGTGGCCAGCGCATACCCGGACGATTTCGCCGCCAACGCCTCGCTCTACGGGGTCGGCATCGTCACCGCGCAGGACGACTCCTCGCACTTCGGCATCAAGGACATCAAGGGCGAGATGTATTACGGGTTCGCTGAAACCGACGGCACCGTGCCGGCCTATGTGCTGCCGACGCTGACGGCGGAGCTGGACAAGCACGGCACCGATTACGTGCTGGAAGTCCACCCCGGCACCAGTCACGGCTTCTGCTTCAAGTCGCGCGACGATTACGACGAGGCGGCGGCGGAAAAGGTGCACGCGCACTTCATGGACATGTGCCGGCGCAAGCTGGGCTAGGGCTTATTTCAAAAGCGCATCGATCGCGGCGTAGAATTCATCGGTGCCGGTGACGCCGTTATGGCTGGCGCCCGGCGAATCGACGAAGCTGGCGTCGATGCCGCGCTTTTTCAGGCTTTCGATGTAGTCGCTTGCGATAACCGGAAAGGTGTTGCTGTCGTGTGACCCGGTCACGGCGATGACGCGCGCCGTTTGCGGCACATTATCGGCGAACTCGTGCGGCGACTGGCTGAGCGTCCAGTTGTTCCGGCCGCGCCGCATGACACGCCAGTCGGGGACATGACAGGGGCAGGCGGCGAGCACGGCGGCATCGGCGAGACCGGGAAAGCGGCCGAGGATGATGCCGGAAATCGCCGCGCCGCCGGAATGCCCGACGAGGACAACGCGCGATACGCCGTGAAACGCCTTCAGTGCTTCAACCGCGCCGGCGACCGCGGCGACGATTTTCGGCCGGTAGCCGTCGCCCTCGCGGCGATAGCTGGTGCCGGTCGATTTGTTGCTGTAGCTGTCGAAATAACCGGGCCGGATGAGGTTTACGGCAACGGCGCCGTCCTTGCCGTAGCGGTAGGCGGTTTTGGCCAGATAATCAGACGGGCCGCCGCGGGACCCGTCGCCGTGAATGAAGACGATCATGGTTTTCGCCCCGGCGTCGGCGCCGTAGGTCGCGATGACCAGGCATTCATCCGCGACCCTGACGCGGGTCAGATTGTCGGCATCGCAGTCAGCGGCGTGGGCGGGGCGAGCAAACAACACCAGCACGGCACAAAAAATCACGATGATGCGGGTCATGAGCGGGCTCCTTACCATTCATGGTTGTCTATCTATAGGCGGATGGGATGGAAAAAACCAGTGCCGTGGGTATGGGCCGGTTCGCCTGCCGGCATATAATGTTCTTTATTTGTTCTCATGATGCGGTTAGTCTTCCGCATGGTCGATATTATCCAGGATCAGGCAAAAAAGGGACGCGGCGCGGTCTCCAACCGCTCCGGCCGGTTCGAGCCGACGACGGCGGTCCGCATCGACGACGGCTGGTCGACGCCCGAAGAACTGGCGCGCGAGAAACTGCGCACAACCGTCACCGACGAGCATCCGAAAACGATCATCGCCACAAACGCGTCCCCGGACATTCCGTTTGAGCGCTCGATCAATCCGTACCGGGGCTGCGAGCACGGCTGCGTTTATTGTTACGCGCGGCCGACGCACACCTATCACGGCCTGTCGGCGGGTCTGGATTTCGAAACAAAGCTGTTCGCCAAGCCGGACGCGGCCCGGCTTCTGGAGGACGCGTTCCGCAAACCGGGATACACGCCGAAGACGGTCCAGCTCGGCGCCAATACAGATCCGTATCAGCCGATTGAGCGCCAGCGGCGGATCACGCGGGGCGTGATCGAGGTCATGGCGCGCTACCGGCATCCGCTCGGCATCACCACGAAATCCGATCTGGTGGTGCGCGATATCGATCTGCTGGCGCCGATGGCCGCCGATGGGCTGGCGGCGGTCGCGGTGTCGCTGACGACGCTCGACGCCCGGCTGGCGCGGACCATGGAGCCGCGCTGCCCGCGCCCGGAAAAACGCCTCGATGCGATCCGCCGCCTCAGTGCCGCCGGCGTGCCGGTGGCGGTGATGACGGCGCCGCTGATACCCGGGCTGAACGATCACGAGATCGAGGATCTGCTGGCCGCCGCGAAGGACGCCGGTGCCGTTGCCGCGGAATACATCATGCTGCGCCTGCCGCTGGAAATTCACGAATTGTTCGAGGAATGGCTGGCGGCGCATGTGCCGGACCGCGCCGCCAAGGTGATGTCCCTGGTGCGCGGCACGCGGGGCGGCAAGGTCTATGACGCGACCTGGGCTGAGCGCATGCGCGGCACCGGGGTCTATGCCGACATGATCTCGTCGCGCTTCAGGCAGGCTCGCAAGCGTTTCGGCTTCACGCACAACGCGGCGAGCGGTTTCAGACAGCGCACCGATTTGTTCATCCGCCCGCTCGGCACACTGGCACAGCCGTCGCTGTTCGACTGATTTCCCCTCACCCTGGGGAGAGGGGCCGCTATTGAAGTGTCGGCATAAGTGTCTCATGCTTTGCCTCCCGCCGATCCGTCAGGAGCCCGCCGTTGACCTTGCTCGTCGCCGCCATGGTTATCGCCAGCGCGTGCATTCACCCGTTCTGGAATCTGCTGATCAAGGGCGACCAGGACCGCGCCGCATCTTGGTGGCTGTTCACCATCATGCTGTCGGCGATCGGCGGCGTCGTCTGCCTGCTGCGCGGCGCCGACGTCATGAGCATCACCGCCGTGCTGCCGTTGCTGGCGATATCGATCTTCGGTCAGTATTTCTATGGCCTGACGCTGATCCGCATTTACCGGCACGGCGATCTGTCGGCGTATTATCCGATCGTCCGCGCCTCGCCGGTCGGCGTGGTGATCCTCGGCTTCATGTTTCAGGGAAACAGTTACGGCGTGCTGGTGCTGGCCGGGGTCGCGCTCAGCGTTATCGGCGGGTTCTGGCTGCAGAAACAACCCGGGCGGCGGCTGCTCGACGATCCGCTGACGCTGTTGCTCGCGGTGACGTGCATGATGTCGACGGCAGTCTATTCCATCGTCGATTCCCAGGCCGTCAAGATCGTCGCCCCGGAAGTGCTGTTCTTCTGGGTCGAGACGAGCATGGTGCTCGGTTATCTGCCGGCGTTCTGGTTGCTGGGCGAGAAGGGGCTGGTGGTGCGGGCGGCCGGGCTGATGCGCGCCAGACCTTTCCGCCATCTGGCGGCGGGCGGTCTCGCCTATGCGTCCTACATGCTCATTCTCGTCGCCTACAGCTACGGCGGCGATGTCGCGGCGGTAACGACGGTGCGCCAGCTTTCGATACCGGTGTCGGTGCTGCTGGGCGGCATGGTGCTCAAGGAAGTTCTGCTGGGCCGCCGCCTCGCCGCCTCGCTTCTGCTCGTCTGCGGCATCGTGCTGGTGGTCCTGGGCAGCGCCTGAACGGTGCCATCACTTTCTTAATGGCCCCCTCACCTAACCTCTCCCCCCGAGAGGGGGAGAGGGATTGGAGGACTGTGTGTTTCGACAGGGTCTCTCTCCCCTGCGAAGTGGGGGAGAGGACAGGTGAGGGGGATATCGCCACTGCCCCGCGTTCTTGTGATCGGATATACTTCGCCGATGATGCGATTCGCCTTCCTGCCCATGCTTATGTTCGCGCTATTGCCCGCCGATGCGCGCGCGCAGGCGACCAGTCTCGACGATGTGCCGATTGCCTGGGGCGAGGCGGACGAGCGCCACACCACCGTCTGCGCCAAACGCTGGCACGCGATCCGCATCCGCGACATCCGCACCCGCGCCGTGGAGATGGGGCTCGGCGCCGAAGCGCAGATCGAACAGGAAAGCCGCGCCATCTTCAACGGCGGCGCGGACTGCTTCACCGGGCAACTGGTCTATCGCCCGGTGCAGCACGCCGACGTCATTCTTGGTGCCCGCACATGGGTGCAGGTGATCGAGCGCGATGGCCCGGTCGCATGCTTCGACGGGCTCAAGTGCCGCTGGGACATTCAGGTGCAGAACTTCGTCGAGGCGAAGGTTGTCGTCGACGGCAAGGCGCATCCGGATACCGTCTATGTGGCGACGCCGCGCCCGGTGCAGCCGGCGCGGATCGTGACGCCCGCAAAGGAGCAATAAGTCTCAGGCTGAGGTATGGCGGACGTTCGGCAGTCGCATGGCGTTGAACAGCGCCAGCAGCGAGGCGACGCTGGCGATCTCCAGCGAGACCCGGTAATCGCCGGTCAGGTCGAAAAACCAGCCGCCGGCAATCGGCCCGATCAGGCCCGCGGTGCCCCACGCCGTCAGCAGCACGGCGAAGTTTCGGCCGTAGCTTTCGGGGCCGAGAAAAATCGAAACGGCCGACGGATAAATCCCTGCCGTCATGCCATAGGCGACGCCGGCCATGGCCATGGCGATGACCGCGCCGTCGCCGTTCGGGTTGGCCAGCACGACGACGAAACCGAGGAGCCCGGTCAGGTGCGAGATACCGGCGACCGAGCGTACGGCGACATGATCGCTGAGCCAGCCCGACGCCAGCCGCCCGGAGGCATTGCCGACGCTGAGCAGGGTGACGCCGAGCACGGCGGCCTCGGCCATGCCGCCGAAGTGCGTGATGATCGTCGCCGCGTGGCCGATCGACATGGTGCCGGCCAGCGCGCCGAGAAAAAATCCAGGCCAGCAGATGCCCATGATGTTGCTGTCGGCGGGGCCTTTCGAGTTCATGCGCTGGCGCGGCAGATGCACACCGCTGAGCGCCAGCAGGGCCATCGCGACGATACCGGTCGCGGCGACGCAAAGCGCCAAAAGCCAGAAGCTGGCGCTGACACCGAGCGCGCTGACGCTTATCTCCAGCAGGTAGGCGGCGACGACGCCGCCGGCGGCGAACGATGAGATGACAAGCCCGTTGGCGAGGCCTGCACGGCCCGGCATCGCCGCCAGCCCGGCCTGTAGCACGACGTTGTAGCTGAGCCCGCAGCCGAGGCCGAACAGCAGGCCGTAACCGATGACCACCGACAGATAACCACCGCCCATGGCGGCCAGCGCCAGACCGCCGGCGCCGCACGCCAGCCCGAACAGCGGCAGCAGCGCCGTCTTCATGCGGCCAAAAGCGAACGGCACGATGTAGTTGCCGGCGGTGAAGCTGACGATGGCCAGCGCGAAGACGATGCTGACGTCGGTCCGAAGAATGCCGAGATCGCGTTCCAGTCCGGCGATGAAGACGCTCCACGCATACAGCGAGCCGAACACCATGTTCAGCATCACGGCGGCGGCGAGGGCGAGAAGACGGCGTTTCCCGGTTGCGGAGGCGACAGGGGCCAGCGTGGTATTCGGGGTGTCGGTCATGTGCTGCGTTTTAAAGGTCCGGCGCCGAAGTGACACGTGAAAATTTATCGAAACGGTGAGAGCCGATGGCGACGCAGCGGACTTCCGTCACTATAATGTGCCGTTGTAGCGATTTTGAAACGGAACAGGGAGGCGATCATGCTTCTTAACGGATCGTGCGCCTGCGGCGCCGTTACCTTCACGGTCGAAACGCCGGCCCCGCTGCCGTACAGCCGCTGCTACTGTCCGGACTGCCGGAAAACATCGGGCGGCGGCGGCTTCACCGTTTGGATGGTGGCTTTGGCGGAGACGCTCGAGGTCGAGGGCGAGGAAAACCTCGCCGTGTATGCGCACGAATGTCCGGACGGCAGAGCCTCCGTCGAGGGTGGGGGCCGGCGGTTTTGCAAACACTGCGGCGCGCACCTCTGGTTTTTCGACCCGCGCTGGTCCCGCGACATGCACCCGTTTGCGTCCGCCATCGATACGCCGTTGCCGGTCCCGGCGAAGACCGTCGAAAACAACACCGCGTACAAGGCGTCATGGGTGCCGCTGCCCGAGGGCGAGGCGCATGAAATCTACGAACAGGCCTGTAGCGTCGGCATGATCGATTGGCACAAACGGAACGGCTTTTACGAGGCATGAAATAACCGCAGTCATTGCCGCCCCGTGCCGCAGCGTTTGCGGGCATGCGGTCTGAAATGTGGGGTGCGCGCACCGGGGCGTATGTTATGTTGGACGCATGGAAGCTGCACATCATGTCGACCTGACCGGGATCGCGATTGTCGCACTTGGCGCGCTGGTGTTCGGTTTCGTTCTCGAACGCCTGCGCCAGCCCGCCATTGTCGGCTATATCGTCGCCGGGGTCGCGCTCGGCCCCGCCGGGTTCGGGCTCGTCAACGTCCGTGACGGCATCGAGGTGCTCGCCGAGATGGGCGTCCTCATGCTGTTGTTCATCATCGGTATGGAACTGTCGCTCAGGGCCTTCATGCGCATCTGGAAGATCGCCGTGTCGACGACGCTGTTCCAGATCACGGCTTCGACGGCGGTGACGCTGGGGCTGTCCAGGCTGGCCGGATTCCCGTGGGAACTGGCCGTCCTGCTGGGCTTTGTCGTCGCCATGTCGTCGACGGCGGTGGCGATCAAGATCCTCGACGACATCGGCGAACTCAGGAGCAGTGTCGGGCAGATCACGGTCGGCGTGCTGATCGCCCAGGATATCGCCGTGGTGCCGATGATGCTGACCGTCGGCGCGCTCGGCGGCGACGGCTTCAAGTATTCGCAGATTCCGGTGATGATCGGCTCGGTGGCGTTCCTGATCGGACTGATCCTGTATGCGTCCCGGGGCCGCAAGATCCACCTGCCGTATGCCGACAAGATCGCCGAGAACAAGGAGCTGGCGCCGCTGGCGGGGCTCGCGTTCTGTTTCGGCTGGGCGGCGATTGCCGGTCTGATCGGCCTGTCGGCGGCGTATGGCGCGTTCATCGCCGGACTGATCATCGGCAATTCGCAGGCCCGTCACGCGATGCTGAACAGCGTGCTGCCGATCCAAAGCGTCCTGATGATGGTGTTCTTCCTGTCGATCGGGCTGCTGATCGACCCGGCATATATGTGGAACAATGCCGGTGTGGTGGCGATGCTGTTCCTGATGGTGACGGTGTTCAAGACCATCATCAATGTCGGCTTCCTGCGGTTTCTCGGCCAGCCATGGTCGACGGCGTTTCTGGCCGGCATCAGCATGGCGCAGATCGGCGAGTTCTCGTTCCTGCTCGCCGTCGTCGGGATCGCGTCCGGTGTGCTCGACGAGGAAGGGCGCCGGCTGATCGTCTCGGTGACGGTGCTTTCGCTGGCGCTTTCGCCGTTGTGGGTGTTCACGGCCCGGCGTCTGCATCTGCTGGCGAGCTATGGCGTGACCGAGGCACTGGACCTTTTGAAACTGGTCTATGGGCCGGAAACCGAGGCCGTGGCGCTGGCCGCCGAGAAGGCCAGCAGCAAAACCCAGCGCGGCTTGCGGATTGCTGCGCTGAAGGTACGCAAGTTGCGCCGCAAGCGGAAATCGACACGCACACCGGTGATCCGGGGCAAGACCGCGGCCCCGCCCGAAGCGGCGGCAGAAGTGCCCGAAGCGGCGGCAGAAGTGCCCGAAGCGGCGGCAGAAGTGCCCGAAGCGGCGGCAGAAGTGCCCGAAGCGGCAGGTGAAACGCCCGAAGCGGCGGCGGCATCTGAAAAATCCGCCCGAAAAAAACCTGCGGCCAAGAAAACCGCGGCCAAGAAAACCGCGGCCAAGAAGCCCGCCCAGAAGAAGCCCGCCCAGAAGAAGCCCGCCCAGAAGAAGCCTGTCACACCCAAGGGCGATGCCTGAAGCAGGTCCGGATCTGAGGTGCGAACAGGCGGCCTGGGGCGCCGGGCATGTCCGCGTCGCGGGCGTCGACGAGGCCGGGCGCGGCCCGCTGGCGGGCCCGGTGGTGGCGGCTGCGGTGGTCCTCGACCGTGCCGTGCTGGACGATCCGCTGTGGCGCGCGCTGGACGATTCAAAACGTATGCGCGCCGCCGCCCGGGACCGGCTTTTCGATGAAATCATGGCCACGGCGCAGGTCGGCGTCGGCATCTGTAATGTTGACGAGATCGATCTGCTGAACATCCTCGGTGCCACCATGAAGGCGATGGCCGATGCCGTGCGCGCTCTTGATCCGGCAGCGGATTATGCGCTGATCGACGGTAACCGGCTGCCGGTGCTGCCGCTCGAGGCGGCCTGTATCGTCAAGGGCGATCAGAAATCGCTCTCCATCGCCGCCGCGTCGGTGATCGCCAAGGTGACGCGCGACCGCATCATGGCCGATCTGGCCGTGCGCTATCCGGGCTACGGCTGGGAACGCAACGCCGGGTACGGCACGGCGGAACATCTGGCGGCACTGCAGAGCCTCGGCGCGACGCCCGCGCACCGCAGAAGCTTCGCGCCGGTCAGGGACGCATTGGCGGCGTCGCATCCGCCGCCGCGCTGAGATACGTCTCGTCCCGCGGAAAATAATATGAGCAGTGCCGGGTTTTGTTTTCCGTAAAACCCTCGCGAAAGCGAAGGTGCGATGCCTTGAGAAACCGCATCATCACCCGGATGACCGGTATTAACTTCCCTTTCCGCAGGTAATTTGTATAATCTCAATGATTGTATACGCACAGAGAAAATCGCCTTGGGGGCCGCCATGTCGCTCGAAGCATTTGCTGACGCAACGCGCCGGAAATTCGGCAGTGACGACATTGCCCCGAAGCACCTTGTCGAGATGGCCCGATGGCTCTCCGAACTCCTTTTAAAGAACGAGAAAACGGAAATCCGGGGTTTGATGCTTGGAGTGGGGCTGCATTTGCCTTGGCCCTCCAGTTTCAGAGAATTATTTGCTTACGGGCTTGAAGTTCCACCTGAAGGTATCCGTCCTCTAAAGCTGACAGTACTCGCCAGTCGCTCGGATGCCGGTATCGACTCCGACGAGATTGCACCAGTAGAAAGAGTCCCTTCGGTACGCGGTGCCCTCGACGCCCTGTTGGGCAAAGAGGCAGCGGAAGTGGCCGGGGAATTGAATGTGCTGCCCGTGTCCCTGGGCTTCCGTCATGCGAACCCGGGCGACAGGTTGATAAACGCGACAAGCGGACGCATGGGGCCTCATGTGCAATGGGGATCGGGCCGGCAAGGTTTTTTGACGGCAGGACATGTGGCGCAATCCGTCGGGACGCAAGTTACGGACGATCAGGGCGGACCGCTTGGCACAGTGGTCTGGTCCAACGATCCGGCTCTAGTATTATCGGGGCAAGGTGACATCGACGCCGCATTGGTGGAGTTTCAATCGGGTTTCCGTGCGAGGACCGGCCGGACGTCCGTCGTTCCGGCGGCGCTTGATGTTCTGACAGTCGAGGGCAGTTATGCGCGCGCCGCGTTGTTCGGCAAGTTCGCGCATGTTTCCCTGGGTAATGCCCTGGCCTGTTATGCCGATTGCTACGCGACCGAGAGGTTAATTACGCAACCCGGTGACTCTGGCAGTTTGGTAGAAGTTAACGGCGGAATCGCCGGCACGGTGATCGGTGGTTATATCCGCCGCGATATGACGCTGATCCAGGATATTGATTATCAGTTAGGTGTAATCGCGTCCCGGGCCGGATTGTCGGTTTCACTGTAAATCGGATCAGAACAAGGAGAGAGGTTATGTATATCGCCGCCGACGGAATATCGAACGACCTGCCCCCCGATGTGCTGTCTTTGAAGACGTCTGCAGCCTTGATGGCCGCCGGACCCGATCGCGGCACAACGCATGGCGGTGAAATGTCAGCGATGGCTCAGGGGCCGTCCGTAAGCGAATCCGCGCTCGACCGATGGGACGTTCAATCCCATCAGTACACGACCAAGGCCGAGGTCGAGACCAGCATCCTCGGACGGCTTTTTTCCGGAAAGGGAGGGGGATCGCATCACGGACTTGTGCAAGAAGCGAAACGCTTTTGCGTCATAGAGTCCGAGGAAGGCCGGAAGGTCGAGTACGGCACAGCCGTACGTTTGTCCGTGGCGGTGCTTGCCACTGAATTTGAAGCTTCGTTGACGCTGCCGAACATTGCCGCGACGACACAACTCACCGATGTGCGTGCACGTATCGCGCTGTCGGTCGCCGGATATTCCGGCCCGCTGGGGGAACTCTTGCCAGCGCCGGATAATCTCAATGTCGAAAACCTTGCGGTTTATACCACCGCATTCAAGGCGATACAGGCCAAGGTGTTCGGCGCCAGTGGGATCGACGGCATTTCTCCGACATTTCTGGGTTACTATGACCTCTAGGACCCGCCGTCAACTTAGCCGGTAAGGAATCGGTGTTGCGTTTGAATCGGCGCTCGCGGAATCAATCCGCGCAACGATGTGCATGAAAAAAGCTGTGGGCGGCGTCTGGGAAGTGGCCGGTCGTAACATGTTCCTCAAAAATATTGCTAAGGGCGTTTGTGCGCCGCGTCGCGGATCATCCGGCCGTATGCTATATCTTGTCCCGTTAACCATTATTAATTTCAATATATAGCTTGCGATTCATCTTCTAAGTCATTGAATCCATTTAATAGTTGACGGCGAATCCCCGGTGACTCAGGATGCGCCGCATGGGCAGAGATACAAAAAACAACTGGATCAACAAGATCCATGTCGGGGATTGCATTGACCTCATGAACGGCTTGCCGGCGGCGAGTATCGACATGGTGTTCGCCGATCCGCCATACAATTTACAGCTTTCCGGCGACCTGATGCGCCCGGAAAACCACAAGCGCGTCGACGCCGTCGACGATGCCTGGGACCAGTTCGACAGCTTCAAGGCCTATGACGATCTGACGCAAGGCTGGCTCAAGGCCGCGCGCAGGGTACTGAAGCCCGACGGCACGCTGTGGGTCATCGGCAGCTATCACAATATTTTCCGGGTCGGCGCGACGCTGCAGGATATGGGCTACTGGATTCTCAACGACGTGGTCTGGCGGAAGTCGAATCCGATGCCGAATTTTCGCGGCCGCCGCTTTACCAACGCGCACGAAACCATGATCTGGTGCGCGCGCGACGAAAAAAGCAAATACCGCTTCAATTACGAGAGCATGAAAGCGCTGAACGACGATCTGCAGATGCGGTCCGACTGGCTGTTGCCGATCTGTTCGGGCGGCGAACGCCTGAAGGGCGAAGACGGCAAGAAAGCGCATCCGACGCAAAAGCCCGAAGCGCTTCTGCACCGGGTCATCATGGCGTCGACGGAAGTCGGCGACACTATCCTCGATCCGTTTTTCGGCACCGGCACCACGGGTGCGGTGGCGAAACGGCTCGGTCGCAATTATGTCGGTCTGGAACGGGAGAAAAGTTACGTGGCCTACGCAGAACAACGCATTGCCGAAGTCAAGAAACTGGCCACGGACGAAATGCTTAATTCGCCTTCAAAACGAGACGAGCCGCGTGTGCCGTTCGGCTGGCTGGTCGAACGCGGCATGCTCGAGCCGGGTACCGTACTGACCGATGCGCGGCGCCGCTACAAGGCGCGGGTACGCGCCGACGGCACCCTGATCTCGTCCGATTTCAAGGGCTCGATCCACCAGGTCGGCGCCAAGGTTCAGAACCTGCCGGCGTGCAACGGCTGGACGTTCTGGTGCATCGACGCCGAGGGCGGCACGGTGCCGATCGATGTCCTCAGACAGAAGCTCCGTGCCGAGCTGCACTGATACGCCGTTGGTGCTGACGCATTTGACGGCGGGATGTGGCCGCACCGCCGGGTGAGAGAGCGTTCCCCAGCTCAACTTTCTTTTACATCGCCGTCGTAAGAGGCTTCGTCGAACGAGCGTTCGTTGTCCCAGACGTTTTTCGGCAACGGCAGGCCTTCGAAATCGGCATCGTCGAGCGGCCCGTCCGGTTCGATCCCCAGCTTCTCGCGCAGCATCAGCATGATCTGACGGGTATGCTGGCCGGAATGCCAGCCGGTGCGTTCCAGAACCTCGTGCAGGCTGACCTCGCCGTAATAAACTTTGCCGGGTTGTTTGAAATCGGTGCCGGTGCCGTCACGTTCCCACCACTCGGCGAAACGCTGGCGGTTAGCCGCACCGTAATCGAGCAGGTCCTGTTTTGTCGCCATCTCGTCGGGCAGGACCGAAAGCAGCGCCTCGTAGGTGTAGGGCGTATCGTGTTCGACGCGGTCCAGGAACACTTTGGGGATGTCGAACACATGATAGACGAGCTGGCGGTACGAACGGGGCCGGCCGGGCAGGATCACGTCGAGCTTGTCGTCGGGGATTTGCTGCAGATAGCGGCCCGCGGCATCGAGGATCATCAGCACCTTGTCCTTCAACTGCTCGGGCGTGAGCATTTTGTGGCCGCCGTATTCGAAACCGGCGACCTTGGCAACGTCGCGAAATACCGCGCCGTTGGCCCACACCGGGCCGCGCGCGACGATCGGCACCAGACGCACACCCAGCGCTTCGAGTTCCCGGAAACCCTGTTCGTCGTCAAGCACGTTGACGGACTGAAAGGGGACGCCGTGCTCAAGCAGAAATTCCTTGGTTTTCAGGCAACTGGAACAGCCCGGCTGCCAATAGACCTTGAGCGGCAGGGCGAGATTTTCCGGCGTACCGGCGGCGTCGAGCTGGCTCATGGTGTGTCTCCCGTTATCTGTTGTTTTTATTTACTTAGGGTGGGCGAGACGCGATGTCATCACCTGAACATGGATTTTCAGGTGCGGCGTCGTTTGCCGACAAGCATGGCCGCGGCCCCGGCGATAAAACCGATCAGTGACAGGATCATGCTCGTCCTGAACCAGGCATCGGCGCGGTACTGTTCATGCAGGTTCGCCCTGGGATACCCGACGACACGCCAGTACGACCCGGGAATGTCCACAGCCGCCTTGATGCGCGCTTGTTCGTCTTGCGTCAGATTGATGTCGCGGCGTGCGGATATCTTGTCGCGCGCGCCGAGGCTGTTGACCTCCAGCAGATACGGCCGCGCGGTGTTGATGATCGCCAGTTGGTGTCCGGCACCCTGATTCGCCTGCAAAATGCTGCGCAACGCGGTTGGAAAGAAACTGACGAAAAACACGCCCTTCACGTCGTCGCCGTCCATCCACGGCGCCATGACATCGAAATGATAATTGTTGGCCTGCGGATGAATGACGGTCCGGTAATCGGCGCCGGCGCCGGTTGGGCTGGTCAAATGGCCCACGTATTCGCGAATGCTGTCGACGCATGCCGTGCCGACGAAGCCTTCCAGATCGTCGATCAGGTCATTGCCATCACGGTCGGCAATGGTGAACGTGAAGTATCCGGGGAACCGCTGGCGCAGGCTGGCGGCGATCCGATGCCGCAATTCTGCATCGTTGGGCGTGTCGGCAAGCGCGTTCAGGCGCGCCGGGTTCTCGTCAGCGAACTGCTGCACCAGTTTCTGGCGGTCGGCGAGATGGCGTTCGATCTCCTGCGCCGCGTCACGGACCTCTGCGGCCAGAATTTCATTATCCCGTTCAACGCTGGCGCGGATGTCCTGCAGCGTGCCATAGACCGTCAAGCCGCAGGCGATCAGAAACAGTGCCGCGATAACCGAGAGGTATAGCCGCAAACGCCCCTGCTTTGTGCTGCTCTCCGGAGTCACGGCCTGCCTGGAAATAATTTCTGCATAAGCCGCTTATAGCGGCTGGCGGGGAACGGGTAAACGTGGCGCATATTGAATTACCGCATGGTCTCGTGTGCCCGGGACTGAGATCGGCCCTGAGATCGGCCCTGATTTCAGCTCTGATTTCAGCTCTGGGGCTCGGCCCCGGCGATGATCCGCTTCGCATAACCGACGAGCATCGTATGATACTCGGCGCGCTGGCTGTCGAGGGGGTCTTCCTCGGCCCAGCTCAGCCGCTTTGCCCATTCGCGCATGGTGACGATCCAGGGATCGGTGAATTCCATCGCCTGACAGATCGCCAGGACTTCGGCGATCTCGGCCTCGTGCACGTAATCGTCCGCATGGACCATGCGCATCAGTTCCAGCCCGGCGATGACGCGCGTGCTGTGGCTGTCGAAATGACTGACGTTGATGTCGGCGAGGATCGCTTTCATGTCGACGTCGAAGGCGATCTGCATTTCCAGACACAGTGCATCCAGCGCCGCGTGCTCGTCGGCGGAGTCCTCGCCGTCGGCCTGGGTGACCCGTTGCGCGAGGACCAGAAAGGCGCGCTTTTGATGCTCGTTCAACTGCTCGAGAAACATGATGACCGTGTGCCCGTTTCATCCTGCGGTTCGTGATGCGGGCCGCCTGACGCGACACGACGACATTCACCACCCCGCAGAATGTTAACCGCGGAGACGGCGCCGTTGAAGAAAAAATCCGCGGCTTGCCCCGGACACATACCGGGGCCGGATGCTATCGCACGATAAAGACCGACAAGTCCGTGTGCGTCGCCAGCGTGCCGGCATGCGAGGTAAAGAAAAAATCCATTATGCCGGGCTTGTGCGACGACATCACCACAAGATCGGCGCCGATCTCGCTGGCCGCTTCAACGAGCCTGTCTTCCAGATCGACCGCCGGGTCGTGCGAGACGACGGTTTTCGTCTGCACCCGGATGGCGTGCCGATCGGTCAGGCTGTCGGCGAACGTGTGCAGTTTTGCCGTCAGTTCCGCCGGGCTGTGCGCCGCGCGTCCCGGCGCGGCAGCGGTGACACCGACGAGGTGCATCGTCGCGTCGTAGTGGGCCGCCAGATCGCAGGCAACATCGACCCCGCGCTGAACGAGGTCTTTGTGGGCGAGATCGACGGGCACCATGATCGTTTTGAACATATCCTTCTCCCTTCCATTCTTATGTCTGTTCAAAGGGGCAAGCATGATATCGGCTGTTTTTGCGCCGGACATTGATATACGTCACCCACAGATTCGCTGCGCAGGTTATAGTCGACGCCGATGCAAAAAATTCGTAGAAGTGCCGATGGCCGAGCTTAACCGTTCTCTATCGCTGCCTCTGGTCGTACTTTACGGTCTGGGCGTCACCATCGGTGCCGGGATATATGTGCTGCTGGGGGCGGCCGCCGGGCGCGCCGGTATTCATGCGCCGGTGGCGTTCGTGCTGGCCTCCGTGGTCATGGCCTTCAGCGCGGCGTCGTTCGCCGAGCTTTCGGCGCGCTTCCCGGTCAGCGCCGGCGAGGCGGCCTATGTCCGCGCCGGATTCAATTCAGGCACACTGTCGGCGATCGTCGGGTTTCTGGTGATCCTGTCCGGCACCGTGTCGTCGTCGGCGATCACCGTCGGCAGCACCGGATACATCCGCGAGTTCATCGATGTGCCGGCGCCGCTGCTGGTCGTCGCGATCGTCCTCGCCCTGGGCGGCATCGCCGCCTGGGGAATCATGCAATCGGTGCTGTTCGCCAGCCTGTTCACGATTTTCGAGGCGGGCGCGCTGCTGGCGATCGTCTTCGTTGGCATTTATCAGGACCCGGCAATCCTGGCGGAACTGCCACGCGTATTCCCGCCGCTGGGCGACGCGGCGGCGTGGGCCGGTATCTCGAGCGCCGGGTTGCTGGCATTTTTCGCCTTCATCGGCTTCGAGGACATCGTCAATCTGGCGGAGGAGGTGAAAAACCCCGAGCAGACGCTGCCGTGGGCGATTTTCCTGACGCTCGGGCTCGGTACGCTGATCTATTTCATGGTCACGGCAGTGGCGATCCTGTCGGTGCCGCTGGATGAGCTGGCGGTATCGCCGGCGCCGCTGAGTTTCGTGTTCGGCCACATCACCGGGGCTTCGCCGGTGGTCATCACGCTAATTGCCATTGTCGCCACGCTGAACGGGGTCATCATCCAGATCATCATGGCGTCCCGGGTTCTTTACGGGCTCGGCAAGCAGGGCAGTGTCCCGGCGCTGTTCGCAAGGATCGATGCCCGCACACGGACACCGTTGATCGCAACGGCGGCGGTGACAGGTCTGGTGCTGGTGCTGGCGTTGACGACGCCGTTGGAAAATCTCGCGGAATGGACATCCGGCATTGTTCTGGTGATCTTCACGCTGGTGAACATGGCGTTGTTCATCATCAAGCGGCGCGGCACGCCCGCCCCGGAAGGCAGCTTCACGGTCTACATCTGGGTGCCGGTCATGGGGGTCGTGACGTGCCTGATCTTACTGGCCAGCGGCCTGTCCGGCTGAACCGGTACGCTGCGTCAGATCGATTCCCACAGCTTTCTTTCGAACTCGAATTCCTTTTCGTAATCGCCGAGTTCCTCGTTCGGGAAATCACGGATCGACACGACGCCGTAGCCTTCATCGCCATCCTTGACGACGACAATATGGCGGATGCCGTGCTCGCGCATGTGGCGCACCGCCTCGATACCCGTTTGTTCGCAATGCAGGCAGATCGGATTTTCCGTCATCACCTCGGCGATGCAGGTTTCAAGCGGGTCCAGCTTCGGCTCCAGAACGTCGTTGAAAAGGTTCGAGCCCGTGAAAATGCCCTTCAGTTCGCCGTCGGCACCTAGAATGACCGCCGCGCCGACATGGTTGCGCTGCATGCGCTTGACGGTATCGGCGACACTGTCACTGATGGACGCATGGACAAGTTCCTGACGTGCGACGATATCCTTCAGTTTTCGGTTTGGCATGTATCTTCACTCCGCTCCCCCGCCCGCGATCCGGGCGGTTTTGTCGTATGGTAATAGTATGACACGCAGGGGTTGCGATAAATGACCTGGATCAATCCGCCGGTTTCAAGGGCAGTACCGTCGTGTACTTGATCTGTTCGATCGCGAACGTCGAGCTGACATCCTTGAGTTTCGCGGCCGCGATCAGCTTTTTGTAGAACGCGTCATAGGCATCGATATCCGGCACGACGACACGCAGCAGATAGTCGACCTGCCCGCTCATACGGTAAAATTCCACCACTTCGGGGAACCCGTTGACCGCGCTGTGGAACTGATCCAGCCATTCCGGGCTGTGTTCGGGGGTGGTGATGGCGACAAAGGCGGTCATGTTCACGCCGACCTTGCGCGGATCGAGAATCGCCACGCGGCGCTGAATGACGCCGTCATCCTCAAGCTGTTTTATACGATCCGCGCAGGTTCTTTCATCGATGCCGGCCTGTTCCGCGACGTCATGTGCGGAAAGGGCAGCGTTGGTCTGCAGAATCTCCAGGATTTTCGTATCGGTATTGTCCATTTTTCATGCATTCCTGTGTGACATGTGGCGCACAAGGCTGGAAAATCAAATCCAGTCTAGTGGTGTCGCCGCAAAGGTGAAACACATAAGATGACGGCGCAGCGGAAAGGCGGCGGCGTAAATAGAACAAGGAACCCGAGAAGCGTGCTCGAAAACGTCAGCATAACACCTGAATTCACGATCGGCCCGCAGGTGACGAGCGAGGATTTCGACGCCCTTCGCGCCGCAGGTTTCGCATCGGTGCTTAACCTGCGGCCCGACGATGAAATCGGCACTTATCTGCTTTCGCACGATGCCGAACGGCTTGCGCACGCGAACGGTCTCGCATACGCACATAGCCCGACGGAAGGCCACGAGATTTTCGAGCCCGACGTCATCGACCGGTTCGAGCGCGCGGTTATCGATCTGCCGGCGCCGATTTTCGCGCACTGCAAGAGCGGCATGCGCGCAGCGATATTGTGGGCGCTCGCCGCAGCGCGACATCGCGACGTCGAGGACGTAATCGCCACATTGCAGGCGGCCGGTCAGGAGCTTGATTTTCTCGAGGACGAACTGCGCGAATCCGCCCGGGAAGTGAGCCGCTCGCCCTTCCGCCTGAAAGATGACGCGTTGCTGAGCCTTGGCCGTTCAAACCTGTTCGGCGGGCGCCGGGCCGGCGATGACAATCAATAACACCGGCTGATATAATCCTGCGGCCCGGAACTGCGGTTCAGCGGCCTTTTTCGAGCGCGCGGCGTAACCGGCGCAGAATAACGCCCCGCGATTTTTCGTCCGCGGCGGCATCGAGCGCCTCTCTGAGATCGAGCGAGAACTGCGCCAGGTCGTTGTGCCAGTCGGCACCGGCGAGGGCTGGCGACTGAATGCGCCGCAATTTCCGCTTGCTGGTTTTCGACGTCAGCCCGCGCACCAGATCGAACTCTTCGTCGAACGCAGGAATATACACCGTCTTCGGGTCGATCCCCGCCTCACCGAGGCTTTTCTTGAGGCCGGCGAGCGCATGGTCCTCGCCGTGCGTCAGGATGATCTTGTGCTTGACCGGCAGGCGTTCGCGTACCCATTGCATCAGTCCGTCGCGGTCGGCGTGCCCGGAATAGAAGTCGACCTGGCGTATATGCGCGCGGACTTTTACGTCTTCGCCCTGAATGCGGACGGCTTTTGCACCTTGTTCCAAAAGATGGCCGAGGGTTCCCGGCGCCTGATAGCCGACCATCATGACGGTGTTTTCCGTGGACGGCAGATACTTTTTCAGGTGATGGCGGATACGCCCGGCGTCGCACATGCCGCTCGCCGCCATGATGATGACGCCACCGCTGTATCGATGGATGGATTTGCTCTGCTCGACGGTTTCGGTGAAATGAACGGCGGGATCGTTGAGGAATTCGGCACCCGCACCGGCGTCCAGCAGGTCGCCGCTGTGCGCACGGAAGACACGGGTCGCACGGATCGCCAACGGGCTGTCGAGAAACAGCGGCACCTTGGGGATATCGCCCGACTTCATCAGCATCGAAATATCGGCCAGCAGTTCCTGCGTTCGCTCAACGGCAAACGCGGGGATCAGCAGAACCCCCTTGCGCGACAACGCGCTACGGATTTCATCTCCCAGCATCTGACGCCGCTCATCGGCGTCGGCGTCGGTGCGGACACGGTCGCCGTAAGTCCCTTCGCAGACCACGAAATCCCACCCTTCCGGCGCTTCCGGATCGGGGTGAAACAACTTGCCGTCGGGGCCGATGTCGCCTGAGAAAAGGATGCGCAGCGTCTGCGGCGTTTTCTCCACGTTCAGGATTTCGATCTCGATCGAGGCGGCGCCAAGGATATGCCCGGCATTCCAGAACCGCGCCCGCACGCCGGGGCCGGGTTCGATCCACTGTTCGTATGCGGTGGCACGAAAGCTCTCGAGGCTGTTTTCCCCGTCGGCGCGGGTATAGATCGGCTGGACCGCCTTTTTGCCGCGCTGGTGCTTGCGCCGGTTCAGATGTTCGACCTCGCGTTCGTGAATGTAGCCGCTGTCCGGCAGCATGTAGGACAGCAGGTCGATCGAGCCTTCGGTGGCATAGACGGGGCCTTCAAAGCCGTCCTTGATGAGCTTCGGGATAAGCCCCGAATGATCGATGTGCGCATGCGTCAGCAGAACGAAATCGATGTTCCGGGGATCGAACGGAAAAGCGCCGTAGTTGAGTTCCTTGAGGGTCTTCGAGCCCTGGAACATGCCGCAGTCGACAAGGAACTCCCCGCCGGGATGACGAATCCAGTAACACGATCCGGTGACCGTCTCGGCCGCGCCGCAAAATTTTACGAATATGGAAATGGCTTCATCCCACCTGCCTGAATGCCGCTCGCGCTATAACACGAGCGGCGATCATTATGTGACGACACGTCGCCAACTTACATGATCTGGATCAGTTGGGTGCGGTTGTGTAGTCGCCTTCGCTGACCGGTTCCAGCCAGTCCGTGGCGTTGCCCTGATCGTCGGATTCGGAAAGCGCCAGATGGCACATCATCTGGTCCGGTGCGGCGCCGTGCCAGTGACGCGTGTTCGGCGGGATGACCACGGTGTCGCCAGGGCGGATTTCCTCAACCGGGCCGCCGTCCATCTGATAGCGCCCGACGCCGGAAAGCACATACAGGATCTGTCCGACGGCATGCGCATGCCAGTTGGTGCGCCCGCCCGGCGTAAACGTGACGCGCGTCACGCGCAGGCGCGACGGGTCTTCGGGGACGAACACCTGGTCCTGCAGGACCTGACCGACGAACAGATCGTCCGGGGCGATCTTGGTTTTGCTTTCGTTGGCTCTGACAATTCTCGGTTTCATGGGGAAGTTCCTCTTGTTGGATTCTTTTGGCTGTGTTTCTCGGGGGGCCTTTTTGTAATCTGGGGAAGTCCGGCTGAATATGCAATGTCCGGGTGAGCGCGCGCGGCGCTATTTCGAGATCATGCGCTCCGGCGGCAGCGATATGCGAACCTCGGTTCCCTTGCCCGGTTCGCTGGCAATCGTCAGTGTGCCGCCGTGCAGTTCCGCCAGGTATTTGGACAGCGACAATCCCAGACCGGTTCCCTGATGGCTGCGGTGCGCACTGTCGCGCACCTGTCCGAACGGTTCCAGAATCTTCGGAATATCCGCGCCGGAAATGCCAATGCCGGTATCGCGTACCGAGATCGATATGGCGCCGTCGGCCGCGGTTTCCGACGTCATCACAACGCTGCCGCCGGAGACATTGAACTTGATGGCATTCGACAACAGGTTCATTGCAATCTGCTTGATGATCCGCTCGTCGGCATGGATTTTCGGCGGCGCCGGTGCAGGTTCATAACGCATACGGATGTCGTTCTTGGCGGCGATTCCGTGCAGCAGGTGGCATGCATCGGCAAGTGCATCGCCCAGTTCGAAGCTGGTTTCATGGAGCTTGAATTCACCGGCTTCGATTTTAGATATGTCGAGAATATTGTTGATGATGCCCAGCAGGTGCTGACCTGAATCGTGGATGCTGCGGGCATATTCGGTCTGTTTTTGGGCCGTCATCACGGGCGTGGGGGGCGACAGCAGAATTTCCGAAAAGCCCAGGATGCTGTTCAGCGGGGTGCGCAGCTCATGGCTGACGTGGGCCAGGAATTCGGATTTGGCATGGTTCGCCTTTTCCGATTCGATGCGTGCCGCGACCAGCTGGTCCTCGGCTTTCTTGCGATCCGTGATATCGACATGCCAGACAATGCCGGCCTTGGCGCCCTGAAACGTTACCGGTTGCGTGTTCATCAGGACCCACCAGTTCGAACCGTCGAAGCGCCGCCTTTCGGCTTCGAAATTCACCAGGGTGTTTCTCTGGAAAATACCGAAGGCGCGGTGCAACTCGTCCGGGTCGGCCCATGTCTCGTCGATGTCGCGCGACAGCATGTCTGCGTGCGACGCCGCGCCGAACATCCGGACCAGAGCCGAGTTCACGAATTTGCGCTTCCCGCTGTGCAGATCGAGTATCGCGGCACCGATCGGGCTGCCTTCAAGCATCTCGCTCAGCGTATCGTTTTCGGGTGCGGACATGTCGGGTGTCGGTTTCTCGTTTATTCTGTTCACCACAACATCCATCCCCGCGTCCCGTTTGGCAACACGTCCGATTGATCTAGAATCGTGCCGGCGTGCCGAGCAGATCGGTGATCCCGGGCGACTGCTCCAGAGCCCAGACAAGTTCCTGCTTCTCGTGGTTGTCCAGTTGTGCCACTTCGACCTTGTTCGACAGCTTGAGTCCGGCTTCGATATCGCGGAGCTGCTGGCGCAGGATCGCATCGAGCAGGATGCGATGCGCGTCGATCAGGTTGTCGATATGGTGAGCGCCGCGGATATCCATGTCGCGGGCGGCGGCGAGGCGTTCCGGGGTCGCGCGCGCGTCGATGCCGAGCCTGAGCGACAATACGCGGGCCGCCGAGAAAATCGGCATGATGCCGCCTTTCTTGAGATCGAGACGGCCGTTTTCGGTCTTGATGCGGCCGAACCAGCCGAGCGGACTTTCGAAGTCGGCGGCCTTGATGGCCATGCTCTGTAAAAACAGCTTGTTGCCGCCGGCGGCGTCAATGGCGTCGGCCCGCAAGGCATCGCCGAGCGCATCGTCGCCGTACACCGGGCGAGCGTCGAAAAAGATATCGCTGTTGAGGATGTCCTCGGCCTTGCCCTTGCCGATCCACGTCGCCACGGTTTCGCGCCAGTGTTCGACATCCTTCCGCCACGCCTCGTTCTTGGCCATGATGCCGCCCTTGCAGTAGACGACGCCGACGCTGTCCAGGGTGTCGGCGGTGATTTCGCCCAGCCGTTCGAACCATTTGTCGGTCTCGGAACCGGGATCGCCTTTTTCATATATGACGGCGTTGTCCTGATCCATCGCCAGAAGGCTCTCGCCGCGCCCGCCCGATCCCAGTACCAGCATCGCATACGGCACCGGTGCCAGGCCCCGGCCTTCGTCGATCATCTGCGCTTCGGCCAGTTCCGTGGCGCGCCGGGTCAGTGTGCGCAATTCCTGCGAGATGATGGCGGCGGTATTGCGCGGGTCGACGCCTTCGGCGGACAACGACGCCGCGACCATGGTCAGGCTTTCCCAGATGCTGCCGAGATCGGCGGCGGTGCCGGCCGCTTCGATGCAATCGCCGAGCGACATGGCATCACCGGCACGCTGTTTCAACAGATCGCGCGCACTCAGCGCGCCGCTCAGCCTGCCGGCGGCATCGGTGACGCCGAGATGGCGGAAGTTGCGTCCCGACATCCGGGTGATCGCCCGGTACACGAATTCGTCGTCGCGGATCGACACAAGCGGGCGGATGGCGAAGCTGTCGGCCTTTTGTTCCAGCGCCCCGGCGCCCTTTTCGGCGATCGCCCTGAGCACGTCGCGCTCGGTCAGGATGCCCCACCGGTCGGCATCGGCTTCGGCGCCGCCGGCGGTCTCGTCGGGGGTGATGAAGACCGAGCTGATCCGCTTGTCGATCATCGTCGCCAGGGCTTCTTTCAGGGACGTCGCGCCATCGATGCCGATCGGCGGCGCATGCATCACGTCGGAAACCCGGTGGCGATACGGATAACTGTCGATTCGGGCCAGCAGCAGGGCGTCATTGCCGCCGCCGCCGGCGACTTCGTGCCAGCCGGCCTGCGCCTCGGCGCTCATATGGCTGGCGAGATTGCGGCACGCACGCTCGGCCTGTGCCAGGGTCACGATATCGCGGCTTTTCAGCTTGTCGATCAGGGCATTGAAAATTTGCGCCGTGACCTGGGCGTCGCCCATGGCGCGATGGCGTTCGGTGATTTCGATGCCCAGCCATTCGGCGGTGATATCGAGGGACTGCCCGGGCAGGTCCGGCGCCACCAGTTGCACCAGATGGCGCACGTCGAGATTTCGGGGCGGCGTCCATTTCAGACCCGCGCGGCGGTGCTCGGCTTCAAGAATGGCAAGATCGAAGCCCAGTGAATAGCCGATCAGAACGTCATTGCCGGTCCATTTCGCGAACCGCTCCATAACGTCGGCGAACGGTGGCGCGTCCGTCAGATCGGCATCGGTGATGCCGTGAATTTCCGTGGACTTCGCCGGCACCGGCAAGCCCGGCTGTACCAGCTCGGCGAAACCGTCGTCGAGGACCTCGCCGTTCAGAACGCGGACGGCGGCGATCTCGATGACCCGGTCGTTGGCGGTATCGAGCCCGGTGGTTTCCGTGTCGGCGACAATGGCCGGCACCGAGCGCAGCGGCAGACCGGAAAGCGTGCCCTTAGGGGGATCAAAACTCATTCGTGTCCTCCCGTCTACTTGCGGCCGTTTATTTGCGGCCGTTCATTCCCTGCCGCCTATTATATATAGACTATATATATAGACGCCTTCAGCCCGATGCGCCGTCCGCGAGCATGGCGCCCGTGCCCGTGTCCGCCAGCCGCTTGGCGAGATTTTCCGCATCGAGCCGCTTTTCAAACTGACGGCGGATGTTGTTCCAGGCGAATTTGACGGAATTTTCCACATATTCGACATCGTACTTCTTGAGCTGGTCGGCGATCGGCGCCCACTTGACGACCGCGGCCGGACTTTGCGTGAAATTATCGCGAGTCCCGGCGGTGCCGGCCCAATCGACCGCCGCAAGCCGGGCCTTGAAGCTGCCGACCGCCTCGTCGGGTGAAAATTCAGCCACGGATGTGTCGGTATTCTGTGCAAGGCCGTTCTTGAAGATGCGCAGTGCGATGTCGCGGCGTTGCGAATCGTCGATGCCGGTCTGCGTAAAGGCGGTGGCTACGACCCAAATGCTGAAATCCGAAAGACATGCAACGAAAACGTGCATCTTGGCGATGTTCACGGAGCGGATAATATTATCGTCGCGGAACATTTCCGGATATTTCGTGCCCATACGCGTTTTAACATAGCCGAAGAGCGTTTTCTGGGCGATGAACGCGCTGCGCGTTATGGCAAATTCCTCAATGGTATCAATACTATCCAAGGCACCGGCGTGACGGCGGAGATTGAAACCGGAGGCAAATAAACGCCAGTATTCGCCGATCTTGGAAAATTCAAAATGCAGCATGCGGCAACTTTCGATTCGCGGAAGTCATCTGGCGGTTTTCCAATATGTCAAGGGTCAATCCCGGCGAATTCGCCGAACCTGTTGCGCTCAACGAAGAATAATGCAGTATAAAGTGAGTCGCATTCGTGTAAATGCGCGTTATTTGGGGATGAAACGTCTGAGGGGATTCAATCATTATGGCTGATAACATAAATGAAGTCCGTCAGCAGCATTGGGTGAAAACCAGAAACCTCACGTTCGGGGTTTTGATTATTTGGTTTATCTTCGCCTTTGTGCTGCCGTGGAACGCGGCGTCGTTGAACAGTATGACATTCATCGGCTTTCCGCTTGGTTACTACTTCTGTGTTCAGGGCTCCCTGATCGTTTTTGTTGCGCTCATCTTTATCCAAAACAAGATGCAGGACAAAATCGATGACGAAGCCGGCCTTAGCGGCGAATAGGGGGACATCATCATGAAGGGTAGTTTTATTGAAAATCTCGGTCGTGTGTACGGCATGTACACCGGCGGGTTTCTTGTTTTCGTGCTGCTTATGGCGCTGCTCGAACAGATGGGTGTCGGTGCCGACACCATCGGTATTCTGTTCGTTGCCTTCACGATTGCCATCTATGCCTTGATCGGCTGGCTTTCGCGAACCATGCAGGTCGATGCGTATTACGTGGCCGGACGCGAAGTCCCGGCGGTCTACAACGGCATGGCGACGGCGGCGGACTGGATGTCCGGTGCTTCGTTCGTGGCGCTGGCCGGCGGTATCTACTTCGGTGGTTACGGCTATCTCGGCTTCATCATCGGCTGGACCGGCGGTTATGTGCTGGTCAACTCGCTGATGGCTCCGTACCTGCGCAAGTTCGGTTGCTACACGGTGCCTGACTTCATCGGTACCCGTTACGGCGGCAACCTGGCCCGCTTCTGTGCGGTATGCGTTCTGGTGCTGGCGTCGTTCACATATGTGACGGCACAGATCAACGCATCCGGGACGATTGCTTCGCGGGCGCTTCACATTCCGTTCGAAGCAGGTGTCTGGTTCGGCCTTCTCGGTATTCTGCTGTGCTCGATGCTCGGCGGGATGCGGGCCGTGACGTGGACGCAGGTGGCGCAGTACATCGTGCTGATCGTCGCCTACCTGGTGCCGGTTATCTGGATGTCCAACAAGCAGGGCTTCGGGATCATCCCGCACTTCTCGTACGGCGATGCGGTGCAGCGTATTCAGGAACTCGAGCCGTTGATCGGTCTCGGGGTACCTGCTGTCGACAAACCGCCGTTCGGTGGCGTCAGCATTCTGAAGACGCCGCACTTCGCACCGGGTGGCGGCATGGATAGCTGGAAGTTCGCCACGCTGGCGGCCTGTATGATGATGGGGACAGCCTCGCTGCCGCACATCCTCATGCGCTACTTCACGACGCCGTCCGTTCGCGACGCACGCCGTTCGGTGGCATGGTCGCTGTTCTTCATCTTCCTGCTGTACTTCACGGCGCCGGCTCTGGCCACGCTGACGAAGCTGCAGCTGATCGATCCGAATCTTGCAACCAGCATCATCGGCCGGTCGTTCGAGGAAGTGCAGAACCTGGCGTGGGTCAAGAACTGGTCATCGGTGAACATGTTGTACCTCGTCGACAGCAACAAGGATGGTCTCCTGCAGTTGAACGAGTTCTTCATGCGCTCCGGCATTGTCGTCCTTGCGACACCTGAAATCGCGGGTCTTCCGTACGTGATTTCCGGTCTTGTCGCAGCGGGTGGTATGGCAGCCGCCATGTCGACCGCGGACGGCCTGCTTCTGGCCATCGCCAACGCGCTCAGCCACGATCTGTACTACAAGATCATCGACCCGAAAGCCGACACCAAGCACCGTCTCATCGTTGCGCGGGTGTTGCTGATCGGGATCGGGGCGGCCGGTGCGTTTATCGCCAGTCTCAAGCTGACCACCATTCTGGGGGCCGTGGCATGGGCGTTCGACTTCGCCATGTCGGGGCTGTTCTTCCCGCTGGTGCTCGGCATCTGGTGGAAACGCGCCAACCGTCCGGGCGCCATTGCCGGGATGGTTGTCGGCCTCGGCGTCGGCACCCTCTACCTCTACCAGGTCCGGTGGGGCGGCATGGAGCCGTGGATGGGTATCGATCACCTGCGCTTCGGCATCATCGGTGCCGTTGCCAGCCTGATCGCGATGGTCGTGGTGTCGCTTGCGACGCCGGAACCGGATGCGGAAACCCAGGCCATGGTGGACGAAGTCCGTGTGCCTTCGGGTGAATCGATCCTCGGTAAGGACCACTAAGTCAGGTCCTTTCGATAAGCAAAAGCTCTGGGGGGCGGATCATTCCGTCCCCCATTGTTTTGCCTCCATTGTCTTTAGCGGCATGCTGTGATTTTCTCGTTTCATCAACAGCCTGAACGCTAACCACGAGAGTAGTTCAAACGCCATGCAAGACGCTGTCGCCGGATTCCCGGGTTGGGTTATCGCCATCGATTATGTTCTGGGGATGATCATGTGGACGCTGGTCGGGCGGGTTGCCATGAACCTGTTCCTGCCGATCGACAGCAACTTCGCCTTCATGAAGATGTTCGTCAAACTGACCGACCCGATCCTGGCGGTGTTCCGGCCGTTAACCCCGGGCTTTCTGGTCGAGCCGCTGGTGCCGCTGTTCGTGGCCTGGTTCTTTTATATGATCCGCTTTTATGTGATGCCGTGGCTGCTCGGCTACGACGTCATGGGGATGCTGTCGTTCCCGCTCGAAGGCGAGGTTTCCCGGGCGCTGTATGAGTTGTTCTACAACAAGTAGCGTCGCGCGGTTCAGCAGGCCCATCTCAATATCCTCTCAATATCCTCTCAGTATCCGCTCAATAACCTCTGTGCGATTTCAGCACGCTCTGGCGCACGGCGCGGTGGCAGGCTTCGGCCAGCGATTTGCGGTTCGGAAAAGCGACCGGGTGGATGGCCGGCATGAAGGTGACGTCGATGACGCAGCCCTTGAGGCCGAAGACGCTGAGCAAATGCCCGGCCAGTGTCATGTCGCCGTACCAGGCATATAGATCGCTCAACTCGCCCTTCAGCCGGCGGCCGTCGGCATAGCGGGCATAGGCGATCGAGACCGGCTGCATGACGACGTCCGGTGCGGTATTTTTGGGTTCGACGGCGGCGAACAGGGTCGAGCGGAACGGCAGCACCGAAAGCCCGTTCGACGATGTGCCTTCGGGGAACAGGAACAGTTTCTCGCCGGCATCCAGCGCACGTTTGAGCTGCCCGCAGTCGCCGGGTGCCTTGCTGCGCTCGCGGGTCACGAAAATGGTGTCGGCCATGCGCGCCAGAAGCCCGAACAGCGGCCACGCGGCGACGTCCTTCTTGGCGACGAAGCGGGCATCGGAAAGCGCGCCCAGCACGATGATGTCCAGATATGAAACATGATTGGCGCAGAAAAGCGTCGCGCCGTCGGCGTTCGGTGTGCCGTGCACGCGCACCCTGAGACCGCATATTTTCTGGCACGCCCGATACCACAATCTGGCGATGGGCCGTTTGGCGGCCGGGTACAGGGCGCCGCTGAGCGCATACGGACCGATCAGGCCGAGGGTCAGCAGCGAGAATGCGCCGGCCCTGAAGACGGCGCGGGTCACCGACGTTTTTGTCGCCGCATAGTCGTCTAGGATGTTCCAGATGGTCTGTAGTGGCGACGGTATCTCTCGGTAATTTTCGTACATTCGACGATCACGCATATATCCGTTGTGTTGAACTGTTCATCGATCACGGCGCCGTCACCGACGACCCCGCCGACGCGAAGGTATCCCTTGATCAGCGGCGGCAGCTCGCTCAGTGCCGAACGCCGGTCAAGGCCGTCCTGGGCGATCTTGCCCATGTCGACGAAGCGGGTATCGCGGGCGCGCGGGCGGATGTCCGCGGGCGCCAGGTGGTTGTGGTGCAGATACGACAGCCCGGACTGAAATGCATCCGGATCCGTGCCCGGGAAGCTGGCGCAGCCGAACATCATCTCGATGCCGTGGGTGTCCAGGTAGTCGGCGATGCCGCGCCACAGTAGCTGCATCGTCGCGCCCGAGCGGTAATCCGCATGCACGCAGGACCGGCCCAGTTCGACGATCTCGCCGGGGTAGCCCATCAGCGACGAAAGATCGAACTCGTTTCGGGAATAGAACCCGTCGGCCTGTTCGGCAACGGTGCGCCTGAGCAGCCGATAGGTGCCGGCGACGAACGGCTTGCCGTTGGACCGCGCCTTGTCGACCACCAGCAGATGATCGCAGACGTGATCGAACGGGTCCGCGTCGATCTGTTCACGCCTGGCCGTCAGCGACGGGACGGCGCCCATTTCTTCGTAAAATACCTGATAGCGAAGTCGCTGGGCGGCCTCGATCTCGATCGGGTTGTCCGCAAGATAGACCAGCAAATCGCCGTTCTGGATCATGTCTTTCATGGTCCCTCCTTTGCCGCGCCGGGTGCGCGGCGCCTGCGACGGCGAAGGCGCGCATGCGGCCTCCATGTCTGAACAAGTGACAGAGGCCGCGATCGAATTCAAAAGAAGCTTATTTGCCGGATTGATGTCGGAAATATGACGCCCGTCGCATTTGAGAGACCCTTGCCGTTCAGCAAACGGGAAATCAGGCGGCGCTGGCGCAAACCAGATACAGGCAGCGGCTCGCCAGCCTTGCCGGGCCCTGCGGCCGGCGCCAGTAGACGAGAAGCCGGAGCATATCAGGCGACGCTTTCCTGGCGTTGCTTGCTGGCCGCGCCGGCGCTGCCGTTCTTGGTGTCGTCGCGGCGGTTCTGATCGACGTTGATCTGACGGCGGCGGCGGTCGGGGCCGAAGAAATCGCCGGTGCGGACGAACGAACGCGGCTGTTCGGCGATGATGCGGAGCCGCAGGTAAATCAGCTTCGGCGAGAACGGCTTGGCGATGAATTCCGTCATGCCGAGATCGCGCGCCGTCAGCACATGTTCCTTGTCCGACATCGAGGTGACGACGATGACCGGCACGAACGGGTTCGGGCTGTCGTCGTCGCGGCGGATCCGTTTCAAAAGCCCCATGCCGTCGAAGCCCGGCGCCCAGTCCGCGAACACCACGTCCGGCTTGTGCAGGCAATAGCCGTCCCAGGCATGTTCCGGGGTCCGCGCCTCCTCGATCTGACCGATGTTGAAGGTCCTGAGAATCGAGCGGATGGTCTGGCGCATGTAGGAATTGTGCTCGGCGACAAGCACCGAGATATCCGAGAAATCGTATGGTCTGATCGTTTCGCCCATGTTTGCATCCCCACTTGTTATCCCGGCGCCCATGCGGGCCGAAGGGTGTGTTTCCAATGTGGAGGATCGCAGCTTCGTGTCGCATTGATATGTCGACAGCGTAAAAGCGGGTGATGAAATGTTTCAGTGTGTTAACGCGGGGGGCGGACGTAAAAACGGGGCCCCGGTCATATCCGGGACCCCGTTTCGGGTATTGGTTGCCTGGCTTGGCGCTTCGCGCGCCGGCCCTTAACGTGTGGGCACCGGCGTATCCGTGGAATAATCGTAGAAACCGCGGCCGGTTTTGCGGCCGAGCCAGCCGGCTTCGACGTATTTCACCAAAAGCGGGCACGGACGGTACTTGGTGTCGGCCAGGCCGTCGTGCAGCACATGCATCACGGCGAGACAGGTATCCAGACCGATGAAGTCGGCCAGTTCGAGCGGCCCCATCGGATGGTGCGTGCCGAGCTTCATGGCGGTGTCGATGGCATCGACGGAACCGACGCCTTCGTAAAGCGTGTAGATCGCTTCGTTGATCATCGGCAGAAGGATGCGGTTGACGATGAACGCCGGGAAATCCTCGGCGTTGACCGAACGCTTGCCGAGCTTGGCGGCCAGTTCGCGGATCGCCGAATAGGTGTCCTCGTCGGTGGCGATGCCACGGATCAGTTCGACCAGTTCCATGCGCGGCACCGGGTTCATGAAGTGCATGCCGAGGAACTTGCCGGGACGGTCGGTCTGTGCGCCGAGACGGGTAATCGAAATCGACGACGTGTTCGATGCGATCAGCGCGTCGGGCTTGAGCACCGGACACAGCATCTTGAGGATCGCTTTCTTGACGTCTTCGTCCTCGCTGGCGGCTTCGACAACGAAGTCGCAGTCACCGAAGGCGGCGTAATCGGTGCCGGTGGTGACCCGCTTGAGCGCGGCTTCGGCATCTTCGTCCTTCAGATCGCCACGGGAAACCTGGCGTGCCATGCCTTTTTTGATCTTGTCGATCCCGGCGGCAAGGGCCTCATCCGTGACGTCGAGCATGTGCACGTCGAAACCGGCCTGCGCGCAGACATGCGCGATGCCGCTGCCCATCTGACCGGACCCGATGATGCCGATCTTCTTGATATCTATCGCCATGCTCTTGTTCTCCTCGCTATCGAATGCAGCGGTTACGTGTTTATCCATTATAAATCAGGATCCAGTCTCTTTGTTATTTGTCCAGTTCGGCGGAAAATGCGGGAATCGCATCGAACAGATCGGCGACGAGGCCGTAGTCGGCGACCTGGAAAATCGGCGCTTCCTCGTCCTTGTTGATGGCGACGATGACTTTTGAATCCTTCATACCGGCGAGGTGCTGGATGGCACCGGAAATGCCGACGGCGATGTAAAGATCGGGGGCCACGACCTTGCCGGTCTGGCCGACCTGGTAATCGTTCGGCACGAACCCGGCGTCGACGGCGGCGCGGGACGCACCTACGGCGGCACCCAGCTTGTCGGCGATGTCTTCGAGCATGGCGAAGTTGTCGCCCGACTGCATGCCGCGGCCGCCGGAAATGACGATCCCGGCGCTGGTCAGCTCGGGGCGCTCCGACTTGGTCAGGTTCTGGCTGACGAATTCCGACAGATCGCTGGCGCCGGCGGCATCGATGGTTTCGACCGCGGCCGAGCCGCCTTCGCTTGCCGCTGCATCGAAAGCGGTGGCGCGCACCGTGATGACTTTTTTCGTGTCCGATGACTGCACGGTGGCCATCGCGTTGCCGGCATAGATCGGGCGCACGAAGGTATCCGCGCTGACGATGGCGGAGATTTCGGAAATCTGCTGCACATCGAGCTTGGCGGCGATGCGCGGCGTGATGTTCTTGCCCGACGTCGACGCCGGCGCGACGATATAGTCGTAATCGCCGGCAATGCCGACAACCAGCTCGGTGACGCTTTCGGCCAGCGCGTTGGCGTAGTGATCGCCCTCGGCATGCAGGACCTTGGCGACCCCGGCGACTTTCGCCATCTCGGCGGCGACAGCCGCGCAATCCTTGCCGCAAACCAGCGCGGTCACGTCGCCCAGTTCCTGGGCTGCGGTGACGGCGTTCAGGGTAACAGGGCGGAGCGCCGCATTATCATGATCGGCAATCAAAAGTACGTTGGCCATGTCAGATCACCTTCGCTTCGTTTTTCAGTTTGCCGACGAGTTCCGCAACGTCGGCGACCTTGACGCCGCCTTCGCGTTTCGGCGGCTCTTCGACCTTCAGCGTCGTCAGGCGCGGTGCCGCGTCGACGCCGAGATCGGCCGTCGTCATCGTGTCGATCGGCTTTTTCTTGGCTTTCATGATGTTCGGCAGCGAGGCGTAGCGCGGTTCGTTGAGACGCAGGTCGGTGCTCATCACCATCGGCAGCTTGACCTTGATGGTCTCCAGCCCGCCATCGACTTCGCGCGTCACATCGGCGGAACCGTCGCCGAGCGCCAGTTCGGATGCGAACGTCGCCTGCGGCCAGTCCAGCAGCGCCGCCAGCATCTGGCCGGTCTGGTTGGAATCGTCATCGATGGCCTGTTTACCGACGATCACCAGATCGGGGCTTTCCTTGTCGACGATGGCCTTCAGGATCTTGGCGACGGCGAGGGGCTGAATATCTTCGTCGCTTTCCACCAGAATGCCGCGATCGGCGCCCATGGCGAGCGCGGTGCGGATGGTTTCCTGGGATTGGGCCGGGCCGATGGAAACGGCGATCAATTCCTCGATCTTGCCGGCTTCCTTCAGGCGCACGCCTTCCTCGACGGCAATTTCGTCGAACGGATTCATCGACATCTTGACGTTCTGCAGTTCAACGCCGGAGTTGTCGGGCTTGACGCGGATTTTGACGTTATAGTCAACCACCCGCTTGACAGCAACGAGTGCCTTCATCGGTTCTCCTTATGCCGCATTCGCGACTTCTTGGTTCTCCACCCAGCGAAAATCCCGGGAATTCTTCATGTGGAGCGGTTTAGGGTGCAGGTGCACGGGTCTTTTCGCAGGCGCAACATTAGGCCTTGCCAGATAGGGGGTCAAGCTACGTTTGCGACAAAAATGTGAAGGGAAACGACCGGTTTTCCGCCGCTTTCCGGGGGCCGGGGCCGGCTTTTGCCTAGCGGCTGCCGCCCGGCACCCACAGCACGTCGGCGGCGCCGTTGTCGTTGAGACGCCGGGCCAGCACGAACAGGTGGTCCGATAGCCGGTTGATGTACTTGACGGCGGCGGGATTGACCGGTTCCGATCCGGCAAGCTCGGTCATCAGCCGTTCGCAACGCCGGGCCACGGTCCGTGCCAGATGCAAGTAACTGGCGGCCGGTGTGCCGCCGGGCAGGATAAACGAGGTGAGCGGCTGCAATTCGGCGTTCATGGCGTCGATTTCCGCCTCCAGTCGGTCGACCTGGGTATCGACGATCCTGAGCGCGCCGTCGGACCGTTTGCCGTCTTCGGGGGTGCAGAGATCGGCGCCGAGATCGAAAAGATCGTTCTGTATGCGCGCCAGCATGGCGTCGGCGTCGGGAAATTTGTCTGCGGGGGTATGCAAACGCACCAGACCGATCACGGCGTTGGCCTCGTCGGCGGTGCCGTAGGCGGCAACACGCACGTCGTGTTTCTTGACGCGGTCGCCGGAGCCGAGCGAGGTCTCGCCGGTGTCGCCGCCGCGGGTATAGATTTTGCTGAGCGTTACCAAGTTGGCCTCCTAAACGGTCTTATCTGGCGGCCAGAAACATGATGATCGCGAAGATGATCAGGGCCAGGCCCTGACCGATGACACGCGCGCGCATCAGGTTATTGGCGTGTTTCTTGTAAAATGGGCCATTGCGCGCGAAGCCGATCAGGCCGACCACCAGGATCGCCAAAGTCGCCAACATGGCGAAGCCGAGCAAAAACGGTAAAAAAGCGTTCATTGCACATATATAATCGCCGCCGCCCGGTTTCGCGAGGACAAATCCTGTTTTTCGTTGGCAATGGCGACGGCGCGTCGGTCGGCGAGACGAATACCCCCTCACCTAACCTCTCCCCCTGAAAGGGGGAGAGGGATGAGGTTGAACGTGGCGTCGATACGAGAGTCCCTCTCCCCCACTGGTGGGGGAGAGGACAGGTGAGGGGGATTAAACCGCAATCGCGCGGTTGATGGCGCTGACGACCGCGTTCAGCGAGGCCTTGGTGATGTTCTTGTGCCGCCCGACACCGAACACGGCGGGTTTGTCGCCGACCTGCATTTCGACATAGGCGACGGCGTCCGCATCGGCGCCGGTGCCGACGCCATGCTCGTGATAGCTGACCAGCTTCACATCTTCGCCCATGTGCGTGTTGATGGCGTTGACGAACGCATCGATGGGGCCGGCCCCCTTGCTTTTCAATGCCACCTCCTTGCCCGCGTCGGTGATGGTCGCGGTCAGTTCGCGAACCTCGCTGGCGTGGGTGTCGGGCACCGAGCGGTGATCGACAAAGCGAAACCGGCCTTGCGGCTGGTTGAAGTACGCATCGTCGAAGATCGACTTGATCTCCTTGCCCGACAGTTCCTTGCCCGAGGTGTCGGCCTCGACCTGCACGACGCCGGAAAACTCGATCTGCAGACGCCGGGGCATTTCGAAGCCGTAGTCGGTTTCCATGACGTAAGCGACGCCGCCCTTGCCCGATTGCGAGTTGATGCGGATCACGGCTTCGTAGCTGCGCCCGACGTCTTTCGGATCGATCGGCAGGTAGGGGACGTCCCACTGTTCGGAATTGGCGGTTTTCATCGCCCCCAGGCCTTTCTTGATGGCGTCCTGATGGGAGCCGGAAAACGCCGTGAACACCAGATCGCCGACATACGGATGGCGCGGGTGCACCGGCAACTGGTTGCAGTATTCGGCGACGCGCATGACCTCGTTGATGTCCGAAAAATCCAGATCCGGCGCGATGCCCTGCGTGAACATGTTCAGCGCCAGCGTGACGACGTCGACATTGCCGGTGCGCTCGCCGTTACCGAACAACGTGCCTTCGATGCGGTCGGCCCCGGCCATCACACCCAGTTCCGCCGCCGCGACACCGGTGCCGCGGTCGTTGTGCGGATGCAGGCTCAAAACGATGCTGTCGCGCCGGGCCAGATTGCGGTGCATCCATTCGATCTGATCGGCATAGATATTGGCGCTCGACATCTCGACGGTGGCCGGCAGGTTGATGATCGCCTTTTTCCCGGGCGTCGGCGCCCACACGTCCATGACCGCGTCGCAGACATCGCGGGCGTATTCCAGTTCCGTGCCGGTGAAGCTTTCCGGCGAATACTGGAAGACGATTTCACCGTCCGTGACCTGATCCGCCAGTTCGCGGACCAGCTTGGTGCCGTCGGTGGCGATCTTGGTGATGGCGTCCATGTCCATGCCGAAGACGACGCGCCGTTGCGTCGTCGAGGTCGAGTTGTACAGGTGCACGATGGCCCGCTTGGCGCCACGGATGGCGTCGAAGGTACGGCGGATCAGCGGCTCGCGGGCCTGCGTCAGGACCTGGATCGTGACGTCGTCGGGGATCATGTCGTCCTCGATCAACTGGCGGCAGAAATCGAAATCGGTCTGCGAGGCGGCGGGGAAGCCGACCTCGATTTCCTTGAAGCCGATTTCCACCAGCTTTTCGAACATGCGGCGCTTGCGGTCCGGTCCCATGGGCTCGATCAACGCCTGGTTGCCGTCGCGCAGATCGACCGAGCACCACACCGGCGCCTTGTCGATCACCTTTGACGGCCACTGCCGGTCGGGCAGGTCGACGGGTTTGAAGGGAACGTATTTTGCGCCCGGCATCATCGCGGGCTTTGCGGTAGCTTTGGTCATTTTCGTCTCCCGGGGCGCGGTCTTGATGACCGGCGGACCCCTGCTTGTATTCAGTTTCCGAATGTATGAGACGGCTTCGGAAGCGACCGCCGGGCAGCCGTGGAGTTACCGGCGGTCGTCGGTAAGTCGTAGGCGCGCAGCATCGGTGCGGACGGCGTGCAGACGGGAGACGTGTGTGCGGTAGGGTTTCATGATGTCGGACTCAAAAAAGTAAAAACGGTATGCGCAGCGGTGACCCGGCGTCCTGTCAGGACCCCGGGGTGATAAGGCTTAGGCCGAGCGCGTTGTTTTTCTTCAACATCATGAGGCAAAACTAAGTCCGGTTTTGTCTGCCGTCAAGGGGCGGCTGGCGGGACCGCCGGGGGCTTCACCAAATCTTCAAATTCCGTGTGCCACAACAAAGAGGTCGTGATTCAGTCATATACACTTTAAAGTTTATATAAATGAATAGAGCACTTTTTAGTATTTTCGGGTTGTTGCTGCTGTTGCTCTCGGTGCCGGCGGCCGGGGCAGGGACAGGAGCAGGGGAAACCTGCGGCTGCGATGTGCCTCCGGCCAGGCGCGCGGCGTACGATGCGGTGCTGATGGCGGCCGATGCCGTTGAAAGCGCAACCCAACACGCGCCTTATGGTGTGGCGGTGGCCAAGGCACCGTCGTTGCCGCCGATTGTGCTGGCGCAGCCGCATTGGCTGACGGGCTACGATCCCGTGCGCAGGATGCCGCTTTGGGTCGCTTACCGGCTCAGTGCCGCCGACGTCGCGGTGAAACGAAAACGCACCCAGTGTTTCCGTCCCGATCCGCGCGTCCCTGCCGCTATGGGCGGCACGCGCTGCGCCAGCTACCGTGGCGACGGCATGGACCGGGGCCACATGGTGGCGAGCGCCGACATGACGCGGTCCGAACAGGCCATGGTCAATACCTATGTATTCTCCAACATCGCGCACCAATACCCGGCATTTAACCGCACCCTGTGGCGCGATCTGGAAATCCGCGTCCGCGCGATGGCGCGCCTCAGGGGCGAAATTTACGTGATGAGCGGCGCTGTCTTCGACCACGATGCCGACGGCCGCCCGGACGCGCCCGCCACGGCGCCGCATCCGACAAAGAGCGGCCGGCCCGCCGCCGCCGTCGCCAGTCATTTCTACAAGATCGTCATCGTGCCGCAGGCCGGGACCGGAGCGCCCGAGGTTGTGGCGTGGCTATTGCGCCATGAAAACATCAAGACTACACGGGCAGAATCCAAGCGCCGGATCGCCGCCCAGCGGGTGCCGCTCGAAACAGTTGAACGGCTGAGCGGCCTGGACATCGCGCCGGCGCTGAACGGAATCAGGACAGCCGGTGTCGTAAGCGATTAACTGCGCCGGGCCAACGCCAGACCGAGCCCGGTCCCCAGCAACAGCGTGCCGGTGATGCCGTGCCGCAGACGCGCCTTTTTGGCGCCGACCAGCCAGCCCCGCGCCCGGCCCGCGATCACCGCGTACATGCCGTCCAGCAGAAACGCCAGCACCATGAAGGTCACGCAGAGGATGGTGATCTGCGGCGCGTAAGGCCGGGCCGGATCGATGAACTGCGGGAAGAAGGCGACGAAGAAGAACACCGTTTTCGGGTTGGTGATGGCGACGACGAAGCCGTGCCAGAACACGCCCGCCGGTTTCTTGTCGGGGGGCAGCATGGCGTCGGTTTCGGGTTGCGCCTTGAGCGCGGTGCGCCATTCACGCGCGCCCAGATAAACCAGATACGCAACTCCGGCCCAGCGGATCCACTCGAATACATCCGCCGCCACCGCCAGCACCGTCGACAGGCCGAGCGCGCCCGCCGTGATCAGCACCGTGGTGCCTGAGTTCGCGCCGATCACCGTTCTGACCCCGGTCCCCGTCCCGTGCTTCAGGGAATTGGCGATGACAAGGGTCACGATCGGTCCCGGCATCAGGATCAAAAGCGCGGTCGCAAACACAAAGGCGATATAAAGTTCGGTATCGATGGGCATGGCGGGTCTCCGGAAAAATCAGGACCGAAGCAATCCATCAAACGCAAAGACTGTCAACGCACCTCGTTACTGACGAGTCCCCTCTCCCTTGGGAGAGGGGGAAACCGCTTAAAGCTTCTTGGTATAGACGTACTCGACGGAGTTCGACGCATCGGCGCGCTGCATCAGACCGGGCTGGCGATGGTAGCCGAGCCGTTCGTACAGGCGGTGCGCGTCGAGGAAGCGGGAATCGGTGTACAGCATGATCATGTCGGCGTTCATCTCGTCCTTCGCGGTGCGCTCGACGAGCTGGCACAACGTTTCGCCGAGCCCGCGCCCGCGCGCCGCATCCGACACATAGAGCTTGTTCAGCCGCGCGACCCTGGGCGCATCGGTCGGCGTCAGCGCAATGGTGCCACAGATCCGGTCCTGGCATTCGGCGACCCAGAAATGGCCGCCGAGATTGGCGAAGGCCGTTTGCGGCGCTTTCAATTCGGGTTCTTCCTCGTCGACCAGCAGCACACAGCCCTGGAATTCATCATAAACTTCACCGATCAGCTGGATGACATCTTCGGCATCGTCGTCGGTGGCTTCGCGGACGATGACGTCGGCGACACGCGCCGCGATCTCGGTGGTGTCTTCGGCGGCGGCGCTGCAGGTTGCGATGCTCATGATCAGTTCCTCCCTTCGAGGAGGCCACGGGCGATGACCTGCGCCTGGATTTCCGCCGCGCCCTCGAAGATGTTGAGGATGCGCGCATCGCACAGCACGCGGGAGATCGGGTATTCCAGCGCATAGCCGTTGCCGCCGTGAATCTGCAGCGCCCCGTCGGCGTTCGACCAGGCGACGCGGGCGGCCAGCAGCTTGGCCATGCCGGCTTCGATATCGCAGCGGCGCTCGCTGTCTTTTTCGCGGCCCGAGAAATAGGTGATCTGCCGGGCGATCATGGTTTCCACCGCCATCCACGCGATCTTGCCGTGCACGCGCGGGAATTTGTAGATCGGTTTGCCGAACTGAATACGGCCGGTGGCGTACTCAAGGCCCAGCTCCATGGCGTTCTGCGCCACGCCGACGGCTCGCGCCGCGGTCTGTATGCGGGCACTTTCGAACGTCGCCATCAGTTGCTTGAAGCCCTGGCCTTCCTCGCCGCCCAGCAATTGTTCGGCGGGCACTTCCATATTGTCGAAGCCAAGCTCGTATTCCTTCATGCCGCGATAGCCCAGCACCTCGATCTCGCCGCCGGTCATGCCGTCCTTCGGGAACGCATCGTCCTCAGAGCCGCGCGGCTTTTCGACCAAAAGCATCGACAAACCCTTGTAGCCGGCTTCGTTCGGATCGGTGCGGACCAGCAGCGTCATCATGTCGGAGCGGCTGGCGTGCGTGATCCAGGTCTTGTTGCCGGTCACTTTATAGGTATCGCCGTCCTTGATCGCGCGGGTCTTGAGCGAGGCCAGATCGGAGCCGGTGCCGGGTTCGGTGAACACCGCGGTCGGCAGGATTTCACCCGACGCGATCAGCGGCAGGTAATGTTCTTTCTGCTGGTCGGTGCCGCCGAGCCGGATCAGTTCGGCGGCGATTTCCGAGCGCGTGCCCAAGGAGCCGACGCCGATGTAGGCGCGGCTGAGTTCCTCGGTGACGACGCACATCGCCATCTTGCCGAGCCCGAGGCCGCCGAAGTCTTCCGGCACGGTCAGGCCGAACACGCCCAACTCCGCCATCTGTTCGACGATCTCGATCGGGATCAGCTCGTCCTTGAGATGCCACTCGTGGGCATGGGGCAGAACCTGTTCCTCGGCGAAGCGGCGGAACTGGTCGCGGACCATGTCCAGCGTCTCGTCGGACAGGCCGGGGGCACCGAAATGATTGTCCTCGATCAGTTCGGCGATGCGCGCACGCACGGCACCGGTGTTGCCAAACGTCTGCAGGGTCTGCACCGCGTCGCTATGGAACGCATCCATTTCGGCGGCGCCGATGCCGATGTCGCCGGGGCGGATCATCTCGAGCTGGCTGATGGCGATGCCGCCGGCAAGCTGGCTCAGGTATTCCCCAAACGCCGCCTGCACCATCAACTGTTCAAGCTCACCGAAACGGCCTTCGGCGTCGAGCCGCTTGCCCCATTCGAGCATCTGGCGCAGGCCCTCGACATAGGTCGCGACCCAGGCCAGGCCGTGCACTTCGGTCTGGTATTTTTCGACCAGCGGGCCTTTGACGCGGCCGTCGACGACGACCATTTTCTGCAGATGCTGACGGGTTTCGGCGAAAAGCTGTTCGGCTGAGGGCAGCGCGGCCGCCGTCAGTTCCAAAAGACCCTCGATCAACGGCGTATCCGAATTGCCGCTCGCGTCCATATTATCTTTCCCCATCGGTCCCCACCGCAATGCTGATGCCGGTTTCGGCGTTTATTGCGGCTGCAGGTTATCGGCCAACGTTCGTTCCGGCAAGACGCCGGCTGAGCATATGCCGACCGTCATGTCGGTGGCCGCACTTACCCCTCGATGCAATCTTCGATCGTGCGGCGGCCCGGTTTCTTGGCCTGTACCAGTACCGCCATGTTGCCCGGCTTGTGCTGGTTCTTGAGCATCTTCATGTGCGCGGCCGGAATATCGTCCCACGAGAACACTTCCGACATGCACGGGTCGAGACGCCGTTCGACGACCAGATTGTTGGCCTGGCTGGCCTGCATCAGGTTGGCGAAATGGCTGCCCTGAATACGTTTCTGGCGCATCCACACGAACCGTGCGTCCATGGTCAGGTTGTAGCCGGTGGTGCCGGCGCAGAACACGACCATGCCGCCGCGTTTGACGACGTTGCAGCTGACCGGGAAGGTGGCTTCGCCCGGGTGTTCGAAGACGAAGTCGACATCGTTGCCCTTGCCGGTGATGTCCCAGATTGCCTTGCCGAACTTGCGGGTCTCTTTCATGTAGTCCTTGAAGCCGTCGCCGTTGACCGGCGGCAGTTGGCCCCAGCAGTTGAAATTCTTGCGGTTGATGACGCCCTTGGCGCCGAGGCTCATGACGAAGTCGCGTTTGTCTTCATCCGAGATCACACCGATGGCGTTGGCCCCCGACACGGCGCAAAGCTGCACCGCCATGGCGCCGAGCCCGCCGGACGCACCCCACACCAGAACATTATGGCCGGGGCGCAGGATGTGCGGGCGGTGACCGAACAGCATCCGGTACGACGTCGCCAGCACCAGCGTGTAACATGCACTTTCTTCCCACGTCAGATGCTTCGGGCGTTCCATGCACTGGCGGTCCTGGACGCGTGCGAACTGCGCGAACGAGCCGTCCGGGGTCTCATAGCCCCAGATGCGCTGCGAGGTGGAAAACATCGGATCGCCGCCGTTGCATTCCTCGTCGTCGCCGTCGTCCTGGTTACAGTGCACCACGACCTCGTCGCCGACCTTGAAACGCGTGACCTTGGAGCCGACCGCATAGACGACGCCCGACGCATCGGACCCGGCAATGTGGTATTCGGCCTTGTGATAGTCGAACGGCGAGATCGGCGTGCCGAGCGCGGCCCACACACCGTTGTAGTTGACGCCGGCGGCCATCACCATGATCAGAACGTCATGGCTGTCCAGCTCGGGCGTGTCGACGACTTCGACCTGCATGGCGGTATCCGGATCGCCGTGGCGTTCGCGGCGGATCGCCCACGCATACATCTGCTTCGGTACGTGGCCGAGCGGCGGAATTTCGCCCAGTTCGTAAAGGTCCTTCTTCGGCAGGTCCGGATGTAAATCGATGATTTCTGCGGCTTCGGTCATTTGGTTCGTCCCCTGTCGTCGCTCAGTCGCGTATTGTTGGCTCAACCGCCGCATGCCTCCCGAACGTGCGGACGATCCCCGTTTGCAATTGCAAATTTGTTGCAATGCAATATCAGGCATAGACGGATTTCGCTTTCTTCGCAATGCACAATTTGCTACGTTGCAAAAAAATTTTCCGCATTTTTGAAATAAAATTACGCGGAAGTGATATTTGTGGATTGTTATTGTTCAGGGGCTTCGGGTTAATGACAGAAAATTACGTTGCGGGTAAAAATGACGTTGCTGCAGATGCTAACGAAATGGCCCACGTGAAACCCGACCGCCCTTGGCTGTTCCGCACCTATTCGGGGCATTCGTCGGCGGCCGAATCGAATAAGCTGTACCGCGCCAATCTGGAAAAAGGCCAGACCGGGCTTTCCATTGCCTTCGATCTGCCGACCCAGACCGGTTACGACAGCGACCACCCGCTGGCGCGCGGCGAGGTCGGCAAGGTCGGTGTGCCGGTCAGCCATTTGGGCGACATGGAAGTGCTGCTGGACGGCATTCCCTTGGACAAGATGAACACGTCGATGACCATCAACGCGCCGGCGGCGTGGTTGCTGGCACTTTACGTGGCGGCGGCGGAGCGTCAGGGCGTGGCCCGCGACCAGCTTTCCGGCACCGTGCAGAACGACATCATCAAGGAGTATCTTTCGCGCGGCACCTATATCTTTCCCCCCGCGCCGAGCCTGAAACTGATCGCCGACGTGGTCAGCTTCACGTACCGCGAGATTCCGAAATGGAATCCGACCAACGTATGTTCGTATCATCTGCAGGAAGCCGGTGCGACGCCGGTGCAGGAACTGGCCTACGCGCTGGCCATCGCCATCGAGGTGCTGGACCGGGTCCGCCCGCTGGTCCCTGCCGACGAGTTTCCGACCGTCGTCGGACGCATCAGCTTCTTCGTCAACGCCGGCGTCCGCTTCGTCACCGAGATGTGCAAGATGCGCGCCTTCACCGAGCTGTGGGACGATATCTGCCGCGAGCGTTACGGCGTCGAGGATGCGAAGCTCAGACGATTCCGCTACGGCGTGCAGGTCAACTCGCTGGGCCTGACCGAGCAGCAGCCGGAAAACAACGTCTATCGTATTCTTTTGGAAATGCTCGCCGTGACGCTTTCGAAGAACGCCCGTGCGCGCGCCGTGCAATTACCGGCATGGAACGAGGCACTGGGGCTGCCGCGCCCGTGGGATCAGCAATGGTCGCTCAGGTTGCAGCAAATCGTCGCCTATGAAACGGATCTTCTGGAATACGGCGATCTGTTCGACGGCTCGCCGGTGATCGAGGCCAAGGTCGCCGAACTGAAGGCCGGCGCGCTGAAGGAGCTTTCCGTCATCGACGGCCTGGGCGGCGCCGCCGCCGCGGTCGAGAATTCCTACATGAAGCGCCGCCTGGTCGAAAGCAACGCACGGCGCCTGGCGGCCATCGAACGCGGCGAGCAGCCGGTGATCGGCGTCAACCGCTACACCGATGGCGAACCCTCGCCGCTGACGGCGGGCGACGGCTCGATCATGACCGTCGATGCCCGTGCCGAAAAGGAACAGATCGAACGTCTGGCGGCGTGGCGGGGTGCGCGCGACGACGCAAAGGTCGAAGCGGCGCTGAGCGAATTGAAAGCCGCCGCCACCGAGGGGCGCAACATCATGGAACCGTCCATCGCGTGTGCGCACGCGGGCGTGACGACCGGCGAATGGGCGGCGGTGCTCAGGGACGTTTACGGTGAATACCGTGCGCCGACCGGCGTCGGAGGGGCGGCGCCGGGCACGCATGACGAAATGGCCGCGATCCGCACCCGCGTCGATCAGCTCGAGGACGTGCTCGGCACGCGCCTCAAGATGCTGGTCGGCAAGCCGGGGCTCGACGGGCATTCCAACGGTGCCGAGCAGATCGCGGTCCGCGCCCGCGATGCGGGACTGGAAGTCGTCTACGAAGGCATCCGCCTGACGCCTGATGAAATCGTGCAGGCGGCATTGCAGGAAGGCGTGCATGTGGTCGGACTGTCGATCCTGTCCGGCTCGCACGTGACGCTGGTCGCCGATATCGTCGCCAAAATGAAAGCCGCCGGCCTCGCGGATGTCCCCGTTGTCGTCGGCGGCATCATCCCGCCGGATGACGAGAAGCTGTTGCTGAAAAGCGGTGTCGCCGCCGTCTACACGCCGAAGGATTTCGACCTGACGCGGATTCTCGACGGTATCGTCTCGATCGTCGAGGCGGCCAACCAGCAGGCGGCTTAGTTTCTGCCTGAACGATAAACACAACCGTCATCCCAAAACTGATTTGGGATCCGTGTTAGCTGATGTGATGAGGGCCTTTGCCTATTTGCGTTTCGGCACGATGACGCTGATCGGGCCGTCCTTGATGCCTTTGGCGTCGGGGTTTTCGACCACCGGCTGCATGGCTTCGATCAGAAACCGCATGACGCCGTTGCGGCGCAGTTTGAGGATCGGTGCCCAGCTTACGAACAGGCCGCCGTTGACTTCATAACTCATGATGTCGCCGTCATCGGATGCGGCATTGATCGCCTGGGCGAGGTCGTCGGACGCGCCGACATAGACCCACTGCGGCTTGACGCCGGAATGCCAGATCACGAAGACACCGCCGTAACCCTGCAGACCTTCGGCCCTGGTATCGAGGTGGCTGAGTCGAAAGAACTTGCCCTGTTTATTGCGCTCCCATTTCGGATCGATCGGAGGGCCGCTGTATGCCGGGGCCGGTTTTTTCTTTTTGAATATGCCGAACATTTTTCCTGCTCACACTCATATACGTAAAGTCGGTTACGTAAAGTCGGTCTACCGACAATGATAATTATTAAAACCGGCTTCGTAAAAAATAGATAAACCTTATGAACTTTCGTGTTTTGCGAAAATACTTTTCTCTATTTACGATTTTGCGAAATCTCTGGAATACCGTATTTTACGGCAAAGGAGAGGTTCATGAAAATCGACCGCATCGACCATTTTGTGCTGACCGTCCGGGACATCGGCGCCACGTGCGATTTCTACGAACGCGCGCTCGGTATGCAGCGCGAGGTGTTCGGGGAAGGGCGCACGGCACTTAAATTCGGGCGCCAGAAAATCAACCTACACCCGGCCGGGCGCGAGTACGAGCCAAAAGCGCGTAACCCGTCGGCCGGCGGTGGCGATTTCTGCCTGATCACGCGGACGCCGATGGACGATGTCGTCGATCACCTCGAACGCGCAGGCGTTGAAATCGAATTGAGTCCCAGTGCACGAACCGGCGCCACGGGGCCGATCAACTCGGTTTACTTTCGCGATCCTGACGGCAACCTGGTCGAAATTTCCAACTATGCGGATGAAATAGATGCCTGAGAAAAGCACAGCGGACAGCAACATTACCGGGCCCCTCTCGGGACTTCGAATTCTCGAGTTGGGGCATTTCATCGCCGCGCCGTTCTGTACGCGCGTGCTGGCCGATCTCGGCGCCGACGTCATCAAGGTCGAACCGCCCGGCCGCGGCGACCCGGTGCGTACCTGGGGGGCGATCCCCGAAGGCGAGAAATCCTCGGTCTGGTGGTCGGTGCACGGACGCAATAAGCGATCCGTCACGGCCGATCTGAAAAAACCCGAAGGCATCGAACTGGTCAAAAAGATGATCGAACACGCCGATGCGGTGGTCGAGAATTTCAAGCCCGGACAACTGGCGAAGTGGGGGCTGGGCGTCGAAGACATCGCCGCCGTCAACCCGGAAGCGATTGTCGTGCAGATTTCGGGCTATGGACAGACCGGCCCCTATCACAAGCGCGCCGCCTTCGGTGTCATCGGCGAGGCGGTCGGCGGGCTGCGCCATCTGACCGGCTATCCGAAAGAGGTTTCCGACCTGCCGCCGGTACGCACCGGGGTCTCCATCGGCGACAGCATTGCCGGGCTTTACGGTGCGATCGGCCTATTGGCGGCGCTGTTCGAAAAGAACGCCGGGCGCGGCCGGCCCGGGCGGACCGTCGATGTCGCGTTGACCGAGAGCATCCTCAGCATGCTCGAAGGCTGCCTGCCGGAATACGGTTATATGAATACGATCCGCCAGCCGCACGGCTCGACCATTCCGACCGCCGCACCGTCGAGCGCATATCCGTCGAAGGACGGGCGCTGGTTCCTGATCGGCGCCAACTCCGACACCCTGTTCGCCAAGCTCTGCCATGTGATGAAGCGCCCGGATCTGCTGGAGGACGTTCGCTTTGCCGACAACCCGAGCCGGGTCAAGCACATGCCGGTACTGGATGCGGAGATCGCCGGGTGGACCTGCCGCTATCCGCTGGAAGAACTGGAAAAAATGATCTCGGACGTCGATATCCCGTCGACGCGGATTTACGATATGGCCGACGTTGCCAAAGACGAGCAGTTTCTTGAGCGCGGCATGGTGCGTCCGGTCGACGATCCGCGCCTGGGCGAGGTTCTGCATCCGGGCGTGGTGCCGATGATGGCGAATGGCGATGGCGCCACGGACGACGGCATCCGTTGGGCCGGTCCCGGCGTCGGTGAACACAATGAACAGGTTTTGCGCGATTTGCTCGGCATGGATGGCGCCGAGATCGAACGCCTTAAGAAGGAGGAAATCATATGAGCAGCAAAGAAGCGGTCATTCTGTGCGATGTCGCGCCGCGCGACGGTTTTCAGGTCGTCCCGACCTGGATTCCGACCGAGACCAAGGTGCGGATTATCGAGGGGCTTGCCGCCGCCGGCATGAAACGGATCGAGGCCGGGGCCTTCGTCAGTCCCAAGCATGTGCCGCAGATGGCCGACACCGCCGAGGTGCATGCCACCGTCAAGGTCCCGGCCGATGTCGCCCTGACGACGCTGGTGCCGAACCTGCGCGGCGCGGAAAATGCGCTGGCCGCCGGGGTTGCGGACATCGGGTATGTGTTCTCGGTCTCGGAAAGCCATAACAAGTCGAACGTGCGGCGCCCGGTCGCGGCGTCCATCGCCGAGCTGGGCGAGGTCATTCAGGCCGGACGCGATCACGACGGTTTCAAGCTGCGCGTCAACGCCGCGACGTCTTTCGATTGTCCGTTCGAGGGCCGCGTCCCCGAGGACGATGTTTATCGCGCCATCGAACAGGTGCTGGCCTTCGGCTATCCGGTCGAGATCGGTTTGTGCGACACCACCGGCCGCGCGCTGCCCGATCATGTCGGCGCGCTCTGCGCGGGCGCCATCGAGCGCTTCTCGGATGGTGTCGTCGGCTGGGCCTATCACGGCCACGATACCTTCGGGCTCGGCGTCGCCAATGCGCTCTATGCCTATGAAGCCGGGGTCCGGGTGTTCGATGCTTCTGTTGCCGGGCTTGGCGGCTGTCCGTTCGCGCCGGGTGCGACCGGCAACACGGCGAGCGAGGATCTGGTGTTCACGTTCGAGCACATGGGCATCGCCACCGGCATCGATCTGGCAAAGCTTCTCGATGTCGCCGAGGAAGTGGCGGCACTGCCCGACACCGATACCGGCGGGCATATCCGCATCGTGCCGCGCGCGCGCGTCCTCGACGCGGCGTGATGGATTGCCCCTCTCCCTGTCCCTCTCCCAAGGGAGAGGGGACCCACGGACAGCCACCCCTCTCCTTGGGGAGAGGGTGGCGCTTGTCCCGGACTTGATCCGGGACGGGCGCCGGGAGAGGGGGCGCCTTGCTGCCGGCAAGCATAAGGAGACGACGGTATCGACTTCGATCTGATCACGCTCCGGCTTTTGGAATCGGCGGTCCGGCTGGGCTCGATCTCGGCCGCCGCCAGTGAGCAGAACATTGCCGTTTCCGCCGTCAGCCGCCGTCTCAGCGACCTCGAGGTCAGGCTCGGAACGGCGGTGCTGTACCGTAAGGGCAGGGGGGTTGAGCCGACGCCGGCGGGCAGCGTGTTGCTGCGCCACGCGCAGAACCTGCTCGGCCTCGCCGAGCGTGCGGCGGATGAAATGTCGGACTTCGCCCAGGGCAGCCGGGGACATGTGCGCCTTGCCGCCAACCCGTCGGCCATCGCGCAGTTTCTGCCGGATGTGCTGGCGGCCTTTAAAACCGGGAACCCGAACATCAAGATCGCGCTGAACGAGGCGGTCTCGGACGTTATCGTTCAGCAGATCCGTGACGGCCTTGTCGATGTCGGTATCTTTTCAGCCGCCGTCGATCATGAAGGGATCGAGACGTTTGCGTATCGCAGCGACCGACTGTGCGCCATCGTGCCCGAAGATCATCCGCTGGCCGACAGGGCCCAGGTGGCGTTTCGCGAAATCCTGCCTTACCCGCATGTCGCGCTGGCCGACGGCAGCTCGCTGTTCGCATTGATCGCCGGATTGGCGCGCGAGCAGGATGCGGAACTGGACGTCGCCGTCAGCGTGCGCAGTTTCGACGGGGTGCGCAGGATGGTGGCGCGCGGGCTGGGCATCGCCGTTCTGCCGGCGGGCGTTACCGAGCCTTATTCAAAAAGCGACGGGCTTCGGGTGATCGATCTTCTCGATGACTGGGCGGCGCGTGCCTTCCTGATCGGCGTGCGCGAACGCAAGGCACTGTCACGTCCGGCGGAGCGGTTTGTCGCGCACTTGCTGGCGGCGGGCGCGTAGGTTTTCACGCGTGCCAACGCGGGCGCGGTTTGCTAGATGAATGGACGTCATTTTCTCGGAGGCTTCCTTGGACAGCATCGTCAATATTCTGATCGCCGGCACCGGCCTCGATCTCTGGGGCTTCGCCCTCATGTGCGCGGTGTCGTTCGCCGGCAGTTTCATCGCCGCATCGCTGGGACTCGGCGGCGGTCTTTTGGTGATGGCGACCATGGCGTCGCTTTTACCGCCGCAGGTGCTGATCCCGCTGCACGGCATCGTGCAGCTTGGCTCCAACGCCGGCCGTGCGGCGATGCTGCGCGGTCATATTCTCAAGCATGTGGTGCCGCCGTTTCTGATCGGTACCGTGATCGGCGCCTTCATCGGCGGCAATCTGGTGGTCACGCTGCCGACCGCGGTCCTGCAGATGGTGCTGGGCGCGTTCGTGCTGTACGCCACGTGGGGGCCGAAGATGAGGACCCGCTCACCGGGCAAGCGGGCGTTTTTCGGGATCGGGCTTTTCGGTGCGCTGGCGACCATGTTCGTCGGCGCCACCGGGCCGCTGGTCGCGCCGTTCGCCGCCGCCGCGTCGGAAAAGCGCCAGGAAGTGGTGGCCACGCACGCCACCATGATGACCATTCAGCACGGCTTCAAGATCGTCGCCTTCGGTGTTCTGGGATTTGCCTTCGGGCCGTATATCCCGCTGTTGTGCGGTCTTCTGGCGTTGGGCTTCGCCGGCACCTGGGTCGGCAAGCATACCCTGAACGCGTTGCCGGAACGGGCGTTCCGCATTGCGCTCAAGACCATCATCACGCTTTTGGCGATCCGCCTGCTGTTCGTCGGCCTGACGAAGCTGGCGGCCTAGCGATCATGCCGCCTTCGGGCGGTGCTGGGCCAGATGCCGAAGACCGGCATCGGTGATGGCGACCATCTGATGACCGTCCGCATAGCGCTTTTCGATAAACCCGGCATCGATGGAATCTTCCCAGACCGTGAGGCGCGGGCATGAGGTGCGCCACGCATCCATGACGTCCTCGTAGGGTCTGGGTGCAGGCTTGAGCCATTCAAGAAGATCAAGAACCAGATCGTTCATTTTACCCTCCTTGTTCCGCCGGATATTTTAGAACAAAGCGCACGCGGGGCAAAGAGGCATGCTGCCAGCCGGTTCAGCGGCTAGGCAGCTTGAGCGGCTTGGTCGCCTTTGTGAGCCAGGCGCGGACCGGCTTGTCGAGTTGCTTTTCCAGCGATTTGCGGACCCACGCGTGATAATCGTTGATCCATTCGGTTTCGGCACGACTCAGTAATTTGGGCTCGATCAGGGCGAGGTCGTAAGGCGCACACGTCAGCGTCTCGAAGCCGAGGATTTTGCGCTCCCAGCCCTTTTGCGGTTTGACGGTTTTCACCATCACCAGATTCTCGATGCGGATGCCGTACCCGCCGGATTTGTAATACCCCGGTTCGTTGGAAATGATCATGCCGGGCGCGAGCGCGACCGTGCTCGGGTGCTTGGAAATGCGTTGCGGGCCTTCGTGCACGCCGAGATAGCTGCCGACCCCGTGCCCGGTGCCATGTTCGTAATCGAGACCGATATCCCACAGCGGCTGGCGCGCCAGGGTGTCGAGCTGCGAACCGGTGGTGCCTTCGGGGAAAACCGCGCGGCCAAGCGCGATATGACCCTTGAGGACACGGGTATAGCGATCGCGCATTTCCTGTGTCGGCTTGCCGATGGCGACGGTGCGCGTGACGTCGGTGGTGCCGTCGAGGAACTGGCCGCCGCTGTCGACCAGCAGCAACGAACCTTTCTTCAGTCGCGCGCTGTTCTTTTCCGATGCCCGGTAGTGCACGATGGCGCCGTTGGAACCAAACCCGGCTATGGTCTGGAAACTGTGTCCCATGTGCTGCTCGAGTTCGGCGCGAAGGGCGTCGATCTTTTCGCCGACATCCCATTCCGTTGCCTTGGCGCGCAGCGCCGACTTTTCGATCCAGTAAAGGAAATTGGCCAGCGCAATGCCGTCGCGCAGGTGCGCGCCCCGCATGCCGTCCTGCTCGGTCTTGTTCTTGCGCGCCTTCATGGCCTGGGTCGGGTCGGGCGTATTGACGATGTCGGCACCGGCAAAGCGCAGTGTCATGGCGATTTTCGCCGGCGCGTTGCCGAGATCGACGCCGACCTTGAGGCCGCGGCTGCCGAGATGGCCAAGTTCGTCGTTGAGCGCTTCCGTTTCCATGACGACCACGTCGTCGCCAAGGTGGCTTTGCAGTCCCGGACTCATTTTGCGCGGGTCGGTGAACAATTCGATGCCGCCACGGGCATGGACGATGGCATAGGCCAGCGAAACCGGGGTGCACGGCACATCGCGACCGCGCACGTTGAGCAGCCAGGCGATCGCGTCCGGCGCGCTGAGGACCAGGGAATCCAGCCCGCTGTCGGTCATGACATCCTGCAGCGCCTTGCGCTTTTTGGCGGACGCGGCACCGGCAAAGCGCGACGGATGCGCCACCAACGGCGTGATCGGTGCCGGCGGCTGACCGGCCCATACGGCGTCGATGGGATTGTCGGGCTGCGCCACCAGATAGGCGCCGGCACGGGTGCAGACGGTCTCCAGGCGGTCGCGTTCATTGTCGGTGATCAGCCACGGGTCGAAGCCGACGCGCATACCGGCGGAAATGTTGTCGGCCAGCCAGGTATGCATCGGTGTGGCGGCGCTGTGGTGCGCCTCGAACAGTTTTGTGCTGACCTGCTTTTTGACTTGCAGGGTATAGCGGCCGTCGACGAACACGGCGGCCTTGCGGAGCATGACGACGCAAGACCCGGCGGAACCGGTGAACGCGCTCAGCCATTGCAGGCGCTCTGAGCGCCGCGCGACGAATTCACCCTGATGTTCGTCGGCTTTGGGCACGATGAAGGCATCGAGATCGCGCCGCTTCATCTCGGCGCGGAGCGCGGCAATGCGGTCCGGATCGGTGCTGCGCCGCTGCAGGCCGTCGTCGAGCAATGTCGATTTGATACGGGCATTGAGTTCGCTGAGCGCCGCGATGACATCGTCGCCGCAATCGGGGGCGATCAGGGATATCCAGGCATCGTCATCATCGCAGGCGGGAGAAGCGAGCACGCCGCGCAGGATTTCCCGCGCATTGACCATATCGACCCGTGCCCCGTTGTCACGCAACAGGTGATCCAGATCCCGGTCAAGCTCGCGTCGATCGGTCATAGCGGGAGGCTAGGGCCGTCACAGCAATGACGCAAGTGTTATCTTATTTTGCATAGCTTGTGACGTGAATCACCTCTGAGTTATGCGCCTGTAGCATGCCAGATACGCAAAAACACCGCTTTTTGCACTGCAACATAAAGCGTAAATACGTCTCAGTGAAACAAGGGCGACGCGGACAGAGCTGCGCCGGCCTGATCTTCCAGAACGAAGGAACAGGTACTATGACAAACCAAATCAACCCGACAGCCGGCCTGCCGCTTTTCGAAACCAGCCATGACGCCAGCAGCGTCAATGTTCAGGCTATTCTTGAGCAAGCGAAGGTCATGCGCGGTCGCGTGCTCGGCGGCATGCTGAGCAATGCATTTGCTGCGCTGATGTCTGCGATTCGCGCACGGCGCACGGCACACACGCTCGATCAGCTCAGCGACGCCGTTCTGGCCGACATCGGCATCGAACGTTCGCAGATCGCCTCGATCAGCCGCTCGCTTGCCGATGGCACGTACATTCAGCCGACGGCCGAAGTGACCGTTCTCGCACCGGCCGAAGCCGCGCACAAAGACGACAAGCAGCCGGAATTGCCGCTCGCGGCCTAACGGTTCTCCCCGATGGCTCTCCCAGCCAAACGACGATAAGACGGCGGCTTTCCCCTCCCGGAGCCGCCGTTTTTTTTATGTTTCCGTCTTATTTGACGATCGGTCGATAGCCGAGCCGGCGCATGCACGAAGCAAATGTGCGTTCCTGAAAACGGGCCAGATCGTAGCTGCTGATCGATGAATTGTAGCTGGAAAGCCCGCCGCCGAGATTATCCGCCGGTGCGCTTGCTGTCGGCAGGCCGGCTTCGCGGTCCGTCTCGCGCCGCGCATAGCGCCGGCATTCGCCGATATCGTCGGACCAGGCTTCGCGGGGCAGGCTCGGGTGCTGCCAGTTGGCGGGGCTTCGCTTTTGCGCGCAGCCGCTCAGCCCGATGCCGAGGCCCAGTCCGAGCGCGCCGATCAGCATCAGGGCGCGGGCGGGTTTGGTCCGGATCGCCACCCTCAAGATCCTTCGGGGCCGATGCAGCGTTTGAAATAGGCGATGCTTTCCGCGGTGTCGTATTTATGCAGCCCGACGATGCGCGCCACTTCCCGGCCTTTCGGGTCGATCAGCAACGTTGTCGGCAGGCCGCGGATGCCGAGCGCGCGCGTCGCATCGTTGTTGGCAATATGCAAAGCCTCGAGATTGTCGATCTTGTAGCGGGTGAAAAAATCCGCGATGACCTTGTGGCCGCCGCGGTCCATGGACACCGCCAGCACGTCGATTCCCGCCGGTGCGAGTTCTTTTCTGATCGCGTCCAGCTCCGGCATTTCCCGGACGCACGGTACGCACCAGGTGGCCCAGAAGTTGACGATCACGCCGCGTCCCTTGAGACTTTGCAGCGTCAGTTTGCCGCCGTCGGCTTTGCTGAATTCCAGCGCCGGCGGGATTTTCGCCTCGGCGGCCGGCTTGAGCGCCTTGAAAGCATTGCCGTCGACCGCGCAGCGCGCCGCATGATCGCTTGCAAGTGCAGGGAATATAAGGAAAATCACGCCGACGAGTGACACGGCCAGCATGCGAATACGGATTGGGGCCAATATCCCGTTCCGGGTTTGTGGCCGGGTTAGTGGATTGAAAAACCGGGCGTACATGCGCAGTCCTTGTCGTAGTATGATGTTCACGCGTTAGCATATGTAAGGCGAAAAAGGCAGGAATGCCATGACCGAGAAAAAGAACCAGAACAAGCCGGATACTGCACAGGGCACCAGCGCCATGTGGGGCGGGCGTTTCAGTGCCGGGCCGTCGGCGGTCATGGAAGCCATCAACGCCTCCATCGACTTTGACAAAAAGCTCTATGCGCAGGATATCGCGGGCTCAAAGGCGCACGCCCGGATGCTGGCGGATCAGGGCATCATCGCATCGGCCGATGCCGATGCCATCGCCAAGGGGCTGGATGACATCCAGGCGGAAATCGAGGCCGGCACGTTCGAATTCAAGACCGCGCTCGAGGATATCCACATGAACGTGGAATCCCGGCTGCGCGAACTGATCGGCGATGCGGCCGGGCGGCTGCACACGGCGCGGTCCAGAAACGATCAGGTGGCGACGGACCTCAAGCTGTGGGTGCGTGACGCGCTCGACGGCCTGGATCGCGATCTCAAGGCTTTGCAGGCGGCGCTGATCGATCAGGCGGAACGCCATGCCGATTCGGTCATGCCCGGCTTTACGCATATGCAGACGGCGCAGCCGGTCACGCTCGGCCATCATCTGATGGCGTATGCGGAAATGCTCGGCCGTGACCGCTCCAGGGTGACGGATGCGCGCGCACGGATGAACGAAAGCCCGCTCGGTGCGGCGGCTTTGGCCGGCACCTCGTTCCCGATCGACCGGGACGCGACGGCCCGGGCACTCGGCTTCGAGCGTCCTGCGGCCAATTCGTTGGATGCGGTTTCCGACCGTGACTTCGCCATGGAATACATGGGCGTGGCAGCGATTTGCGCCGTGCACCTGTCGCGCCTCGCCGAGGAAATCGTGCTGTGGTGTTCGGATCAGTTCGGCTATGTGCGGCTGTCGGATGAATTTTCGACCGGCAGCTCGATCATGCCGCAAAAGCGCAACCCCGACGCCGCCGAACTGGTGCGGGCCAAGGCGGGCCGGGTGATCGGCGCGCTGAATTCGCTGATGATCGTCATGAAAGGCCTGCCGATGACCTACGGCAAGGACATGCAGGACGACAAGGAACCGGTATTCGAGGTCGCCGACACCATGGCGCTGTCGCTGGCGGCGATGACGGGGATGATCGAAGGCGCGGTCTTCAATGAACAACGAATGAAGGCCGACGCCGGCAAGGGCTTCTCGACGGCGACCGATCTGGCCGACTGGCTTGTCAGGACGCTGGCGATGCCGTTTCGCGATGCGCACCATGTCACCGGTGCGCTGGTGAAAATGGCCGAGGAACGGGGCTGCGGCCTTGAAGATCTGCCGCTCGCCGACATGCAGGCCGTCAATGCCGGCATCAGCGACGAAATCTTCGCCGTGCTCGGTGTCGACAATTCGGTCGCCAGCCGCAAAAGCTATGGCGGGACCGCGCCCGACAACGTCAGAGCGCAGATCAAAAATGCGAGAGCACGGTGGCTATAGGGCCTGAATGTGCTTTAGGATGGACGTCATGAACGGGACCAGAAAAATGCTTTGCCGGGCATTGCTGCTGACGGCGGTCGTCGCCATGTTACCGGGATGCGGCGTCAAATCGGCGCCGGCGTCGGTCGATGGGGCGGACTATCCGCGCGTCTATCCGGCGTTGCCGGCGGAAAACGTGCAGGCGGCGCCGCAAAAGCGCACGCAGAGCGGCGGCACGGTCTATACACGGCGCCCGGCGAAAGACGGTTCCGGCGTCTACACGCCACCGCCGCCGGCGACGGAGATTTTGGCCCAGTAAGGGTTTCCAGGGTTTAGGAACGGACGTGGATCATTTCAACTACAAGAACGGCGAGCTTTATGCCGAGGATGTCCGCCTGGCCGATGTGGCCGCGGCTGTCGGCACGCCTTTCTATTGCTATTCGACGGCGACGCTGGTGCGCCACTATACGGTTTTCACGGACGCCTTGGCTGGCCTCGACACGCAGGTCTATTTCGCCGTCAAGGCGAACGGCAACATCGGTGTGCTGGCGACGCTGGCCGCGCTCGGCGCCGGCGCCGACATCGTTTCCATCGGCGAGTTGCACCGTGCCAATGCCGCCGGCATTCCGGCCTCGAAAACGGTTTTCTCCGGGGTCGGCAAGACCGCCGAGGAACTGCGCGCCGCGCTTGAAGCCGGTGTGCATCAGATCAATGTCGAGTCGCTTTCCGAACTGCGCAGCCTGTCGGACATCGCGTCGGCCATGGGGGTCGCGGCGCGGATCGCCATCCGCGTCAATCCGGATGTCGACGCCAAGACGCATGCCAAGATCACCACCGGCAAAAGTGAAAACAAGTTCGGTATCGCCTGGGAACAGGCCGAAGAGGTGTTTGCCGAAGCCGCCTCGCTGCCCGGCATCGATGTCGCCGGGGTTGCCGTGCATATCGGTTCGCAACTGGTCGACCTGGCGCCCTATCGCGCGGCGTATACAAAAGTGCGCGGTCTGGTGGAGACGCTGCGCGCGGGCGGCCATGATATCCGTGTCGTCGATCTCGGCGGCGGGCTCGGCATTCCCTATGACGCCGAGGACCCGCCCAGCCCGGCCGAATACGGCGCCATGGTCAGGGACGTCATGGACGGTATCGGCTGCAAGCTGGCGTTCGAGCCGGGCCGCATGATCTGCGGCAACGCGGGCGTGCTGGTCAGCCGTGTCGTCTACGTCAAGGAAGGCATCGACCGCTCGTTCCTGATTCTCGATGCGGCGATGAACGACCTGATCCGCCCGGCCATGTACGACGCCTATCATACCGTGGTGCCGGTCCTGGAAGCCGGCGTCGGCGACAACATGGCGCCGGTCGATATCGTCGGGCCGATCTGCGAAAGCGGCGACACCTTTGCCAAGGGCCGCATGATGCCGAAGCTCGATCCCGGCGATCTGGTGGTGTTCCGCTCCGCCGGGGCCTATGGCGCGGTCATGTCGTCGACCTATAACGGCCGCGACCTGGTGCCGGAAATTCTGGTCAACGGCGCGGCTTACGAGATCGTTGCGGAACGGCTTAACATAGATGCTATGATGGCGCGTGAACACGTGCCTGCTTGGTTGACCCAATCCAACAACGCGCCGAAGGAGGCGAGTGGATGACGGAAACGCCAGAGAAGTCACCGGAAGCTTCATCCGGTGTCTCACGCTTGTCGTCAACGTTGCAGGCCGCAGTGCTGACGATCCGCTGGGAACGTCTTTGGCGTGTTCTCTGGGCTCCTGTCGCGACGGTCATTCTGTTTATCGGTGTTGCCCTGACGGATGTTCTGCCGGCGCTGCCCGATGCCCTGCACAGCATCGCGCTGGCCTTGATCTGTGTTCTTTTCGGCTATTCCCTGAAGGGGCTTTTGCAGGCCTTCGCACCGATCACCGGGGCCGAGGTGGCGCGCCGCGTGGAGTCCGCTTCCGGTCTCAGGCACCGGCCGTTGACGGCGCTGTTCGATACCCCGGCACAGGAAAAACTGAGCGCCGATGCCAAGCTGTTGTGGCGCGCGCACATCGAGCGCGCGCTCAGGCAGACGGAGGGGCTGAGCTATCCGGCGCCCCGCCCGGGGGTCGCCGGTCTCGATCCCTATGGCCTGCGCTTCGTGCCGGTGCTGGTGTTGTTCATCGGCGTGCTGATGGGCAGCGACGATCCGCTGTCCAGACTTGAACGCGCGCTGTCGCCAATCGGCGATGCCGCCGCTGCCGATGCGCTCAGCATCGATCTGTGGGTCACGCCGCCGTCGTATACCGGTCTGGCGCCGAGTGTTTTCAATAATATCGGCATCCGGACGGCAAAAAAGGATGACGGCGCCGCCGATACGGCCACTGCACCGAACCGGGCGCGCCCGACCCTGATCGTGCCGGTCGGATCGCAAATTCTCGTGCACGCCACCGATGCCGAACATCCGCCGTCGCTCGGCCTTGGCGCCAGCGCCTTTCCGCTGGCAAGGCTCGGTGACGAAACCAGCACGTCCTATAAACTGGAAATCGACGTCTCTGCCGAGGTTGCCGGTGCCGACAAGTTGACGCTGAATGTCGGCAAGTCGGTGCTGGCCGAATGGCCGGTGGTGATCGCACCCGACGCGGCGCCGAAGATCGAGTTCGAGCGCGCGCCGTCGAAGCAGCGCGACACGCAGCTCGAAGTGGTTTATCTGGCGTCCGACGATTACGGCGTCAAAAACGTCGACATGACGATCCGCCGCCCGAACGGTGTGCCGGTGCCGGGCGGCGAGGCCGAGATCCGTATCGAGGTGCCGTTGAGCGGCGACCGCCGGGACATTCGCGCGACGCACCTGCGCGATCTGTCGGCGCATCCGTGGGCCGGTCTGCCGGTGCAGGTAAAACTGATCGCCGAGGATACCGCCGGGCAGATAACCGAGACCGACAGCATCGAAGTCGTCTTGCCGGAACGTATCTTCAACCACCCGGTGGCGCGCAAACTGGCCGAAGCCCGCAAGACGCTGAACGATGCCGATCTGACATTGATGGAGATCGTCGCCAACGATCTGCACGAACTGTCGCTCTATCCGATGCGCTTTTTCGATGACACCGTCGCCTTTCTGGCGATCCGCACCGCCGCCGGTCGGCTCGGCTATGCGCATGACGTCGATGTCGTGCCGAGCGTGCAGCGTCTGTTATGGGAAACCGCGCTCAGGATCGAGGACGGGGAATTCGCACTCGCCGAGGCGGATCTGATGCGGCTTCAGGAAGAGGCGATGGAAGCGCTCCGCGACGGCAAGACCGGCGAAGAGCTTGAGCGCGTGATGCGCGAGCTTCAGGAGGCCATGGACCGTTACATGCAGGCCCTGGTCGAGCGCCTGCAGGAAATGGGTCTCGATGAACTGCCGCCGATGCCGGACCAGCCGCAGATGCAGACCCAGGACATCCAGGAGATGCTCGATAAGATCAAGGAAATGGCGGAAACCGGAAACCGCGATGCCGCCGAACAGATGCTGGCGCAGATGCAGCAGATGCTTGAACAACTGCGCCAGGGCCTGAAGATGCAGGATGCCAATCCGGCGATGGCGCAGGCCAAGAAGCTCATGGACGGGCTGCGCTCGCTGACCCAGGACCAGCAGGAACTGCTCGACCGGACTTTCAAGGAAGGCCTGACCCGCCAGGCGATGCGGCCGAGGCTCGGTCAACAAGGTCAGCAACAGCAGGGCCAACAGCAACAAGGCCAGCAGGGCCAACAGCAACAAGGCCAGCAGGGCGAGCAGCAGGCCGGTGAAAACGGCCCGCCCAACGCCGCCGAACAGGATGCGCTGCGCAAGCGCCTGGGCGAGCTGATGATGCAGATGGACGAACTGATGGGCCAGATTCCGCAAAATCTCGGCCGCGCCGAACAGCAGATGGAACAGTCCGGCAACAATCTGGGCAAGGGCGAGCTGGCCGATTCCGCGCGCAACCAGACACAGGCGATCGAGGAACTGCGCAACGCCACCAACCAGATGTCGCAGATGCTGGCGCAGCAGTTCGGCCAGCAGATGGGCATCGCCGGCGGCAACCGCCCGATGCAGGGTCAGGAAGGCCGCTTCGATCCATTCGGACGGCGGAACTCCAGCGAGAACGGTCAGGGCACCGCGGTCGAGGATTCCGACGTCCAGGTGCCGAACCGCATGGAGATGCGCCGCGCCCGGGAAATTCTCGACGAGTTGCGCAAGCGCTCCGGCGAACGCACCCGCCCGCCCCTCGAACTCGATTACATCGACCGGCTTCTGGATATTTTCTGAGGGTTATTCACTGCCGTCATTCCGGCGAAGGCCGGAATCCAGAATCAACTGGACATTCTCGCTGAGCGATTCTCACCGCCCTGGACCCCGGCCTGCGCCGGGGTGACGAGGGTGCTGCTTCAGTAGACGGAAATCAGTGCGCGGGCTTTTTCTCTTCGCCGTGGCTTTCACCGCCACGTTCGATGAACGTCACTTCGAGGCGCCGTGCCAGCGGGCTTGGGTCTTCGACCTGAATCTTGAAGCCGATCTGATCGCCGCCGGAAAGCTGGGTCTTCAGCGGCGCGGTGTTCGCCGACTGGACGAGCTTGCCGTCAAGATCGGAGAGCCGCAGTTCCAGCATCGGCACCGGGCGTTCCCGGTCCGAGATGTTGGCGATCACGCCCCGCACCACCAGTACGTCCTTGCCGGAGATCGATTCCCGCGTGCTTTTCACATCGTTGATCGACAGCCCGGCGCCCAGCGAATCGTCGTTGAGACCGATCATCGAATAGATGCCTTCGGTGGCGGGGACCATTTCAATGATCGTTTCCTTGAGGAAGACCGCAGCCCCGATGACGCCCAGCAGGACAACCAGCACGGCCGCGAGAATGATCTTCAGCGCAGAGCCCTTGCCGTCGCCTGCGCTGCGGCCCCGGCCGGCGTCCTCATCCTCGTCATCGTCTTCGTATTCGTCGTCGCCGGTTTCCTCGGCGGTGAAAACCTGGGGAATCGGCTCCGGTTCCTCCAGATCGTCGAAATCTTCGATGTCTTCGACGTCATCGTCGTCGCCGCCTGGGCTGTCGACCATGGACCCCAGGCCCGGCGAATCGTCGTCGTCGTCATCGCCGAACATCGCCTCGATGTCTTCCGACGACAGTTCATTGTCATCATCGTCGTCATCGGTGGCGAAGACGGCCATCGGGTCTTCGTCGGCGTCATCTTCCATATCCGGAAGGGCGACGTCTTCTTCTTCAACCTCGTCCGGCTCGGGCGGCGGCGGTGGCGGTGCGGCCGGTTCCGGCGCGGGCGGGGTTTGCTGTCCGTCCATCGGTGCGCCCGGCGCCGGGTAGCCTTCCTGCGGCGGGTAGCCGGGCTGCGGCGGGTAGCCGGGCGGCGGCGGGTAGCCGGGCGGCGGATAGCCGGGGTAACCCTGCGGCGGCGGGGGCGGATAGCCGGGATAGCCCTGCTGCGGCGGATACGGATAAGGTTGCTGCGGCGGCGGTGCTGCGTGTTGTGCAGCGCCTTGCGGGCGCATCGGCGGCGGTGGCGGATCGGCGACCGGGCGTTGGTGCCAGGTGTTGCCGCAGTTCGAACATTTGACGGACTTGCCTTCCGCCCCCAGCTGGGCGGGAGTCACATTGTAGCGCGTCGAACAATTCGGGCAGGATATAAACATACGCGACCGGCCAGTTAAGACTTCAACGTTTATAAGCGCTGCTGATTCACCACGCAAGCGAACGCACGCAACCGGCGTAAATCCTTTCGGCGGTGCAACAAAATGCCGATGCTGGACGGATGGCGTTCGCGCGTGGCATTGTCGGAACATTATCGCGGACGCCGGCTGCTCGGCCATGCGTCCTACACCTTGAACGAGCCGCAGGTGCCGGGGTTGTCAAAAGGTAACATCGCACGTTTCGAAAATGTCGGGTTGCGCTACGGGCTTGGTCCGGAAGTGCTGCGCGACGTCACGTTTACGCTGGATTCCGGGTCGTTTCATTTTCTGGTCGGCGAAAGCGGCGCCGGGAAATCGTCGCTGCTGAAACTTTTGTATCTGGCGCTGAAGCCGTCGCGCGGCCTGATTTCCCTGTTCGGGGCCGACATTGCAACCACGCCGCGGCCTCAACTTCCCGCATTAAGGCGACAAATCGGCGTTGTTTTTCAAGAGTTTAGGCTTCTCGAGCATTTGTCGACGTTCGACAATGTCGCTTTGCCGCTGCGCGTTGCCGGGGTTCGGGAATCCGACGTCAACCGCCACGTCACGGAGCTGCTCGAATGGGTCGGCCTGAAGGATCATATGAAATCGCGGCCGCCGACGCTGTCGGGCGGACAGCAGCAACGGGTCTCCATCGCCCGCGCCGTGATCGCCCGGCCCAAGCTTCTGCTTGCCGACGAGCCGACCGGCAATGTCGATGACCGCATGGCGCTCAGGCTCATGCATCTGTTCGAGGAACTGAACCGACTCGGCACGACGATCGTCGTTGCGACCCACAACATGGCGCTCGTCGACAGCCTCGGTTATCCGGTTATGCGCCTCGATGCCGGGGACATGAGTGTTGTCGAAGGCAGCGGAAACAAGTCGGCGGCACGTGAATGGCGCGAATCGCGCGAATCGGCGCAGTCCAATGCTCAGGCAAATACACGGGCCGAAGCGAAGGCCCAGGCACGCGCCCGGCGCGAACGGATGCGCGGCGAAACCGACGACGCGGACATCGATCCGCCCGGCATCGAGAACTTCCTCTAGATGCTCGGGGTCAAGCGATCAGACCTGCCGCTGGACAAGGACGCGCACAGCCGCTTCCTGCCGTGGCTTATTGCCTTCATGGTTTTCCTCGCCGTGCTCGCCATCGGCGGCATCCTGGTGCTGAACGCCACCGCGTCGCGCTGGGACCAGGGGGTCGGCGGCACGCTGACGGTGCAGATCGCGGCGACCGAGGATGCGGCGCGCGATCAGAACAATCTGCAAGAAGTGCTGAACGTCATCGCCGCGCAATCGGGCATCGAGCGCTACATCGTGATCGAGGAAGAGCGCATGCTGGCGCTTCTGGAACCGTGGCTGGGCAGCGCCGCGGAAGCGGGCGATCTGCCGTTGCCGAAACTGATCGATGTCGGCCTCGCCGACGAAGCGCAATTCGATCTCAAGGCATTTACCCGCGCCCTGCAGCTGCGTGTCCCCGAAGCCACCGTCGACGATCACCGCATCTGGCTGCAGCGCCTCGTCAATCTGATCCGGACCGTCGAGCTGATCGCGCTGGCGGTGCTCGTCTTCATCGCGCTGGCGACCATGGGGACGGTGATTTTCACGACCCGGACCGGGCTTGCCGTGCACAAGGAAGCGATCGAGGTTCTGCATCTGATCGGCGCGCAGGACAGTTACATCGCCGGCCAGTTCGCCGGGCGCGCCATGATGCTTGGGCTGAAAGGCGGCCTCATCGGTCTGTCGCTCGGCCTGCCGGCGCTGCTGGCGGTCGGCTATCTGGCGGAAAGCCTCGAGGATGCGGCCCTGCCGAACCTCAGCTTCGGCATTATCGAATGGGCGATTTTCGCGGCGATTCCGCTCAGTGTGGCTTTTCTGGCGATGACCACGGCACGCTCGACGGTGCTGCGTTCGCTCGCACGGATGCTCTGAGATGCGCGGGCGCGGACGCGGGCGGCGGTCGCCCTGGCTGAGGACGATTGTCGTCATTTCGCTGCTGATGCTGGCGAGTTGGGGCGCCGGGCTGTTTGTCTTTGCCGAGCGCATTCCCCTGCCGGGACCGGAGCAGACGGAACGGACCGACGCCATCGTCGTGCTGACCGGCGGCAGCGGGCGCTTGCGTGCCGGGCTCGATCTTCTGCTCGAAGGCCGCGCCGAGCGGATGTTCATCTCGGGTGTTTATCGCGGCGTCGATGTGACTCAATTGCTGGCGCTTTTGAAGCAACAACCCGATCAGGTCGAAAACAGGATCAGCATCGGCAATGCCGTGGACACTATCGAAAACGCCCTGGAAACCCGCATCTGGATGCGCACGCAAGGCTACACCTCGCTCAGGCTGGTGACGGCGGCTTATCACATGCCGCGTGCCTTGCTGGAGTTTCAGGAAGCCATGCCGGCGGCACGGATCGTGCCGCATCCGGTGTTTCCCCAGCACGTCAAACAGGAATACTGGTGGGCATGGCCCGGGACCATGGCGCTGACGGTAACGGAATATAACAAGTATCTGGTGGCCTCGTTCCGCCACGGGGTCAAGCTGCTGGATCTGGGTGGCTCGCCGGCCGCCCGGCGCGACGATGCGGATACCGGCAAGGAAGGGGGCGGTACATGATCGCCTGGCTGCGTTCGCTGTTTTTCAATATTTTCTTTTTCGCCTGGCTGCTGGTTCTGCTGCTGTTCGCGTGGATCTTCCTGCCGTTCCCGCGCAAGGTGATGCAGCGCATGCTGCGGGTCTGGTCGTGGATCACGCTGTGGGGGATCCGCGTTTTCGGCGGCATTCATTACCGCTTCGAGGGGCTTGAGAATATTCCCGAAGGACCGGTGATGATCGCATCGAAGCACCAGTCGATCTGGGACACGTTCGTCATGTACGTGCTGCTCGACGATCCGCAATATGTCCTGAAACAGGAACTGATGAAAATTCCGCTGTGGGGCCGCTACGCGGCGAAAAGCGAACACATCGCCATCGACCGCGACGCCGGGGCCAAGGCGCTGCGCGACATGGTCGAACAGTGCACCGACCGGCTGAACAAAGGCCGCCAGATCATCATCTTCCCCGAAGGCACGCGCACCGCGCCCGGCGTTACGCTGCGCTATCATCCCGGCGTCGCCGCGATCTATCAGAAGATGCCGGAAAATTCCTGCGTCGTGCCGGCGGCGCTGAACTCAGGCAGTTTCTGGGGGCGGCGCAAATATTACATCCGCCCCGGCACCATCACGCTGAAGTTTCTCGAGCCGATCCCGACCGGTTTGCCGCGCAAGGAATTCATGAACATTCTCGAAGAACGGATCGAGGGCGCGAGCACGGTTCTGTACGATGCCGCCGCCGCGCCCGCGGGAAAAAACCCGCCCACCACCCCGTGAAACCCGGGGATAACCTGCTTATATCCTGATGTGAAACGGTTTTTCACGATTGCACCGGAGGATAAATCTGGTAAAATCGGTGGAAACATTTCAAGAACATTGACTTGATGCCGATGTAGGCTGTGCCTATGGTTTCAGGCCTTGGGGAGTGTGCCTTTCGCGGTGCCAAGCCCCGCCGAAATACGCCTGAATTCAGAAATACACCTGAATTCACCTGAAACACGCCAGAAGCACATCTGACCAGCCGGAAGAAACGCCATGACCGAGATTGCCCCGATTTCCCAGCAGATCTGGGACATGAAGTACCGACTGAAAGATGCCGAGGGCAATCCCCGCGACAAAGCCGTCAGCGATTCCTGGCGGCGCGTGGCACACGCCTTGGCCGAGAACGAAGCCGACCCGGCGCACTGGGAAGATCGCTTCTTCCACGCCATGGAGGATTTCAAGTTCCTGCCCGCCGGGCGCATTCTGTCGGGCGCCGGTTCGGACCGCCGTGTGACGCTGTTCAACTGCTTCGTCATGGGCGACATCCCCGACGACATGGCCGGTATCTTCGAGCAATTGAAGGAAGCCGCGCTGACCATGCAGCAGGGCGGCGGCATCGGCTACGATTTCTCGACGCTTCGCCCCAAGGGTGCACCGGTCAAGGGTGTCGGCGCCGATGCATCGGGGCCGCTCAGCTTCATGGATGTGTGGGACGCCATGTGCCGCACCATCATGTCGGCGGGATCGCGGCGCGGCGCCATGATGGCGACGCTCAGATGCGACCACCCGGACATTGAGGATTTCGTCGACGCCAAGCGCGAAGCCGGCCGGTTGCGCATGTTCAACCTGTCGGTGCTGGTCACCGACCCGTTCATGCAGGCGGTCAAGGATGACGCGGCGTGGGACCTGGTGTTCGACGGCACGGTTTACCGCACCGTTTCGGCGCGCGCGCTGTGGGACAAGATCATGCACGCGACATATGCCTATGCCGAACCGGGCGTGATCTTCATCGACCGCATCAACAACCGCAACAACCTGCATTACTGCGAAACCATTCACGCCACCAACCCGTGCGGCGAACAGCCGCTGCCGCCCTATGGCGCGTGCCTTTTGGGCTCGGTCAATCTTGCGCGTCTGGTCAGCCGCCCGTTCGAGGCCGATGCCGATCTCGATGTGCACGCGCTCGACGATCTGACGCGGACCGCGGTGCGCATGATGGACAACGTCGTCGACGTGTCCGGCTTCCCGCTCGATGAACAGGCGCACGAGGCGAAGGCCAAGCGCCGCATCGGGCTCGGCATCACCGGCCTTGCCGACGCGCTGATCATGTGCGGCGCGCGCTATGGTTCGCGCGAAGCCGTGCAGCTGACGGAAAAATGGCTGAAGGCGATGCAGCGCGCGGCGTACCTGGCGTCCGTTGATCTGGCCCGTGAAAAGGGTGCGTTCCCGCTGTTCGACAAGGACAAGTACCTGGCCGGCGAAACCATTCGCGAGATGGACGAGGACGTGAAGGACGCCATCGCCGAACACGGCATCCGCAATGCTTTGCTGACGTCGGTCGCGCCGACCGGCACGATTTCGCTGTTCGCCGACAACATCTCGTCGGGCCTCGAGCCGGTATTCAGTTTCAAATACCGCCGTCATGTCCTGATGCCGGACGGCACGCGGCGCGAGGAGGAAGTGTCGGATTACGCGTTCCGTCTTTACCGCCGCCTCAAGGGACCGGACGCGGCGCTGACGAATGCCTTCGTCGATGCGCAGCAGCTCAGCCCCGAGGATCATCTGGTGATGCAGGCGGCGGTGCAGAAATACATCGACAGCTCGATCTCCAAGACCATCAACGTCCCCGAAGACGTGTCTTTCGATGACTTCAAGGACATCTATGCGCAGGCCTATGAACTCGGCTGCAAGGGCTGCACCACGTACCGCCCGAACGACGTCACCGGCGCCGTGCTCGAGGTCGGCGAGAAGAAAAAGAAAGAAGCCAGCGAGCCCGAACTGCCGTTCGACGCGCCGGCCAAGAAGACCCTGCCCAAGGACGAAGGGGATTCCGGTTCCGTCGTCTACATGACGCGGCCGCTCGACCGGCCGGGCGAACTGGCGGGCCAGACCTACAAGGTGCGTTGGCCGGACAGCGATCACGCGCTGTATATCACGCTGAACGACGTCATCGACGATCAGGGCCGGGTGCGGCCGTTCGAGATTTTCATCAACTCCAAGAACGTCGAGCACTTTGCCTGGACGGTGGCGCTGACGCGGATGATCTCGGCGGTGTTCCGGCGCGGCGGCGATGTGTCGTTCGTGGTCGACGAACTGAAGGCGGTGTTCGATCCCAGGGGCGGTCAGTGGATGGGACGGCGCTATGTGCCCTCGCTGCTGGCGGCCATCGGCGACGTGATCGAGCGGCATATGATCAGCACCGGTTTCCTGAAAGCCGACGGCCGTCTCAACGACGATGCGGACAACGAAACGAACGTCGTCACCCTGGCCGCCACCGGCACCGGGGATGACATGGGCGAGCGCGCGGCGGCCCCGTTCCGGAGCTGCCCGAAGTGCCAGCAGCCGAGCCTGATCCGCCAGGAAGGCTGCGACACCTGTACGTCGTGCGGTTATTCCAAGTGCGGCTGAGTTAAGTGGACCCCCGTATCTCGCTGGTGACGCTCGGCGTCAATGACATGGCGAGAAGCCGCGCCTTTTACGAAAAGCTCGGCTGGAAAGCGGGCGCGCCATCCAACGACGACGTCACGTTCTTTCAGGCCGGCGGCATGATCCTGGGTCTTTACGGCCGCGCCGCGCTGGCCGCCGACGCAAAAGTCGATGACAGCAAGCCGGGGTTCTCGGGTGTTGCGCTGGCCTATAACGGCCGCGACAAGGCGGAAGTCGATGCGGTGCTGGCCGACGCCGTCGCCGCCGGCGGGGCACTCATAAAGGCGGCGGAAGACGTTTTCTGGGGCGGCTATTCCGGCTACTTCGCGGACCCCGACGGGCACCTCTGGGAGGTCGCCTTCAACCCGTTCTTCCCGATCGCCGACGACGGGTCGATATCTCTCGGGGATTCATAATATACCGTCGTCCTGAACTTGATTCAGGACCCATGCCTTCAAGTCGGATAGGCGCGGTGTTTTCATGGATCCTGAATCAAGTTCAGGATGACGTTCAAATGAGCTGACCGATGCTCGACTTTAACGGCGAAGTTTCTTCGCCAGCCGCTCCAGCCGACGGTCGCGAATGCCGCATTCGGCCAGGTGATCGGCGGTGTTCAGCACGTATTCGCTGCACGGCCCCGACGTGCCGTGTCCGGCCTTAACGAGACGCAGGACTTCATCCTCATCCAGCTTGCCGGTATATTGCTGGTTGCATTCGTTGGCGACGAAGGCGAGCGCGGTGACGGTTTCCGGCGTGCCGTCGGCGAGGCGCAGCCGGAGCCAGCGTGGACAGTAAACCGCGGTCACCATTTCGCGCTCATACAGTTGCGCATAGACGGTTTCGGCATGCTGTGCGTCGATCCGGTAGGCCCGCCCGGCAACGGCGCCGCCCCGGTCCAGTCCGAAGACCAGGCCGGGATTTTCCTCGCTGCCGCGATACACCCACGAATAAACGCAGAGCGCGCGGTGATAGCCGTACAGCATGGCGCGGCGGTTCTGCGCATAGGGGAAATCCGCATGCCACATCAGCGAGCCATAGGCAAAGACCCAGAAAGCATCGCGCGGCGGCGTGAAGCGGGGGTCCGTCATCATCGTCAGCCCCGCGTCACCAGGGCGACGCCGATCACGGCAACGGCCATCCCGGCCAGCGCCGCCGGGTTGAGGATTTCATCGAACAGGAAATAACCTTCGATGGCGACGACGGGCGGCACCAGATAGAACAGGCTCGCCACCTTCGACGCCGCGCCCTCGCGGATCAGCATATACAACAGCGTGACGGCGCCGAACGAGAGCACGATGACCAGCCATGCCATGGCAAAGATGGATTCCGCGTTCCAGTCGACGACCATGGTCTCGCCCATAAAGGCGAAAATCCACATCACGGCGGCGGCGGCGGCAAACTGGATCGCCGAGCCGACGCGCAGATCGATGGCGCCGGCAAAGCGTTTTTGATACAGCGTCGCCACGGTGATCGCGATCAGGCTGGCGACGCACGCCGTCAATCCGTATGCGCCGCCGGTATCCCCGGCCTGACGCCATACCACCAGCGAGATTCCGGCAAAGCCCAGGACCAGGCCGATCCAGGCGCGTCCGCTCAACCGTTCGCTCAGGAACACACCGGCGAGGATCGCCGTCAGCACCGGTTGTACGCCGACGATCAGCGCCGAAATGCCTGCCGACGTGCCGTGATCGACGGCGAAGAACACACCGCCCAGATAGATGCCGTGGATCAGGATGCCGACGATCGCCGCGTGCATCCAGATACGGGGGCTTTTCGGCCACGGCACACGCATCGCCAGCAGAAGCACGAAGAATACGACGGACGCCAGGGTGAAGCGGATTCCCAGAAACGTAAACGGTTCGGCATGCGGCATGCCCAGTTTGGCGCCGATAAAGCCGGTCGACCACAGCAGGACGAAAATAATCGGGGCGGCAAGGCTCAGCGTACGGCGCAGGGTCGGCGAAGAGGACATGGTTTAACGTTCTGCTGCATTCGTTCCGGATGATTTCGTCGTGCTGGCAAGCTATGCCCTTCCCGAAGCGGGGGCAACGCCCTAGATTACCGGGGATGTCCGATCCGAATTTACCCGGCACCGACGAACCTGTGCTTGAAGCGTCTTTCAGCCGCCGCCGCTGGGCGCGCACGGTTTTCGCCGTGCTGGCGATCGCCGCCGGGGCCTATTCGTTATGGTGGTCGTGGCTGGCGTCGGAAGTGCGCGCCGAACTCGATGGATGGGTCGATGCCATGCATGCCGGCGGGCGCGTGGCCGTGTACGGCGCGCTGACGGTCAGCGGGTATCCGGGGCCGCTGCGGATCGGCATTGTCCGCCTCGACGCCGCCGACCCGGAGGGCGGCTGGCGCATCCGCGTGCCCGAACTGCGGGCCGAATTGCGGCCCTGGAATTTCGACTCGCTTGCCGGATCGGTTACAGGCCCGCTTGTTGTGACGCTGGACAAGGGCGCCATGCCGGGCCGCTATATTCTGGATGCGGCGCACAATGCCTTCACGCTGGGGCGCGACCGGGGCGGGCGCGTGGATATGGATCTGGCCGGTGTCAGCGCCGCCCGGCCATTGAGCGGCGATACGCTGCGCGTGAAATCCCTGTCCGTGGCCCTGCGGCGGGGTGCGTTGCCGGTCTACGGGCAACTGCGGATCGATGCCCGCGACGCCAGCCTGCCGGAAAGCATGCACTCGGCGTTCGGCGGCAATGTCGCGGTCTTCAGGTTGACCGCCGAAGCGACCGGCGCGGCACCGCCGCAAGGGATCAACGCGGAAAGTCTGCGGGTCTGGGTCGATGACGGTGGGGCTGTGGATATCCGCACTCTTGAGATCGCGCACGGCGTCCTCGCCATGAAGGGCGAGGGAACACTGGCGCTGGATCGCGACTTGCAGCCGATCGGCGCGTTCACGGCGGGGATTTCAGGCTTCAACGAAGCCGTCGATGCGCTGGTCGCCGCCGGCGCGGCGAGACCCGAGGACGGGACTCTGGCCAAGGTCGTGCTGGGTGTGCTGGCGAAATCGCCGCCGGGCGGCGGTGCGAAAGTCGTGTCATTGCCGCTGAGCCTGCAGGACCGGAAGCTGTCCGTGGGCCCTGTGCCGCTGATCCGGCTTAAAACGATCGACTGGCAATAACGCCACGTCTCAGAATTTTATCAGATTATCCTCGATCAGTTCGAGACAGGCATCGACGACCTGTGCGGCGTATTTTTTCCCCCGTCCGGCGATAAGCTCGGCCTTCGCGGTTTCGATGCCGAGACTGGCCCGGAACGGCCGGTGCGACGTCATCGCTTCAAGGGTGTCGGCGACGGCAATGATCTGGGCTTCTTCGTGGATTTGACCGTTCTTCAATCCCCGGGGATAGCCGCTGCCGTCCTGCCGCTCGTGATGTTGCAGGATGATTTCCTGGATCGGCCAGCCGAAATCGACATCGCTCAGCAATTTTGCGCCGTATTCCGGATGGCATTTAATCAGATTGAACTCAGGCTCGGAGAGCGCCGCCGGCTTGACGAGAATATCCGTCGGGATCTGGATGTTGCCGAAGTCATGTAATGACGCGGCAAGGCGGAGTCCTTCCAGCCGATGCGCATCGTAGCCGAGCTTTTCACCTATTATGACGGTGATCTCGGCTACTTTCTTTTCATGACCCGATGTCAGCGGGTCCCGCGATTCCAGCGCTGATGACAGGACATCGACCACTTTTTCCAGGGCCTCCGCCTTGTCGGTACGCAGTTTCAGCAGTTCATCCTTGGTGACGATCTGTTCCTCGATGGCCAGAAAGACCATGCCGAGGATGGCGGTCGCCGGAATGAAGACAACGATCAATGGAATGGCGATACTGCGCAGAACATGCGCGACGACGGCTTCGGGCAGAAACAGGAACAGAAAAATTTCGGATATATGAACGACTGTTCCAAGGGCCAGCAGGGACAAGATATTCGCCTTGATCCGCTTGCTTTGGAGCAGATGACGAAAGACCAGGCCACAGGCGACGGCCATGGCGATCACCGATACCCCGACAACCGCGCCGCCGCCGCCCAGCCACGCCCTGTAGGAGCCGGCGAGCAGTCCCGCGATCACGGCGGTGACGGGGCCGCCGAAAACCCCGGCCAGAGGCAGGATAATGGTTCGGGCATCGAATATCACACCGGGTTCTATGGTAACGGGATACGCCATGCCCAGGATGGCAATGCTGCCGAAAAGGCTTCCCGAAAGGACTGCGGAAAAGGTCGAGGCCGTTGGCCACAGGCGAAGGATAAAGCCGTAAATAAGCGCCAATGAAAGAATTAAGCCGGCGGAATGTATGAGATCGAGAAACATGGCGATCCTCCACCTGAACCTACGCCGATAGTTGACTGGCGCTCCATAATACAAACAGGGATATCATGATTGCGAAAGATTACAGTATAACTTTTAAGTGAAGCGTTACTCTTAATCTTACGACAGAGAGGGGCTTTACTTATTTCCAGCCCGACAACAGCGCGTTCCGCGCCGCGTCGTAGTCGGCCTTTAACTGCCGGACAATCTCGCTGACGCCGGCGACGGCGGTGATCTGCCCGACCCCTTGCCCGGCGCTGCAGATATCCTTCCAGGCGTTCGGGCGCTCCTTGCCGACCTTGAAATCCTTGTTCCTGGGCTTGGCGTTAGCCGCTTCTTCAAGGTCGACACCGGCCGCCTTGATCGACGGGATCAGGTAATTGCCGTAGGTCGCTGAAAAATAGGGGGTGTAGAGAATGTCGTCGGCGCTGCAGTCGACGATCATCTGCTTGTGCGCATCCGATGCCATGCTTTCGGTGGATGACAGGAATGCCGTGCCGATATAGGCGAAATCGGCGCCGAGGGCTTCCGCGGCAAGGATCGCCGGACCTGAGGCGATGGCCCCGGCAAGGATGATCGCGCCGTCATAAATTTTTCTGACCTCGCCGATCAGCGCGAATGGGTTGAGCCGCCCGCCGTGTCCGCCGGCCCCGGCAGAGACGAGGATCAGGCCGTCGACCCCGGCGGCGGCGGCCTTCTGCGCATGACGCCGCGTGATCACGTCATGGAACACCAGCCCGCCATAGGCGTGCACGGCATCGACGACCTTGTCCGGCGCCGACAGCGAGGTGATCACCAACGGCACGCGGTGACGGATAACGGTCGCCAGGTCTTCGTCGAGCCGTGTGTTGGAGGCATGCACGACAAGATTTACCGCATACGGTGCCGCAACCTTGCCGGTCTCATTCTCAAAAGCCGACAGGCGGGACTTTATGTCGCCGAGCCAGACGTCCAGTTCTTCGGCGGGGCGCGCGTTCAACGCCGGGAACGCGCCGATCACCCCGTTGCAGCATTGTGCGACGACGAGATCGACACCGGATTTGAGGAACATCGGCGCGCCGATGACCGGCAGCGCCAAATGCCGCTTGAGTTCATCGACCGTCATTTTTTAGGGGCCGGGGCCGGCGTCGGGATGTCGTCCTGATGCGCGTCGACGACGCCGCGGCGGATGGCGCGGGTGCGGGTGAAGTGATCGAACAGCTTGTCGCCGTCGCCCTTGCGGATGGCGCGCTTCAGTTCCGTCAGGTCCTCGTCGAAGCGGCCCAGCACTTCCAGAACCGCGTCCTTGTTGGTCAGAAACACGTCGCGCCACATGGTCGGGTCGGACGCCGCGATACGCGTGAAATCGCGAAACCCCGAGGCCGAGAACTTGATCACTTCCTGCTTCAGGTCGTCGCCCAGATCGGTCGCCGTGCCGACGATGGTATAGGCGATCAGGTGCGGCAGGTGCGACGTGATGGCCAGGACCTGATCGTGATGGTGCGCATCCATTACTTCGACCATGGCGCCGGCGCGCGTCCACAGTTCGGTGACTTTCCGCACGGCATCGGCGTCGGTGCCTTCGGCTGGGGTGAGCACCGTCCAGCGGTTCTTGAACAGCTCGGCGAACCCGGCATCGGGGCCGGAATGCTCGGTCCCGGCGACGGGGTGACCCGGCACCAGGTGCACATGATCCGGCAATGCCGGGGCCAGCGTCGAAAACACCGGCGCTTTGACCGAGCCGACGTCGCTGACGATGGCGCCCTGCTTCAGGAACGGTGCGATCTGCGCGCCGACGGTGGCGTAACTGCCCATCGGCGTGCAGACGATGACCAGATCGGCGTCGCGGACGGCCTCGCCGGCATCCAGCGTGCCGCGGTCGCAAAGGCCCAGCTCGACGGCGCGTTTCAAGGTTTCTTCACGGCGCGTGGCAACAATGATTTCGCCGGCCAGATTCTCGGCGCGCATGACACGGGCCAGCGACGAGCCGATCAGGCCGATACCGATCAGGGTAACTTTATCGAACAGCGGTGCTTCGCTCATGATGGGGCTTCCGTATCGTTGCGGCCGAGGAAAGCCGCCAGCGCATCGACGACGCTGCGCATTTCTTCCTCAAGACCGATGGTGATGCGCAGGCAGTTCGGAAAGCCGTAACCGCCCATGCGCCGGACCACGATGCCGCGCGTCTTCAAGAACGCATCCGCCGCCGCCGCGTCGCGGTCCGGGTCTTCACCAAAGCAGACGAGCAGGAAATTGCCGATGCTGGGCGTCACGGAGAGGCCCAGTTTCGTCAGTTCCGCCTGCGTCCATTCGCGCCATCGCGTGTTGTGATCACGGCTCATGTCCTCGAACGCCCGATCGCCGATGGCGGCGATCCCGGCAGCCATCGCCTGCGCGCCGACATTGAACGGCCCGCGGATACGGTTCAGGACATCGGCGATATTGGCGGGCGCGTAACACCAGCCGAGGCGCATCCCGCCGAGCGCGTAAATCTTCGAAAAGGTCCGCGTCATCACCGTGTTCTCGCCGGCGTCGACCAGCGCGATCCCGGGCTCGTAGTCGTCGGCGGTGACGTACTCCGCATAGGCGGCATCGATCACCAGAAGGATATCGTCCCTGAGCCCGTCGCGAAGCCGCCTGACCTCGGCTGCCGGCAGGTAGGTGCCGGTCGGGTTGTTCGGGTTGGCGAGAAACAGAATCCGTGTCCTGTCCGTCACGGCGGCCAGCAGATTGTCGACGTTCGCGGTCTTGTCGGTTTCCGTCGCCGTCACCGGTGTCGCGCCAACGCTTCTCGCCGTGATCGGATACATTAGAAAGCCGTGCTCGGAATACAGGACCTCGTCGCCCGGCCCGGCATAAGCCTTGCAGAGCAGCGCGATCAGTTCATCCGATCCGGCGCCGCAGACGATTTTCGCCGGGTCGAGGCCGTAGCGTTCGCCGATGGCATTGCGCAGTTCGACGGCGCTACCATCCGGATAGCGGTGCAGGTTCTGGGCTTCGGCCTCGAATGCCTTGCTGGCCAGCGGGCTGGGGCCGAACGGGCCTTCGTTCGACGACAGCTTGATGATGCGATCGACGCCGGGAATGGCGGATTCGCCGCCGACATAAGCGGCGATCTCCATGATGCCGGGGCGCGCTTCGGGGCGCTTTGTCATGTTTCATCTCCGCCAAGCTTATCAGGCGCGACATCTCGTTCGCCGAGCGGCGTACCGTAACCGCCGACATGGAGGATACGCTGCGCCGATTTGCCGATAGCGTCGGTGAACCGGGGGAATTGTTTGCCGGCGGGATCGACGAAGCCGAACGTTTCGACCAGATAGACCCAGCCGGGCGGGCGGTTCGGATCGTGCCAGCCTTGCACGAAGGCGGCGCTGACACCGGCGGAATTGAGGGCATCCTCTATCTTGCGGGCGCTGATTTCAGTATCGGATTCGACGGCGAGGAGGGAACGGTCGCGACCGGTTTTTTCCTGTTCCATCGGGCAGATGACGGCGGCTTCAAGGCCGTTGCCGCGGACGTTCGAACCGGGGACGAACGGCAGGCGGGCGATGATCTTGGGGGTCGAGGGATCACTGGAGACCATGTATCGCCACCACGGATCCGGATCGTCACGGCTGGGCCATGGCAGTATCCCGACGGAAGATTCCTGCGAGCGCACGGCTTCGACCACGGCACGGCCCGAGCTGTGGCGCGCCATCTTGGTGAAGCTGCCGTACTGGTCGCGTGCCATGTCCCAGTAACCGGGCTCGTTCTCGATGTCCTTGACGGCGACGGAAAACGGTCCTTCGAAGCTGAGCGTGGCGACGATGATCTCGCGCCAGATGCGGCACAGTTCGCGTTTCGGGAAGTTGCCGTGGTGACGCGCCGTCAGCCGGTACATCATCTCCGCTTCACGCGAAGGCCTGATCTTGACGGTTTCGCCTTCCTTGATCGTGCGCACTTTCTCGACGACTTTCGTGCGCCGGATCAGCAAGTCCTGAATTTGCTCGTCAATGGCGTCGATTTCCTCACGGACTGCCGCCAGCGCTTTTTTCTTATCGGTCATGACCCCAATGTCCGCTCGAGCTGCGAAGTAAATTCAAAGCCGGCTAGTGATAATGGCTAAGGCTCTGGAAATCAAAGTAAAGGTGAAAGTGCGTTCAACTGCCGGGTGCGGTGCCCATGGCGGTTTGCAGCAATTCACGGAACAGCGCCAGTATCTTGTCGAGGAACTTGAGCTCGCGCTCACGCTCGGCCTGACGCTGGGCATCGGCGGCTTTTTGCGCTTCGGCGCGCTCGGCCTCGATCTCGGCATAGGATTTCTTAGGTACCTCTGCGGCATTGCTTGTCGATGTGCAGACCAGGTTCTCGCCGGAAAGCTCGCACACCGCGATTTCGCCGGTTTCGGTATTCAGCCGCCAGACCCGGCTCTCCGTCGCCTTGACGATCTGGTAAATGCCGTCGCGCTTGCCTTCGGCGGTTTCCGCTTCGGCCAGTCCGGCGGGCAGGGTCAAAGCCAGTGCGGCAATCCAAACTGAATGTTTCATGGTCTTTCTCTCAATCAAGCGGCGTAAGGGGTCGGGTCGTCGATGCCGGCTTCGCGGAAGCCTTTTTTGCGCAGGTGGCAGGCATCGCATTCGCCGCAATGTTTGCCGTCCGTTGTCGGATCATAGCAGCTTAAAGTGTTTGCGTAATCGACGCCGAGCCGGGTGCCGCGGCGGATGATATCGGCCTTCGACATGTCGATCAGCGGAGTGTGCAGCGTGAACGGCTTTTCGCCTTCGACACCGGCCTTGGTGGCGAGGTTCATGACGTTCTCGAAGGCGGCGACGAACTCGGGGCGGCAGTCGGGATAGCCGGAATAGTCCAGCGCGTTGACGCCGATGAAGACGTCGAAGGATTGCGTCGTTTCCGCCAACGCCAGGGCATAGGACAGGAACACCGTATTGCGTGCCGGGACATAGGTAATGGGGATGCCTTCGCCGATTTCCGCATCCGAGCGGTGCTTCGGCACATCAATGTCGGCGGTCAGCGCCGAGCCGCCGAAGGCACGCAGATCGATATCGGCGACGACATGGCGTTGGATCCCGTTGGCTTTGGCCAGGGCCTGGGCGACACCGATCTCGGCGGCGTGGCGCTGGCCGTAACGAAACGTCAGGGTGACGGGACGAAAGCCCTGTTCCAGCGCAATCGCCAGAACGGTCGCGGAATCGAGGCCGCCGCTCAACAGGACGACCGCGGGTTTTTCTGTGCTCATAACGTGTATCCCGAATGTCTTCTTAAATGTATCTCGGTTGATTGCGCGGCTCATTAGCATAATGCTGCTGAAATGACGAGTACCGGAAAACCACCAGCACGTATCGAAACGGATCCCCGCGTGATCAAGGCGGAAATCCGTGACGAGGCCCTGAGCATGGGTTTCGATGCCGTCGGCTTCGCGGCGGCCGATGCCGATCCCCGCGATCTGGCCGCCTTGGCGAAGTTCACGGCCAACGGCTATCACGGCGATATGGCCTGGATGGCACGCGAAGACGGCCGGCGCGGCGATCCGAAAGCGCTGATGGCGCAGGCGAAAACGGTGATCGTGCTGGGATTCAATTACGGTTCCGGCTTTGATCCGATGGCGGTAACCGGCATGGCGGACCGGGGCGCGATCAGCGTCTATGCGCGCGGTAAGGATTATCACGATGTGGTCAAGAAACGCCTGAAGCGGCTCGGCCGCTGGATCGTCGGAACCTACGGCGGCGACATCAAGGTCTTCGTCGATACCGCGCCGGTGATGGAAAAACCGCTGGCCCAGCGCGCCGGGATCGGCTGGCAGGGCAAGCACACCAATCTGGTCAGCCGCGCCAAGGGCTCGTGGCTGTTCCTGGGCGAGGTGTTTCTGGAAATCGAGCTGCCGCCCGACATGCCGGAAGCGGATCACTGCGGCAGTTGCGACAAGTGCCTCAGGGCCTGCCCGACGGATGCCTTTCCCGCTGCCTATGAGATGGATGCCAGGCGCTGCATTTCGTATCTGACCATCGAGCACGCCGGCGATATCGCAGAGGAGCTGATGGACGCCATGGGCAATCATATCTATGGCTGCGATGACTGTCTGGCGGCGTGCCCGTGGACCAAGTTTTCCGAACCCGCGCGCGAGCCTGCGCTGCAGCCCCGCATTGAGCTGGCCCAGCCCCGGCTCGCCGATCTGGCTGCGCTCGACGACGTAGCGTTCCGCAAACTGTTCGCCGGTTCGCCGATCAAACGCACCGGGCGCGACCGGTTCGTGCGCAATGTCATGATCGCGATCGGCAATTCCGGAGATACTTCCCTGAAGCCGGTGGCCGAGCAGTTGTGCGCCGATGCCTCGGGGCTGGTCGCCCGTGCCGCCCGGCGTGCATGCGCCAAGCTCGGAGAGACTTGACCGGGGCGCGGGCAACGGACACGTTAAGATCATGATCCGACTTCTTCTCATTGCCGCGCTGGTTCTAGGCAGCGTCGTGCCCGCGACGGTCGCGGCACAGGGTGTCTATCCGGAAGATATCGCACCCAGGGACATCCCCAAGGCACCGGTCATTGCCCCCGGCACCAAGCTCAAACCCGGCGATATTTTTCGCGACTGCGAAACCTGCCCCGAAATGGTGGTGGTCCCGGCCGGGCTTTTCGTCATGGGCTCGAAACTGCACAAGAGCGAGCAGCCGACACGGATCGTCCGATTCAAAAAGCCGTTCGCCATCGGCCGCTTCGAAACACTGCATGCGGAATGGCAGGCGTGTCTGGACGGCGGCGGCTGCACGCACGTGCCGGACGACCATAACTGGGGCAAGCTCAGGAAGCCGGTCATCAACGTCAATCACAACATGGTGCACGGGTTTGCCGACTGGCTGAGCAAGACGACGGGAAAGAAGTACCGCCTGCCGAGCGAGGCGGAATGGGAATACGCCGCCAAGGCCGGCACCAAGTCGAATTACTGGTTCGGCGAGCAGGTCGGTGAAAACAGGGTCAATTGCCGCAAGTGCGGCTCGCCCTGGTCGGGTATCGGCAACGCGCCGGTCGGCAGCTTCGATCCCAACCCGTGGGGGCTGTATGACATGCACGGCAATGCCTTCGAATGGGTCGAGGATTGCTGGCATGAGAATTACGAAGGTGCGCCGAAGGGACCGGAAGCCTGGCTCGGCGGCAAATGCCAGTTCCGCGTTATCCGCGGCGGGTCTTGGTATTACTATTCGAGAATGTCGCGTTCGGCCAACCGCCAGAAGAACCCGGGCGCGGTCAAGAGCTACTGGCTCAGCTTCCGCCTGGTCCGGGAACTGCCGTAAATCAGCGAATAATGGGAAGCGTTACTTGCCGGAAAGCTTGTCGAGCTTCTTCTGCATGTCCAGCATCTGCTGACGCAGATCGTTGATGTCGTTGCCGTCTTCGGGTTTGGCATCTTCGGTCTTTGCGGCATCGTTGCCGGCAACCATGCCGTCCGGGCCGTAGAACGGCGTAAACATCTTCATGGCGTTTTCGAACATCGCCATGTTCTTTTTGGAGATCTCCTCCATCGGGCCGAACGGGCTCAGGCCGCCGAAAGCGTCTTCCAGGTAATTGCGCATCTGTTCCTGATTGTGCGCGAAAGAGCTCATCGAATGGTCGAGGTAGTTCGGGACCACCGCCTGCAGGCTGTCGCCATAGAAACTGATGAGGTGGCGCAGAAAGCTGATCGGCAGCAGGTTCTGCCCCTTGGACTCTTCTTCGACGATGATGTGCGTCAAAACCTGGCGGGTGATATCTTCACCGGTCTTGGCGTCGAAAACGCAGAATTCCTTGCTGTCCTTCACCATCTGCGACAGGTTGTCGAGCGTCACATAGCTCGACGTTTCCGTGTTGTAGAGGCGGCGGTTCGCATATTTCTTGATGGTGATCGGCTTCTTCTCACCGTCGGAAGTCTCGGTGTCCTGAGGCTTTTTGGCCATGGTAGGCTCCCTTCCCGTTATACCAAAAACTAGCGCTGATGCTTGTGCACTGCAACGAAAATTCCACATGGTTTTCGGCAGGTGCAGCATTGCGCAGCATAAAGCGACCGAAGGTGCACAAAATTCCGAGCTTTTACCTGACCCTGCGGCACGGCGTTTGCCGATGCTTTCGGTGGCGATATACTGCGCAATATATAGTGTGGGCGGAAACAAAAACCAGTGTACCGAAGCCCGGTGCTCGATAGAGTGAGCCGATATCATGAGTAAAGACAGCGGACCGGATGGTGAAGCGGAACAGGCAGGCGAAGACCTGCAGCGTCTGGCGAGGGAATACGCCGATCTGTGGGAACAGCAGATCAAGGCGTTTACCACCGACGAGACACTGGCCCGGACCATGGCGCAGACCATGGAACTGATGAATGCCGGCGCGGCGAACGTGGCGGCGATGATGCAAAAGGCAGCGCAAACACCTGAGGCGGGGACGGATGATAAAGGACATGATCAGGGCGATGGAGCAGACGGTTCTGGCACCACGTCCGCTGGCGCTTCATCTGGCCGTGCAGAACCTGATGTTCGCGAGCTCGCTCTGCGCATTGCCGAGCTTGAAAAACGGCTCGCTCGTCTGGAAGGACTCACTGAGCCCGCAGGCAAAATCGCTACAGGAAAAACTGCAAAAAGTTGATCCGGACGCGTTCTCCGAGGCCCTTGCCAAAGAAATCGAAAACCGTATCCATGCTTTCGCCGAAGGGGTGAACAGCTTTGCCGCCCGGCCGCGCCCGGCCAGGATGCCGCCGCTGCCGGTCTGCTGGCGCGAAGGCACGTCGAAGCTTCTGCGCGCCGACGCGGCCGCGGACGGAAACGGCGCGCCGGTGATCCTGATCCCGTCGCTGGTCAACCGGGCCTATATTCTCGACCTCGACCCCGAACACTCTCTGGTCCGTTATCTGGCGGCAAACGGTCATGACACATATCTGGTCGACTGGGATGCGCCGGGCGAAACGGAAATGACTTTCGATATCGACCGCTATGTCGACCGCCTGGAACGGATCCGCGATTTTGTCGCCGCACAAAGCGGGCAGGCGCCGGTCATTGCCGGGTACTGCATGGGCGGCAATCTGGCGTTGGCGCTGGCGCATCGCGATGTGCAGAAAATCCGCGCCATGGTGCTGCTGGCGACGCCGTGGGACTTCCATGCCATGCCGAGGTCGTCGACGGAACTGCTGGCTGCGATGATGCCGGGTTTGCGCCATCTGATCGACACCGTCGGCTATCTGCCCATCGACGTCATTCAGGCGATGTTTTCAAGCCGCGATCCCGGCGGCGTGATCCGCAAGTTCCGCAGCTTCGCCGCCATGAAGCCGGACAGTGCGGCGAGCAGGGCGTTCATCGCGCTCGAGGATTGGCTCAACGACGGCGTCGCGTTGAGCGGGCCGGTGGCGCTCGAATGCCTGGGTGCATGGTACGTCGACAACCAGCCAGCAGCGGGCACCTGGCAAAGCGGCGGGCGGCCCCTTGACGTCGGCAAACTCGACATCGCGGCATTGGTGGTGATCCCCGATCATGATACGATCGTGCCCCCGGCATCGGCCCGGCCCTTGGCAGAACAGATGCCGCGTGCCACGCTTATCACCGCGAATGCGGGACACATCGGCATGGTTGCGGGCTCAAGGGCCGAAGCCACGTTGTACAGGCCGGTGAACGACTGGATTGCTGCACTGCAATAAAAATGGTGCACTGCAAAATTATTCTTGAAGGCGCGGCTGAAATGACGTATGTCGGTCGCAACGAAGCAAATCAACCGGTCAACAATGACCGCCATCTACGCAAGCATGACAAAGGGAGAGACCCATGAGCGAAGTAGTAATCACAGGTGCAGCCCGGACCCCCGTCGGGGCCTTTTTGGGCGGATTGAGTTCACTGTCGGCGGCCCAGCTGGGTGAAGTTGCCATCAAGGAAGCCCTGAGCCGCGCCGGCGTCAGCCCGGAAGACGTTTCCGAAGTTATCATGGGCCAGATCCTCGCCGCCGGCGGCGGTCAGAACCCTGCCCGCCAGGCTGCCATGGGCGCCGGCATCCCGCAGGAAAAAACGGCTTACGGCATCAACCAGCTTTGCGGCTCCGGTCTGCGTACCGTGGCACTCGGCTATCAGGCAATCAAGATGGGCGACAGCGAGATCGTCGTTGCCGGCGGGCTGGAAAGCATGAGCCAGGCACCGCACGTCATGCACCTGCGGAACGGCGTCAAGATGGGCTCCGGCGAGCTTGTCGACAGCATGATCAAGGACGGTCTGTGGGATGCCTTCAACGGCTATCACATGGGCAACACGGCGGAAAACGTCGCCCAGAAATGGCAGCTTACGCGTGAAGAGCAGGACGCATTCGCGCTTGCCTCGCAGGAAAAAGCCGAAGCCGCGCAAAAGGCCGGCAAGTTCACGGACGAAATCGTTCCCGTCACCGTCAAGTCCCGCAAGGGTGAAACCGTCGTCGACACCGACGAGCATCCGAAGCACGGCACCACCATGGAAAGCCTGTCCAAGCTGCGCGCGGCCTTCGACAAGGAAGGCACGGTCACGGCCGGCAACGCATCCGGCATCAATGACGGCGCCGCCGCACTGGTGCTGATGAGTGCCGAGAACGCCGAAAAGCGCGGCGCACCGGTTCTGGCCCGCATCAAGTCGTGGGCGACCGCGGGTGTCGATCCGGCGATCATGGGCACCGGTCCGATCCCGGCATCGCGCATGGCACTCGAAAAAGCCGGCTGGACGGTTGACGATCTCGATCTGATCGAAGCCAACGAAGCATTTGCGGCGCAGGCCTGCGCGGTCAACAAGGACATGGGCTGGGACGTCGAAAAAGTGAACGTCAACGGCGGCGCCATCGCGCTGGGTCACCCGATCGGCGCCTCGGGCGCCCGGGTTCTCGTCACGCTTTTGCACGAAATGCAGAAACGCGATGCGAAAAAGGGTCTGGCGACGCTTTGCATCGGCGGCGGCATGGGGATCGCCATGTGCGTCGAACGCGACTAAGATAAATTCCTGACGGGTGGCGGGATCGACGCCGCCACCCGGACAGGGAGCCAAACGACCGCAAAAATTGCGGCATTCATCGGAGGTAGCATATGTCCAGAGTAGCATTGGTCACGGGTGGGACGCGCGGTATCGGGCGCGCCATTTCAGAAGAACTTAAAGCCAAGGGGTATACCGTCGTCGCCAACTATGCCGGCAACGACGAGGCCGCGAACGCTTTCAAAGACGAGACGGGCATCGCCGTCTATAAATTCGACGTCGGCGACTTTGACGCCGTATCGGCTGCCGTCGCGCAGATCAAGGCGGACGTCGGGGCCATTGAAGTCCTCGTCAACAACGCCGGCATCACGCGCGACAAGCCATTGCACAAGATGGACAAAGCGGACTGGGATGCGGTGATTCACACCAATCTTTCAAGCCTGTTCAACCTCAGCCGCAACGTCATCGACGACATGCGCGCCGCCAACTTCGGACGGATCGTTTCGATCAGCTCGATCAACGGCCAGAAGGGCCAGTTCGGGCAGACCAACTACGCCGCATCGAAAGCGGGCGACTTGGGCTTCACCAAAGCGCTGGCGCTGGAAACCGCATCCAAGGGCATCACCGTCAATGCCGTGGCGCCGGGATACATCGGTACCGAAATGGTGCGCGCAGTGCCCGAGGAAATCCTCAATACCAAGATCATTCCGCTGATCCCGGTCGGCAGACTGGGCGAAGCCGAGGAAATCGCGCGTTGCGTCAGTTTCCTGGCCTCCGACGAGGCGGGCTTCATCACCGGCTCGACGATCTCCGCCAATGGCGGTCAGTATATGATCTGACCGGTCGCGCATACGGTTCGAAAAGGGCGGCACCTTCGGGCGCCGTCCTTTTTGTTTGTGGCGAGATTGCGCGTTGATCAATCGAACGCGGCGGGTAGAGTTCCTCATCCCGGGGAGCGCAAAGCGCGTCTCGAAGAAAGGGGGAGCCATGGCGGCCAGGGACGCACGAACGGTAAAGGCGACGTTGATCGGGTCGACGGCGGTCCTCATGTGGGGGTTGCTGGCGTTGTTCACGACGCTGACCGGAAAAATTCCGCCGTTCCAGCTCGCCGCCATGTCGTTCGGCATCGCCACCGCTTTCGTTGCGATCAAATGGCTGGTGTTTCGCGAGAATATCGTCCGCCATCTGAAGCAGCCCATCGGCGCGTGGGCGCTCGGCACCTGCGGGCTGTTCGGCTATCACTTCTTCTATTTCATGGCGCTGAAGAACGCGCCGCCGGTCGAGGCCGGGCTGATCGCCTATATGTGGCCGCTCTTGATCGTTGTCGGCTCGGCCCTGCTGCCGGGCGAGCGGCTTCGCTGGTGGCATGTCGCGGGGGCGTTCGCGGGTCTTGTCGGGGCGGCGTTGCTGATCACCGGCGGGCGCGGGCTTGCCGGATTCAAGTCGGAATTTACGCTGGGCTACGCGATGGCCGTTCTTTGTGCGCTGACATGGTCGAGCTATTCCGTCTTCAACCGCCGCTTCGGCCATGTGCCGACGGATACGGTCGGCGGCTTTTGCGCGGCGACGGCGGTCCTCGCCCTGCTGTGTCATGGCGTGTTCGAGCAGACCGTGTGGCCGGCCGATGGACTGGAATGGCTGGGTGTCATCGGCCTCGGTCTCGGGCCCGTGGGGGCTGCGTTCTTCACCTGGGACTACGGCACCAAACATGGCGACATTCAGGTGCTAGGCGCATTGGCCTATGCCGCGCCGCTGATCTCGACAATCCTCTTGATTGCATTCGGCAAGGGCGAGGCGACATGGGTCGCCGCCGCCGGATGCCTGTTGATCGTCGGTGGCGCGGTCTTGGCGTCGAAAGAACTGTTGAAACGTAAACCGGTTTAGCGCATCCGGGAACGAAAACGGCACGGGCGCATGCGAACCTCGTCGCATACGCCCGGCGCATCACGGATGAATACTCTTCGGGTTAGGCCGGCTTCGGCACCGTCTGCTCGAACGACGGGCGGTCCGAGATCTTGTTGAACCAGTCGGCCAGGGCCGGGCGGTCGTCGCGCCAGCCCATATCGGGGAAGCGCAGGTCGATCCAGCCGAGGCCCGCACCGATGGCGGCTTCGGCAATGGTGATCGGGCCGTCGGTGCCGGCCATGTCATCGGCGGCGGCATCGGCAACGTCCATGCAGCGGAAGATAACGGACTGCTGACGCTCGGCCCACCAGTCCCATTTCAATTCGGCCGGACGGCGCACGGTCTCGATCAGCATCAAGACGCCGGCATCCAGCATGCCGTCCCCGGCCGCGGCCAGCGTCAGCGCCTTGAAACGGGCATCGCCGCTTTCCGGGATCAGCTTTGTGCCGGTGTTCAGGCTGTCCAGGTATTCGCAGATCACCGGGCTGTCGTAAATCGCCATGCCTGCATCGGTGATCAGGCACGGGACCTTGCCGATGGGGTTCGAGCTGCCGAGATCGGTTTCCGCCGACCACGGATCGGTGGAGACGCGCTCGATCTTGTCGGCCAGACCGGCTTCGATGGCGGTGATGGAAACCTTGCGCACGTATGGCGATGTCGGTGAATAGCGAAGTTGCATGGATATTCTCCTTAAGAATAACGGACGGAAATTGTTGCTTACCCGCAATATGGGTATTTACGGCGGAATGTCATCACCTGCTTTTTCGGGAACAGACATGCGGCGGGGATGACCACGCCCAAGAAACGATCTAATGTCGGCGTATGTGGTGTGATGTAGTCGATCTTCGCGAGTTTTACGCGCGCCGTCTCGGGCGCACGGCGCAACGTATGGTGCGCCGCCGCCTGCGCATGCTGTGGCCGGACGTCAGCGGTTTGAGAATTCTCGGTCTCGGTTTCGCGACGCCGTACCTTTCGATGTTCAGGGGCGAGGCGGAGCGTGTCCTCGCCGCCATGCCGGCAGGCCAGGGCGTGATGCACTGGCCACAACACGAGCGCAGCCTGACCATGCTGGCCGACGAAACGGAATTGCCGCTGGCGGACCTCAGTATGGACCGGGTACTAATCGTGCATGCGCTTGAATGCACCGAACAGGTGCGGCCGCTGCTTCGCGAGGCATGGCGGGTGCTGGCGGATTCCGGCAAGCTGGTGATCATCGCGCCGAACCGGCGCGGCCTGTGGGCGCGCTTTGAATCGACCCCGCTCGGCAACGGGCGGCCGTATTCGCGGGGGCAGTTGTCCCGCCTATTGCGCGATAACATGTTCATGCCGGTGGAAAGCACGCGCGCGCTGTTCGTGCCGCCGGTCGATGTCGGCATCCTGCAAGGCTCGGCGGCGGCGTGGGAAAAAATCGGCATGCGCCTGTTCCCGGCAGCCGCCGGCGTTATCGTGACCGAAGCCGTGAAACAGATGTACGCCCAGCCGGTTGTCACCGACGCCAAGCGCAAGCGCGCCCTGAACGCGATGCCGGAACGCCCGCAAGGGTTCAACCGCGACCGCCCCGACGCGGCCCGTGCGGCACGCCTGAGCGGGGATGAACAAGTATGAGCACCGGTCTTTCCGGCGATGTCGTGGCGTGCCGCGTGCGCGAGGTCGAAGCCGCGTCCCCCGAAGTCAGGATTATCAGGCTGGAACCCGATGACGCCGAACTGTTCGACTGGCGCGCCGGCCAGTATGCCAGCTTCCGGATCGGCGATCTCGAACCCCGCGATTACTCCATCGCCAATGCCCCGGGGGCGGGCGTCATCGAATTGCACATCCGCCGTTCCGGCGCCGGGGGCGTCAGCGACTATATCTGCGATGAGCTGAAGTCCGGCGACCCGGTCGACGTCCAGGGCGCTTTCGGCGGCGCCTATTACCGCGCCAGGCACGACGGCCCGTTGCTGGCGGTCGCCGGGGGGACGGGGCTTGCGCCGATGAAGGCGATCGTCGAAGACGCGCTGGCTGGCGGCTTCAGAAAAGACGTGCATCTGTATTTCGGTGTGCGCGAGGAAAGCGAACTGTATCTGGAGCGCTACTTCATCGACCTGATGCACACCTATCCGAATTTCCGTTTCGTGACGGTGATCTCCGAGCCGCAGGAGAATTCCGGCCGCCGTACCGGGTTTGTCAGCGATGCGGTCGCCGCCGACTTTCAGCTTCTTTATGGTCATCAGTGTTATCTTGCCGGACCGCCGGTGATGGTCGACGCCTGCGCGCATATGCTGAAACTGAAATCGGTGCCGCGCCACGACATTTTCGCGGACGCATTCTATAGCGAAGCCGAGATGCAGGCGCGGGGCGCGCCGCGCCCGGATTGGGATTGAGCGGACATTAGTTGAAGCGGGCGGACAATCGGCGTAAAACCCGCCACCATGACATATCAGGTCAAAGAAATTTTCTACACCTTGCAAGGCGAGGGCCGTCAGGCCGGACGCCCGGCGGTGTTTCTGCGCTTTGCCGGCTGCAACCTGTGGAGCGGGCGCGAACAGGATCGCGACAGCGCTGTGTGCAGTTTCTGCGATACCGACTTCGTCGGCACCGACGGTGAAGGCGGCGGCGCCTTTAAAGATGCGGACGCCCTGGCCGACGCCGTGCTTGCGGCCTGGCCGGTGACGGACGAAGGCAAGCGTTTCGTCGTCATGACGGGTGGCGAGCCGCTGTTGCAGGTCGATGACGCGCTGACCGATGCCCTGCATGCGCACGGTTTCGAGATCGCGGTCGAGACCAACGGCACCATTGCGGCACCGGCCGGGATCGACTGGATTTGCGTCAGCCCGAAGGCCGACGCCGAACTGAAACAGACCCGCGGGCACGAACTGAAACTGGTGTATCCGCAGCCCAAGGCGATGCCGGAACGTTTTCAGGACCTGAATTTCGACTATTTCATGCTGCAACCGATGGACGGGCCCGATCAGGCCGCCAACACCCGGGCCTGCGTCGACTACTGCCGTGCGCATCCGGCGTGGCGCCTGAGCCTGCAAACCCATAAAGTGCTGGGGATACCCTGATCCCCGCCGAATAGATACGACCCTGACAGGAACGACGATGGAAATTTTCAAGGAATTCACCTTCGAAGCGGCACACGATCTGCCGAACACCCCGGAAGGCCACAAGTGCCGCCGTCTGCACGGACACAGCTTCCGCGTCCGCCTCGCGGTCGAGGGGCCGGTCGATGCGCAAACCGGCTGGGTCATGGATTTCGCCGAGATCAAGGCCGCGTTCCATCCGATCTGGGAGCGCCTCGATCATCATTACCTGAACGAAATTCCGGGGCTCGAAAACCCGACCTCGGAAGTCATCGCGCAATGGATCTGGGCGCAATTGAAACCGCTTTTGCCGGCCCTTTCCGAGGTCAAGCTCTGGGAAACCTGCACCGCGGGCTGTACCTACCGGGGCGACGAATAAGGACGGGCGACATGACGGATGCGCAAGCGTGGGCGAAGCGGCGCTGGGTACTGGTCGGATCGACCGTGTCGATGCTTTATACGGTGCTGCTTGTGTCTTTCGGGACCGGAATTTTCAACGTTGAAGCGGCCGGCGCGGCTGCACGCATCGCGCTTGTCCTGAAATGGATGGCCCTACCGGGGCTGGTGCTGGCGTTGCTGGTCATCATGGTCGGCAATGCCCGGTTCCTTGTTAAGGATATTATCGACGGCGAGGCGCCGCCGAGCGGGACCTGGGCCGATATAGACAGGCGCTGCCTTAACAACACGCTGGAACAGGTCATCCTCGCGTTCTTCGGCTGGTCTGCGCTGGCGCTGCAACTCCCCGATGCCGATCTCGGCGTCATTCCGCTGTTGGCGTGCTCGTTCGTGTTCGCCAGGATATGTTTCTGGGCCGGGTATCATCATTCCGGGCCGGCCAGGGCCTTCGGCTTCGGCGCGACCTTCCTGCCGACGCTGGTCAGCTACGGCTGGGCGTTAATGTTGTGGCTCGGCTGACAGGCGGGCTGCACGTACCGGAGGGGCCTTGTTCAGCCCCGACCGCGATAGGGGGCGACGCCCTGATCAGGGACCCACAAGCCCTTCGGCGGTTCGCCCGACTGATAGAACACGTCGATGGGAATCCCGCCGCGCGGATACCAGTAGCCGCCGATCCTGATCCAGTGCGGCTCGGCGGCGGAAATGATTTTCTGCGCGATGTCGACCGTACACTGTTCGTGAAAGCCCGGATGATTGCGGAAACTGCCGAGATAGAGCTTCAACGACTTGCTTTCGACAATGAGTTTCTGCGGCACGTAGTCGATCACCAGATGCGCGAAATCGGGCAGGCCCGTGACCGGGCAGACCGAGGTGAATTCGGGGACCGCGAAGCGGATCAGATAGCGCGTGCCGGGGTGCGGGTTGGCAACGCATTCAAGCGTAGCCGCGTCCGGGTTATCCGGCAGATCGCTCGACTGGCCGAGTTGGCTCAGGGTTTCGTATGTGGTGTCGCTCATGCGCGCATATTAGGCGAGACAGCCGGGTGCGGCAAAGCCGGATTACGTCGCCTCGATATCTCCGTCCGTATATTGGGCAGTAAAATCGCTCTGAAAGTCAGCCAAGGTGCCGGCTTCGATGGCGGTGCGCATGCCGGCCATCAGTTCCTGATAATAATGCAGGTTGTGGCGTGTCAGCAGCATCAGGCCGAGGATTTCCTTGGCCATCACCAGATGGTGCACATAGGCACGGCTGTAATTGGCGCAGGCATAACAGGCGCAATCGGGGTCGATCGGCCGGGTGTCATCCTTGTGGCGCGCATTGCGCATGTTGACGGTGCCGCGCCGCGTGAACGCCTGATTGGTGCGTCCGGACCGGGTCGGCAGCACGCAGTCGAACATGTCGACGCCGCGCGCGACGGCGGCCACCAGATCGTCCGGCTTGCCGACGCCCATCAGATAGCGGGGCCTGTCATCCGGTAATTTCGGCGCCGTGAAATCGAGAACGCGGAGCATTTCGTCGTGACCTTCGCCGACCGCCAGCCCGCCGATGGCATAGCCGTCGAAGCCGATGTCCGTCAGCGCGGTGATGCTTTCGTCACGCAGGTCCTCGAAAACGCTGCCCTGGACGATGCCGAACAGGCCGTAGCCGTCGCGCTCGGTGAAGGCATCCTTCGATCGCTTGGCCCAGCGCATCGACAACTGCATGCTTTTGGCGGCATCGTCTTTTTCGCACGGGAACGGTGTGCATTCGTCGAACGCCATGGTGATGTCGGCATCCAGATGGTTCTGTATCTGCATCGATATTTCCGGCGTCAGATCGTGATAGCTGCCGTCGATGTGCGAACGGAACCGAACCCCGTCCTCGCCCATCTTGCGCAGACCCGCCAGCGACATCACCTGAAAGCCGCCGCTGTCGGTCAGGATCGGCCCCGGCCAGTTCATGAACGTGTGCAGACCGCCCAACCGCGCGATCCGCTCGGCACCCGGACGCAGCATCAGGTGATAGGTGTTACCCAGGATGCACTCGGCGCCGGTTTCGGCGACCCACTCCGGCGTCATCGCCTTGACCGTCGCCGCCGTGCCGACGGGCATGAAGGCCGGTGTCTCGAAGCTGCCGTGCGCCGTTGAAACCCGGCCGCGTCTGGCCTGGCCGTCGGTGGTGATCAGTTCAAATCCGGTGCCGCTCATGCGTCCAGCTCCGCCCGTTCGATGAAACACGCATCGCCATAGGAATAGAAACGGTACCCGTTGTCGATGGCGTGTTTGTAGGCGGCCTGCATCCGCGCCAGCCCGGCCAGCGCGGACACCAGCATGAACAGTGTCGAACACGGCAAATGGAAATTGGTCATCAGCGCATCGACGGCCTTGAAGCGGTAACCCGGCGTGATGAACAGGTCCGTGTTGCCGTCGTAAGCATGAAAGCGGCCGTTGTCGTCGCAGGCGCTTTCCAGTGTCCGGAGCGATGTCGTGCCGCAGGCGATGATGCGCCCGCCCGCGTCGCGCGCGGCGTTCAGTTTCTCGGCAATGTCCGCGCTCAGGATCGCACGTTCGGTGTGCATCACGTGATCCTCGGTCTTTTCGACGCGGACCGGCAGAAACGTCCCGGCGCCGACGTGCAGCGTGACACGGTGATCGATGACGCCGACGTTGCGCACGGCTTGCAACAGCTCGCCGGTGAAATGCAGCGCCGCCGTCGGTGCGGCGACGGCGCCGTCGTTTTCGGCGAACATGGTCTGGTAATCTTCACGGTCTTCGTCATCGCCGCCGGCGTCGCGCTTGATGTAGGGCGGCAGCGGCATGATGCCGTGCTTTTCCAGCATATCGATCAGATCGCGGCCTGAAACGTTGAAGCGTAATGTCCGTTCGCCCATGTCGCCGGCGTCGATACAATCGGCCGCGAAGCCCGGTGCGAAAACGATGTAATCGCGCGGATTCAGTTTGCGGGCCGGTTTGGCGAAGACGCGCCAGGTATAGGCATCGACCGGCTGGTGCAGGGTGACTTCGATCTTCGCGCCGTCGGGCTTGCCGCGATTGGTGGCATCGCCGCGCTTGCCGGTCAGGCGCGCCGGGATGACGCGGGTGTCGTTGAACACCATGACGTCACCCGCGCGCAGCAGCGTCGGCAGATCGCGCACGGTCAGGTCGTTCAACCCGCCCCCGGCCGGGATATGCAACAGCTTCGCGCTGTCGCGGGGCCGGGCAGGGCTTTGCGCGATGCAGGCTTGCGGCATATTGAAATCGAATTGCGAGACGTCCATGAGCGGGGGTTTTATAGACTTGCGGCGGCTGGGACAATCGTGGAACTTAGTTGGTGTGCATATCGCTGCCGTCGACCATATGCGGTAGCCTACAACAATAGACGAGGACCGCTATGTTACGATTAATCCTTGCCCTGCTGGTGCCGTGGCTGAACTTCTTCACCATCGGCAAACCGATACAGGGGATTATCTGCCTGATTCTGCAACTGAGCCTGATCGGCTGGATTCCCGCCGCGATCTGGTCGGTTTATGCTCTCAGTCAGTACAACACCGACAAAAAGATCGACGCCGCGACCAAAGACTGACGCCTAGCCCGGTTTGACGGCGTTGCCGGTTTTCGACGCCTCGACCACGGCTTCGAGAATGGCGATGCCGTGGATGGCGTCTTCGATCGGCACCGGATAAGGCATGCCGTCCGTCAGCGTATCGGCAAACGCCTCAAGTTCGGCGCGCTCCATATCGAAGCCGCTGAAATCCTCACGTGTATTGTCGCCGTCGAGCAGGCGCACCTCAAGAATGTCCTGATCGCGGACCTCGGCCCAGCCCTTGGAGCCGAAGACCTGTATCCGCCACAGCAAATGCGTGGCGAACAGGGTCGTAAGGACACCGGTGACGCCGGAATGGAATTTCAGCGTCGCGAACGTCGTATCGTCGACCGGCACCGGTGTGGCGCGGCGTTCGCTGACGGCGCGCAGTTGCTCGACGTGACCGCAAATGGACATCATCGCATCCATCATGTGCACACCCATCGCCGTCATGCCGCCGGCCGGGCTTTCAGTTTCCGACGCGCGCCAGTGTTCCGGCCCGTAGCGCAGCCCGCCGCCGCCGGAGATATTCCCCTCGATATGCAACAGCGTGCCGAGCGCGCCGGATGTCGCCAGCTCGCGGAGTTTGATCATGGCCGGCAGGAAGCGGCGGTTGAAGCCGACGCAGAGCGGCAGGTTCGCGGCCTGCATGGCATCGGCGGCGCGCCTGGCGTCGGCGGCGGTCAACGCCAGTGGCTTGTCGCAGAACACAGGCTTGCCGGCTTTCGCGGCGGCGATGATCTGATCGACGTGCTGGGTGTGCGGTGTCGCCAAAACGATGGCGTCGATATCGGAATCGTTCAGCAGCTCGGCGAAATCGTCGCGAAGATCGATGCCTTTATCGGTGCAATATTCGACGGCGAGATTCTTGCGCCCGGTGACGCCTGCGGTAACGGTGATCTTGTCCGATTTCCCCTGCACGGAATCGATAAGTACACGGCCCCAACGGCCAAGTCCGGCCACACCACAACGAATCATTTGTCGGAACTCCTTTTAGGCTCTTGTTTGACGTATCGCGGATACAAGCTAAACATTAAGACTTCGATCGGCGCACGCATTCTTGCGTGACGGTAACATTTTTTCCGGGGACGGCAACGACATGGGCGAAGAAGCTGCCTACAGCCACGGCCCGAAACATCCGACTGCCCGCAAGGCGACGCTCAAGGGTGTCGCGTACATGGCGATCTCAGGATTGCTGATTACCTCGCTGCACGTCCTCGTCCGCGACGTTTCCAGCACCGTGCATCCGATCGAGATCGCATTCTTTCGCAATGTCATCGGATTCGTTCTGCTGATTCCTTTTTTGCTGCGACAGGACCGCACGCAGTGGAAAAGCAAGCAGCCGAAACTGCAGTTCTTCCGCTCCATCGTCGGTGTGATGGCGATGATAACGTGGTTCGTGTGTCTTAGCCTGATGCCGGTGGGCGACGCCACGGCGATCAGTTTCGTCACCGTGCTTTTTGTCACCACGGGGGCGGCACTGTTCCTCGGCGAGAAAGTCGGGATCCGGCGCTGGACGGCCATTGCCATCGGTTTTGTCGGGACCTTGATCATCATTCGCCCGGGATCGGGGATTCTCGGGCCGGGGGTGCTGGTGGCATTGGCCTCGACCGTTTTCTGGGCGGCGTCGATCCTATGCGTCAAGGTGCTGTCCAGGACCGACAGCAGCGTCACCATGGTCTTTACGGCCAACGTTTATTTCACGATCTTCTCATTCATACCGGCGCTCTTCGTGTGGACATGGCCGACGGTGGAAGAACTCGGCTGGATGCTGCTGATCGGGGTGCTGGCGATGGTCGGCCATCTGTGCATGGCGACAGCGCTCAGGTCGTCGGACGCCACCGTTGTCGCACCGGTCGATTATCTGCGTATGGTCTGGGCTGCGGGGATCGGCTATCTGGTGTTCGGCGAATTTCCGGACGCCTGGACCTGGATCGGCGGCACGGTCATCTTTCTCAGCACCGTCTATATCACGTACCGGGAATCCCGCCGCAATCGGGATCATAAGGCGCAGCGGCCGCCGGCGACACCGACGCCGACAGTCGAATCCTAGGACGCGGCCGCCGTCTGGCGGTTCTTCTCGGCCTGCAATTGTTGTTCGCGGCGCACGATATAAAACGACGACGCGAAAATCACCAGGGCGCCGGCCCATGTCCACAGATCCGTCAGTTCGCCGAACGCCAGCCAACCGAACAGAACGGCGAACGGCAGACGTGAAAAATCGACGGCGGCGATAATCGACACGTCGGTGATGGAGAACGCCTTGGTCATGATCAATTGGCCGAACACCGCGATCGGACCGGTCGCCGCCAAGAGCAGCCACACATGCAAGGACGGCCAGGTCCAGACGAACAGCGCCGGGATCAGCGTCAGCGGAATCATGATCAGATGCGAAAAGAATACCACCGTCCACGGGTCGTCACCGCGGGTCAGGGTTTTGATGATCAAAGCGGCTGAGCCCATGAACACCGCCGAGCCGAGCGCGAACCAGCTGCCGGGGCTCAGTTCCGCAAAGCCGGGGCGGATGATGATCAGCGCGCCGCAGAAACCGATCAGCGTCGCCGTCCAGCGGCGCAGGCGGACCACTTCGCCCAGCACCAGCGCGGCGCCGACGGTGGTGAACAGTGGCGCCAGAAAGCTCAGTGCGGTCACTTCACCGATGGGGCTGAGGGCAAGGGCATAGAACCACGTCGACATGGCGCCGACGCTGACAACGGCGCGGAACAGGTAAAGCTTGATCTGCGAGGTGCGCAGCGAGCCGATGCCGCGCTGCATAAGCCACGGCAGCATGCACATCCACGCGAACAGCACGCGGCAGAAGACGATTTGCGGCGGATCGATATCAAGCTGCGATATGTGGCGGCCAAGCGCCGACAGAGCCGCCATGAACCCGCATGACGCGATCATCAGCAAGGTCCCTTCGAGTGGCCGGTTGATGCTCGGCCGCCGTTGATGGATGGCCTTTGCCTCAGGGACCGTTTCCGGCACGGTCTAGTCCAGATCCAGCGGATAAATCGGGCGGCGCAAACGTGTGAACGGCAGCTTCGAGATATCCTTGGTCGAAAGCGCCCCGGCGTCGCAGATCAGAATCTCGCGGGCAATCGGCGCAAACGCGGCGCGGAAATGCTGCATCGATTTGACGGCGACGACATCGCGCGCGCGGGGATCGATACCGGCGTGCGTGAAGGCCTCGACCTCGGTCAGCTGCAGGCGGTTGGAGGCGACGACGATCTCCATGCCGCCGACCTTGAATATGGCGGTCGGACCGAGATGATGCGTGACACCCTTCCAGCGCGGGCCGCCCGCGACATACGTGCCGTCGGTGATACGGGTGACGGTGCCGGTCAATTCAAGCGGCGCACCGAAAGCGGGATCGGTCTTGCCGCCGAGTGCGACGGACACTTCCGCACCCTCGCCGGCGGCAACGAGGATGGCGGCGGCTTCGGCGTCGCAAATGGTGCCGAAGCAGGCGTTGTCGAGATTTGCCTGCAGAAGGCCTTCGAGCATCAGGGTTGAATCCCCGTATGCGCCCGAGCCCGGGTTATCGGAAAAGTCGGCGACGACAATCGGCCCTTTGCCGGTTCCTTCACCGATGATGCGGCCGATCTGGGAGACCGTGTCGGCAACGCTCAGATAAGTATTGGAATCGAAGTGCCGGGTCTCCCAGGCGTAATCCATATATTCATCGGCGATGGCGCGGAATTTCGGATCGTCACCGTCACCGGTGACGGTGACGGTCGGCCCGGCTTCATACAGATTGGCCGGTGTGAACCCGGCATGGATGCTGACCAGCAACACGCCGGGATCGTTGTTTTCCAGATCGGCGGCGCGGCCCAGCAGCGTCGTCATCGGGTTGTCGGTGGTGGTGCGGCCGTCGTCCAGGCCTTCGATGGTGTCGCGCCGCGCGGTGACGCAGACCGGTTTCACTTCGCCCCGCATGGCCCTGTCCAGAACGGCGGCGGCGCGTTTCGACGTCGCGATCTGGTCGATGTGCGGATAGGTCCGGTAGGCGCAGACGATATCCGCGTGTTCGCTCATCAGGTCCGTCACGTTGGCATGCAGATCGAGCGTGATGGCGAGCGGCACGTCCGGGCCGATAATGGCGCGCAGCTGTTGCAGCATTTCCCCTTCGGCATCGTCATGATCGACGCTGGCCATGGCGCCGTGCAGGTTGAGCAGCACGCCGTCGAACGGCCCCTTGGTTCTGGCGGCGTCGAATATTGCCCCGGTGCAGGCATCCCACGCATCCTTGGCCACGGGGCCCGAAGGGGTCGCCCAGGCAACCACGGTGCGGACCAGTTCCCAGCCCAGTTCGGCGGCGGCTTCCTCGACGCCTGCGGGCTCGATGCTGGCACCTTTGATCGCGGCGGGAACATCGTCGCCGAAGGCGAGCAGGTAATCCTCGAAATTGGCGAGCCGGGTCGGCAGATTTGAAAAAGCGTTGCTTTCGTGGCCGAACAGGCCGGTGAGGACGCGGAAGGTCATGTTGTTATCATCCTGTTTTCGTCAGTGCCGGCCCCTGTCTGATCAGGCCATGCCGGGGGTGAGTGCTGGGCAGTGATGCCGCACGGTGCGGGTAGGGTTAGGGCATGCTCAATATTCCTGTTCGGATGCGACCAGTGCGCCGGAAATGCCATCCGCCGTTTCAATGGAAAGAGGGCCGAGCTTTTCTGCGGCCACCGACTGTTTCCAGGCCGGGGTATAAACGGGAATCTGCACGGCGCCGACAGGGCGTCCGCGGACATCGACGATCGGTGCGGCAATGGAAATTTCGCGGGGCAATTGCTGGGCATAGGTCATGGCAAATCCGCGTTTTCGGGTTTGCGCCACGACTTTCATGATTTTATCCGGATCGATCAGCGTTGTCGCCAGGCGCTTGACCAGATCCGAGCGCGCCAGAATGCCGTAAGCTTCGTCGTCATCCATCCGCGACATCATGGCGATGCCCGACGCGGAACAGAAGATCGGCACGCGTCTGCCGGGCACTGTTGCCGAATAGGCGGCCTTCACATGCGGGATGCGAACAGTATATATCACACTGGTATCTTCACGCTCGGCAAGGTTGACGGTGGTCTGGTAGGTCGAGCCGGCCTCGATCAGGCGCGGCATGGCGACGGCGCCGAGCACACTGTGGCGCAGATAGGTATAGGCCAGTTCCATCAGTCGGCGGCCGGGCCGGTAGCGTCGCGTCGCCGCATCCTTCTCGAGAAAACCGAGTTGATGGAGCGTGTTGGAAAATCTTTGAGCGGCGCTCTTGTCGAGGCCTGTACGGAGTGCGATTTCGGTCACGCCGAGCGCCGGAAAGTCGTCGCTGAAGGCTGCCAGCACACGAAACCCCTTTTCGAGCGAACCGACGAACAATGCGTTGGAGGTGACGGGGTCCGGTGCCACAAACTTTGGTTTTTCGCTGGTCATGCTTGACGCCTCGTGTCAGTCTTCATAGCATATCGTTATATACTACGCTGTATTAAATAGTAATACAAAAAAACAGCGAAGCTTGAGGCGCGACAGGGAGTGAGTTCTATAAAATCTGCACGGGATCGCTGTTCAATATGGACTCGGCAGCGAATTCATCGAACAATCACGTTAACGGGGCGCGTCGAGAGCGTCCCCGCTGATGGCATGCGCAATGCCAATTTAGTCAGGGAGGCGCGAGCAAAATGTTCCGCAAAGTAATCTTGAGTACAGCTCTGGCAGCAGCGGCAACGCTGGCTGTCGCACCTGCTGCTTACGCAGGTAAGGCCGACGATACATTGGTATGGTCGACGACACGCGAAGTCGCGGTTGCCGATCCGTATTACAACAACACTCGTGAACTCGTCATCATGGGCAACACGGTTTGGGACGGACTTCTGTTCCGCAACCTGAAAACCGGCGAATTCGAACCGCTGCTGGCGACGTCCTACAAGTGGGTCGACAACACGACCATCGATTTCGATCTGCGCACCGACGTGGTGTTCCACGACGGTTCCAAGTTCGGTCCCGAAGATGTCGTCTACACCGTCAACTTCGTTTCCAATGCCGACAACGGTGTGCTGACCCAGGCCAACGTGAAGTTCCTGAAGTCGGCTGAAAAAACCGGTCCGAACAGCGTTCGCATCCTTCTGAAAGAGCCTTTCCCGGCGGCTTTGGCGTACTTCGCGCAGGCCGTCTTCATGATGCCGGAAGGCCATTATGACAGCGCGCCTGCCGGCCCCGACGGCAAGAAGGACTATGCTGCGGTCAAAGCCGTCGGCACCGGCCCGTACAAGATCGTCAACGTGGTCGCCGGCGACCGTGTCGAAATGGTCCGTAACGATGCGTACTTCAAGAACGGTCCGAAAGGCACCGCCGCGATCGGCAAGCTGACGTTCCGCACGATCAAGGAAATGAACACGCAGATCGCCGAGATGCTGACCGGCGGCGTCGACTGGATCTGGGACGTTCCCAAGGATCAGGCCGAGAAGCTGGGCGGCATGGGCAACGTCACGGTGACCAACGCCAAGACCATGCGTATCAGCTATATCGCCTTCGACGTTGACGGTGACAGCGGTGACGCGCACTTCAAGGACAAGCGCGTCCGCGAAGCCGTGGCACACGCCATCAACCGCAAGTCGATTGTCGAAAACCTTGTCGGCCCGGCTTCGGTCGTCATCGACTCGGCGTGCCATCCGGACCAGTTCGGCTGCACCCAGGACGTGCCGAAGTGGAACTACGACCCCGCGAAATCCAAAGCGCTTTTGAAGGAAGCGGGTCTCGCCGACGGTTTCACCACCGACATCTATGCTTATCGTCAGCGTGAATTCACCGAAGCCGTGATCGGCGATCTGGCGAATGTCGGCATCAAGGCCAACCTCAAGTTCATGCAGTACCGCGCATTGCGCGATCTGGTGTGGAAGGGCGTTACGCCGCTGCACCACATGACGTGGGGTTCCAACTCGATCCCTGATGTTTCCGCCAGCACGGGGCATTTCTTCTCGGGTGGACACGACGATCCGGCCAAGGATCCGACCGTCGCCAAACTTATGAAGGAAGGCGACACCTCGGTCGATCCGGCCGTTCGTAAAGCCAAGTACAAGGAAGCCCTTTCGCGGATTTCCGGTGAGCTGTACTGGCTGCCGATGTTCACGTACGCAAAATATTATGCCTACACGAGCGATCTCGACTTCGTGCCGACCTCGGATGAAATTCCGCGGTTCTATACGGCGAAATGGAAGTAACTCCGCTGTAATGCGTCCGGCCCCGGCAGTGTTGCCGGGGCCGGTGCGTTGCATCGGCGATAGGGATTGACGGCATGCTTATTTATGCCTTGAAGCGGTTAAGTATCGCCCTTCTGGTCGCGATCACCGTTTCATTGATCACATTTTCAATGATTTATTTGTCCGGCGATCCAGCCATCGCGCTGGCCGGCGAAACCGCGACGCAGCAGGATATCGAGAATATCCGCAAGGTGTACGGTTACGATCAGCCGATCATCGTACAGTACCTGTCCTGGCTCGGGCATGCGTTGCAGGGAAATCTCGGCCATTCTCATTATCTGAAATCCGAAGTCTCCGACGTTATCTTCGAGCGGCTGCCCGTCACCATGACGCTCGGCGCCTGCTCTTTGGGGTTTGCGCTGGTGCTGTCGATCCCGCTCGGCGTGCTGGCGGCGATGCGCCCCAACACCCTGGTCGACCGCTTCGCCCTGACGGTGGCGGTGATCGGTCAGGCGCTGCCCAGTTTCTGGTTCGCGCTGATCATGATCTTCTTCTTCGGCGTGGCCCTGCGCTGGCTGCCGATTACCGGCAGCGCGTCGTGGACGAACTTCATCATGCCGTCGATTGCGCTCGGCTATTACGTGACCCCGGCGGTGATGCGGCTGACGCGCGCCGGGATGATCGAAGTGCTGTCGAGCGATTATATCCGCACCGCGCGCGCCAAGGGGCTGCGTCCGATGGTCGTGCTGTTCAAGCACGCGCTCAGGAACGCCATCATTCCGGTGGTGTCGCTGGCTGCCGTGCAGTTCGGCTTCATGCTCGGCGGTTCGATCGTCATCGAGACGATTTTCGCTATTAACGGTCTCGGCCAGTTGGCCTGGGAATCGATCCTGCGCGCCGACCTGCCGATGATGCAGGCGATCGTTTTGGTGCTGTCGTGCTTCTATATCGTACTGACGTTCCTGGCCGATCTGCTGAATGCATTCCTCGACCCACGAATCAGGGTGAGCTGACATGAGCGAAACTGCCGCCAATAAATCCGTCCAGGGACCTGCTCAGGGGCCGGAGATCGCCGAGCGCATCTTCGACGAGCCGTCGCCGGGCGAGCGCGCCCGCAGGCGTATGTTCGGCCATTTCGGCTTCATGTTCGGCGCCTGTGTGCTGTTGGCGATCATTGCCATCGCCTTTTTGGCGCCGCTGATTTCCCCGCACGATCCCTACGACCAGCAACTGGCGCGGAAACTGATCCCGCCGGTCTGGCACGATCATGCCAAGGCGACCTGGGAATTTCCGCTCGGCACCGATCAGTTCGGCCGCGATTACCTGTCGCGCCTGATACACGGTTCGCAGATTTCGCTGCTGATCGGTTTCGCGGCGATGTTGATATCCGGTGTCATCGGCACCGCGCTCGGCGTTGCGGCGGGGTATTTCGGCGGCCGTGTCGACATGGTCGTCAACTTCATCATCACCACGCGTCTGTCGCTGCCGGTGGTGCTTGTGGCGCTGGCCGTCGTTTCACTGGTCGGCAATTCGCTGACGATCGTGATCTGGGTGCTCGGTCTTCTGATCTGGGACCGCTTTGCCGTCGTCATGCGCTCGACGACGCAACAGGTGCGGAATCTCGATTACGTCGCCGCCGCGCAGGCCATCGGCTGTTCGACGACGCGCATTATCTTTGCCGAGATCATGCCGAACATCGTCAACAATCTGATTGTCGTCGCGACGATTGAAATGGCGCACGCCATTATCCTCGAAGCGGCGCTGTCGTTCCTGGGTCTCGGCGTGCAGCCGCCGGCGCCGAGCTGGGGGTTGATGATCGCCGAAGGGAAGAACCACATGCTGTTCGATCCATGGCTGGTCGGCATTCCGGGGACGGCGCTGTTTATCCTGATCCTCTCCATCAACCTTCTGGGTGACGGCATCCGCGATGTCACGGCACCGGAAAACCGGAACTAGGAGGCAGGGAGCATTCGATGAGCAAACGCGTTCTAGAGGTCGAAAATCTGACCGTCGACATTCCCGTCGGCGCCGGCATGCTGCATGCGGTGCAAGGCATATCGTTCCATGTCGACAGCGGCGAGACGCTGTGCATCGTCGGCGAAAGCGGCTGTGGCAAATCGCTGACCTCGCTTGCCGTTATGGATCTGTTGCCGAAGAAGGCCATCCGCACGGCGGACAAGCTGATGCTCGACGGTGAGGATATTCTGGGCGTCGGCGAACGGCGGATGTCGGATATCCGCGGCAACACCATGGGCATGATCTTTCAGGAACCGATGACCAGCCTGAACCCGGCCTATACCATCGGCGATCAGCTGGAAGAAGCGTTGAAGCGCCACCGCAAGGTGGGTACGCGCGAAGCCCGCGAACGCGCCATCTACCTGTTGGAAAAAGTCGGCATCACGGCGGCGGCATCGCGCCTGACACAGTACCCGCACCAGCTTTCCGGCGGTTTGCGACAGCGCGTGATGATCGCCATGACGCTGATGTGCGGCCCCGACCTGATCATTGCCGACGAGCCGACGACCGCGCTCGATGTGACGATTCAGGCGCAGATCCTGCTGTTGCTGGCCGATCTGCAACGTGAATTCGACATGGGGCTGATCCTGATCACCCACGACCTGGGTGTCGTCGCGCGCATCGCGGACCGGGTCTGCGTCATGTATGCCGGGCAGATCGTCGAACAGGGCACCGCCGAGCAGGTCTTCAACAGTCCGACACATCCGTATACGCAGGGATTGCTCGATTGCATTCCGATCCCCGGCAAGACCGACCGCGGCAAGCCGCTGGGCTCGATCCCGGGCATCGTGCCGTCACTGGTCGGCGCCTTCAATTCCTGCCATTTCGCGGAACGCTGCATGTACGCCACGGATGACTGCACGAAAGCCGATATCGATATGCAGGCGGCGCTGGAGCAGGGACACGAATACCGCTGTCTGCTCGACCCGGCGACGTGCAAGAAGAACGCTTTTCGCGAGGGCGCAGCATGACCGATACCGTGATCAGCGCCAAAGACGTCACCCGGACCTTCATGATTTCGGCGGGTATGTTCCGCGGCAAGAAACCGCTGCATGCGGTCAACGGCATCTCGCTCGACGTCAAGCGTGGTGAAGTGCTGGCGCTGGTGGGCGAGAGCGGCTGCGGCAAGACGACGCTGGCGAAAATGCTTTTGGGCCTGTTGTCGACGACGCAGGGCACGATTGAATTCGGCGGCACACCGGTCGCCGATATCGACCGCCTGAAACTGGCGTCGCTGGTGCAGCCGATCTTTCAGGATCCGTATTCGTCGCTGAACCCCCGCAAATCCATCGGCTCGATCATCACGCTGCCGTTGAAGGTGCAGAAGGACCCGGATCCGTCGACCTGGCGCCGGCGCGCCGAGGAAATCATGGAACTGGTCGGTCTGGCGCCGCGGCTTTACGAAAACTTCCCGAACCAGCTTTCCGGCGGGCAGCGCCAGCGCGTCGCCATTGCCCGCGCGCTCATCAACCGGCCGGAAGTGGTAATCTGCGATGAGCCGACATCGGCGCTCGATGTTTCGGTACAGTCGCAAATCCTCAACCTGTTGCAGGACCTGCGCAAGGAACTGAACCTGACGTACATCGTCATCAGCCACAATCTGGCGGTGGTCGAGCACATCGCGACCCGTGTCGCGGTCATGTATCTGGGCCGCATCGTCGAACAGAAGGACACGGCCAGTTTGTTCGACGCGCCCGAGCATCCCTACACCAAGGCGCTGCTGGAATCCGTGCTGACGCCGGACCCGTCGATGGGCGTGCCGGACACGCATCTGGGCGCGGCCTATCCGAATCCGGTCGATCCGCCGTCGGGCTGCACGTTCCATCCGCGCTGTGCCCAGGTCATGGATCACTGCTCGCAAATCAAACCCGGGACCATCGCGCATGACGGCGGTATCGTCGAATGCCACCTGTATGACGAAAACGAAGGACGGGGCAGGGCCGCCTCGTGAGGGCCGTAATATGAATGACAAGGCATCAGCGCTGGACGGCATTGATGATTATTTCGACAGCGGCCGCTTCAAGACCGATCTGGCACGGCGTGTCGCCTATCACACGGAAAGCCCGGAGCCGGACAAGCGCCCCGAACTGTACCGCTATCTGCGGGACGAAATGACGCCTTATCTCGAGGACTTCGGTTTCACCTGCGAGATTTACGAGAATCCGATCGAGGGCCTGATGCCGTTCCTGGTTGCGCGCCGGCACGAAGGCGACGATCTGCCGACGGTCATGACGTACGGCCACGGCGACGTCGTGCGCGGTTACGACGATCAGTGGCGCGAAGGGCTGACGCCCTGGGAAATCACCGAAGAGGGGGATCGCTGGTACGGCCGCGGCACCGCCGACAACAAGGGCCAGCACACCATCAATCTGGCGGCCATGAAACAGGTGCTCGAAACGCGCGGCAAGCTCGGCTTCAATGTCATCGCTCTGATCGAGACCGGCGAAGAAGCAGGCTCGCCCGGTCTCAAAGCGTTCTGCGAACAGAACAAGGACCTGTTCAAGGCGGACGTTTTTATCGCCTCGGACGGACCGCGCCTGCAGCCGGACATGCCGACGGTGTTCATGGGATCGCGCGGTGTCTTCAATTTCACCATGACTCTGGAATGCCGCGATGGCGGACACCATTCCGGCAACTGGGGTGGCCTGTTGTCGAACCCGGGCGTGGTCATGGCGCATGCGCTGGCGACCATCACGGACGCCAGGGGCAAGCTGCTGATCGAGGATTGGCGTCCCGAGCCGATGTCCAATTCGGTGCGCAAGGCGATTTCAAAACTCGAGGTCGGCGGCGGCGAAGGATCGCCCGAGATCGATCCCGAATGGGGCGAGCCGGGACTGACGCCGGAAGAAAAGGTGTTCGGCTGGAACACCTTCGAAATCCGCGCCTTCGAGTGCGGCAACCCGCGCAACCCGGTGAATGCGATCCCGCCGCGCGCCATCGCGCATGGCCATATCCGTTATGTGGTCGGCACCGATCCGCACAATTTCCTGCCGGCGCTCAGAAAGCATCTGGACGCGCATGGTTTTCAGGCGATCGACCTGAAGGCGGAGCGCGATTACATGTACGCGACCCGGCTCGATCCCGACCATCCGTGGGCCAAGTGGGCGATCTCGTCGATCGGCGAAACGTCCGGCCAAGAAGTCGCCGTGCTGCCGAACCTGGGCGGCACGCTGCCGAATGACTGCTTCGCCGAAGTGCTGGGCCTGCCGACGATCTGGGTGCCGCATTCCTATGCCGGTTGCTCTCAGCATGCGCCGAACGAGCATGTGCTTGCGCCGGTCTGTCACAGTGCGCTCCGGATCATGACCGGCTTGTGGTGGGATCTCGGTGACGGCAAGACCCCGACGGGGAAAGCCGCCTAACATACAACAGGGGGAACGGGGACATGAGCGAGCTTTGCGATCAAAGCGCGGTTGAACTGCGCAGACAGATCGGCGTTAAGGAAATCTCGCCCGTTGAGCTGACGGAAAGCTGCATCCGCCGTGTCGAGGCCGTGAACGGCACGTTGAATGCCATGGTCTCGACCTGCTTCGAGCGCGCGCTGGACGAAGCCAAGGCCGCCGAGCAGGCGGTCGTGGACGGTGAATTTCTGGGCGCGCTGCACGGCCTGCCGGTCGCCATCAAGGACCTGGAATCGACCGAGGGACTGCGCACCACCTTCGGCTCGAAGATTTACGAAGACAATGTGCCTGCCGCCGATCAGCTCTCCGTCGCCAATGTCCGCGACGAGGGCGGGATCATCATCGGCAAAACCAACACGCCGGAATTCGGCGCCGGGGCCAATACCCGCAACCTGGTGTTCGGCGCCACGGGCAATCCGTTCGATCCGGTGAAGACCTGCGCCGGGTCGTCGGGCGGCTCGGCCGTGGCGCTGGCGGCCGGCATGGTGCCGCTGGCCAGTGGTTCGGATTACGGCGGCTCTCTCAGGACGCCGGCGGCGTTCTGCGGTGTCGTCGGGTTCCGCCCGAGCCCGGGCGTGGTCCCGGCAGAAGCCAAACCGGCGGGCTTGCTGCCGTTCTCGGTGCTGGGGCCGATGGGCCGCAGTGTCGCCGATACGGCACTTTTGTTGTCGGCACAGGCCTCCGCCGATGCGCGCGACCCCTATTCCGGCGATTTGGACCCGGCGCTGTTCGAGCCGATGCGTGAAGCCGATCTCGGTTCCATGCATGTCGCGATTTCGGCCGATCTCGGCTGCGCGCCGATCAGCAAGGCGAACCGGTCGTTGTTCAAGACGCGGACCGATACTTTCCGCCATGTCTTTGCCGAGGCTCAGGACCGCGATCCGGATTTTACCGACGTGCACGAATGCTTCGAAGTTCTGCGCGGCGTCGTTTTCGTCGGTGCGCATGGCGAGCGGGTGAAAAACCATCGCGATATCATCAGCCCCAATGTCGTCGACAACGTCGACCGCGGCCTTGAATATTCGCTTGAGGATGTCGCCAAGGCGCATCTGGTGCAGACGAAAATCGCCCGCAACTGGATATCACTGCTGAACGAGGTTGATTGCGTGATCTGTCCGGCGGCATCGGTGTCGCCGTTCCCGCACGCGGAATGGTATGTCTCGGAAATCGACGGTGAGCAGATGCCGACATACATGCGCTGGCTGGCGATGTCGTATGCGCCGACCATGGCCATGGCGTGCGGTTGCGTGCTGCCGTGCGGCCTGGACGATCAGGGCATGCCGTTCGGCATTCAGGTGCTTGGCGCACCGGGCCGCGACCGTCAGGTGCTGGAGATCGCCGCGGCGCTGGAACGCCAGCTTGCCGCCCATGCCGATACCGCCCGCCCGCTGCCGGACCTCGGCAAGCTCAGCGGCTGAGCAAACGAAAAGGACGACCTTCGATGAAACTGTTTACCGCCTGTCTCGGCACCGAAACCCATACCGAAGCACCGCTGCCGACCGACCTTGCGGCGTTTGAAAGCTCGCATCTCGTGCGTGGCGGCCAGCATGGCGAGGTGCCGCACATGTTCGGCGCACCGCTGGTGATCTGGCGCGAACATGCCAGGGCGCGCGGCTGGGATGTGGCCGAAAGCCTGTCCGCCTTCGCGACCCCGTCCGGCATCACGGTGCGCAAGGTTTATGAAGAACTTCGCGATGAAATCCTGAACGATCTGAAGGCGGCGATGCCGGTCGACGGCATCATGCTCAGCCTGCACGGCGCGATGGTCGCGGAAGGCTATGACGACTGCGAGGACGATCTGGTGCACCGCATCCGCGAAATCGTCGGCCGCGATATCCCGCTCGGTGTCGAGCTTGATCTGCATTGCCACATCACGCGCCGCTTCACCGAGGAAGTCGACGCCATCGTCATCTACAAGGAATATCCGCACACCGATTCCCGCGAACGCGCCGAAGATTTGTGGCGCATCATGGAAGCGACCTTCGACGGCAAACTGAAACCCGCCATCAGCAGTTTCGACTGCCGTATGATCGGCTGTTATCACACGACACGCGAACCGATGCGCAGCTTCGTCGACCGGATGAGTGCGCTTGAGGGCAAGGACGGCGTGCTGTCGATATCCCTCGGACACGGTTTCCCGTGGGGCGATGTGCCGGCCGAAGGGACGCGGGTCATCGTCGTTACCGACAACGACAAGGCCAAGGGCGACGAGGTGGCGGAGATGCTGGGCCGCGAGCTTTGGCAGATGCGCGACGAAATCACACCGCGCTACGTCGACGTGGAAACCGCGATCACCGACGCGTTGGCGGAAAAAGACGGCCCTGTGGTGATCGCCGACATGGCCGACAATCCGGGCGGCGGCGGCCCCGGCGACAGCACGTTCATCGTCCGGCGCATGCTGGAACGCGGTATCGGCATGGCGGCGGTCGGCGGCCTTTGGGATCCGGTGGCGACGGGAATCTGCATCGGCGCCGGGATCGGCGCCCGGTTCCAGTTGCGCCTCGGCGGTAAAACGGGCGCCGTTTCGGGCGAGCCGCTGGATCTCAACGTCGAAGTCAAAAACATCATCCGCGATGCCTATGTCAAAAGCCTCGGCGGTTCGCAGCGCTATCTCGGCGATGCAGTGTGGGTTCATGCCGAGGGGATCGACTTCGTGATTCATTCGGCCCGTACCCAGAACACACATCCGCATTATTTCGAGGCGCTGGGGATCGATCCGGCGAAACAGCGGATTCTGATCGTCAAATCCATGCAGCATTTCCATGCCGAGTATTCGAAGATCGCGGCGAAGATTATCTATTGCGCCGCCCCCGGCACCCTGGAATGGGATATGACCAAGGTCGCGCACAAAAAGATCGCCCGCCCCGTATGGCCGATCGACGCCGACCCCTGGACCATCAACGAAGAACGTCCGTGGTCTTAGAACGCGGCTCTAGAGCGGCAGCCTGATCCAGACGCGAAGCCCGCCCATCGGGGATTCCTTCAGTTGGATTTCACCACCGTGGCCCTGGATCGCATCGCGCGCGATGGACAGGCCGAGACCGACACCGCCGGTGCCGGGATTGCGTGACTGTTCGAGCCGGTAAAACGGGCGGAAGACCTCGGTGCGCTGTTCTTCGGGAATGCCGGGACCATCGTCATCGATGACGATTTCAACCGCCTCGTCGCGGATACCGGCGCGGATCGAAATATGTTCGGCATAGCGCATGGCGTTTTCAATGAGGTTGGTGATGCAGCGGCGGAAGCCGTTCGGGCGAATGGTGACATCGATACGGCCTTCGGTGTGCAGATCGATCCGCGCTTCACGCCGGCGTGCCTGATCGGCGACGTCCTGCAGGAGCTGCGACAGATCGGTCAGTTCCGGGGTTTCGCCGCCTTCACCCCGGGCAAAGGCCAGATAGCCTTCCAGCATCCGTTCCATTTCCACAATGTCGTCCTTGAGTGCCGCGCTATCGTCGCTTTGGCCGAGCATTTCGAGCTGAAGTTTCATCCGGGTCAGTGGCGTGCGCAGGTCGTGCGAGACGCCCGAAAGCATGTCGGTACGTTGTGCGATCTGGCGGCGGATGCGATCGCGCATGGCCAGAAAGGCGCTGGCGGCCTGACGGACTTCGGTCGCCCCTTCCAGTTTGAAGGCTTCAGACGCGCGGCCCTTGCCGAAATCGTCGGCGGCGGTCGCCAGACGGCGGATCGGCTTGACCTGATTGCGCATGAAGACCATGGCGACGGCGAACAGGATCAGGGATGTGCCGACCATCCAGATGACAAAAACGTATGTCGTTGAACTGAACAGACGCTTGCGGGTGGTGACGAGCCTGAGCACACCGTCGGCGAGTTGCACCTCGATGGCGACATCGCGCTCCATGCTGGACGTATCGAGCACGAACGGCTTGTTGACGAAGGACTTCATGGATTCGCTCATCATCTCTTCCAGCAAACCGTCCGGTTTCGGTGGCCTGTTTGGCAGGATGCGGCCTTCGTCGAATGTCACCCTGAACTCCATGGTTTTGGAGGCAAGATTGAAAATCCAGGTGCGGTTTTCCGGCTCGGGAAAGCGGCGCATCAGGGAGATCACGGACGCGATGTCACCGGTCACGGATTTGGCCAGCCTGAGTGTGACCTTGTCCCAGTGGCTTTCGAAGAAAATGATGGCCGAGACAATCTGCAGCAGCACCAGCGGCGTGACGATAATCAGCAACGACCGCCCGAGAAGCGACTTCGGCAGGAAGCGTTTGACCGATTGGCTCAGCGGCTGGCTCAAAGTCTCACTCATCCGTTGTCTATTTGTTGTCCGGCCAGAGTACATATCCCTTGCCGCGCACGGTCTTCAGATACCGGGGCGCGCGCGGGTCTCTTTCGATCTTACGCCGAAGCCGCGTCACCTGCACGTCGATGGCGCGGCCCTCGCCGCCGGCGTCGGTTGCCGCGATCAGTGTGTCGCGTGACATCACCTGACCGGACGTTGCACCCAGTGCACGCAGTAACGCAACCTCGACATCCGTCAGGTGGATGCGGCGGCCGCGGCGGCGCATTTCGCCGCGATCGAGCGAGAACACGGCATCGCCGAACAGCAGTTCCTGCGGCATGTCGGGTTCCGGGCGGGCGCGCTTCAAGATCGAATGAATACGCAGCACCAGTTCGCGCGGCTCGAATGGTTTGGTCAGATAATCGTCGCCGCCTTTTTCGAGGCCGCGGATGCGGTCTTCGGATTCGCTCATCGCCGTCAGCATGAGAATCGGGATGTCGTCAATCACCCGCAGCTTTTCCGCGAACTCGAGACCGCTTTCACCGGGCATCATGAGATCGAGCACAATCAGGTCGAAGGCGAGGCTGGTCATCCTGCGGCGCGCTTCTTCGGCGTCGGCTGCGGCGGTGACCATGAAGCCGTTATCGCTTAGATATTTCGCTAAAAGAGAGCGCAGCCGGTCGTCGTCATCGACCACCAGCACATGCGGCTTCTCGTCGGGGTTGTCATCCGTCATGTGCGCATTCTAGCGTGCCGATCGGCAGGGGTCATGCGGAACTGTCGGCATCGCTAACGGTGCAAAAGCGGCGGAAAAGATCAGGATGCCTCGTTGTCGCGGGGTGTGACGCGGTTCCTGTCTTCTTCGTTGATCAGGCCGCGCAGCACGGTTCTGAAGCCGGCAACGGCATCGGCACCGGCGTTGCGGAACGCATCGGCGACATGGCGGCTTTGGCGTTGCGTCAGTTCGCCTTCGAGCGCCTGACCTTTTTCCGCCAGATACAGGCGGCGGCGGCGGCGGTCGCCGGGGTCGGTTTCCTGGATAATGAAATTCTCTTCGACGAGCTGGCTCAGCACCCGCGACAGGCTTTGCTTGGTGATTTTCAGAATAGACAGCAATTCCCCAACCGAGATGCCGGGATTGGCGCCGACGAAATAAATGATGCGGTGATGCGCGCGCCCGAACCCGTAGGTTTCGAGTACCGCGTCCGCTTCGCCGGTGAAGTCGCGATAGGCGAAGAAAAGAAGTTCGATCGCCTCGCGCAAATCCTCGTCCCTGAGGAACAGGGGGTTTGCGCGCGGGCGGCCTCGTGATTGCTGATCAGACATAACCGGACTTTCACTAGGTGCAGCCGACAAGTCAATAATAATTGGTCAGTGTTATTGACATATATGCGGGAAACTGATACTTGACGCAATATCCAAGTTATCATGACTCAAGATACGAAAGAAAATTACAATGTCTGGTCCAAACTTTGCCGATCGTGACGGAAAGATCTGGTTTAACGGTGAGTTCGTAGAATGGCGCGATGCCAAGGTTCACGTCCTGACGCACGGTTTGCACTATGCATCGTCGGTCTTCGAAGGCGAGCGCATGTACAACGGCAGCATCTTCAAGCTGCGCCAGCATACCGAGCGGCTGTTTTATTCGGCCGGCGAATTGGGCTTTGAGATTCCGTACACCGCTGACGAGATCGATGCCGCCTGCATGCAAGTGTGCGACGTCAACGGTATCACCGAAGGTTATATCCGTCCGGTTGCGTGGCGTGGCAGCGAAATGATGGGGGTCTCGGCACAGAGCAACAAAATCAACGTCGCCATCGCGGCGTGGGAATGGCCGTCGTACTTCTCGCCGGAAGCGCGCATGAACGGGATCACGCTGCAGATTTCAAAATGGAAACGGCCGAGCGCGGAAACCGAGCCGGTGCATGCCAAGGCGGCGGGGCTTTACATGATTTGCACCCTGTCCAAGCACACCGCGGAAGCCGCCGGCTTTCAGGATGCGCTGATGCTGGATTACCGTGGTCTGGTCGCCGAAGCGACGGGGGCCAATGTGTTCTTCGTCATGGCGGACGGCAAGTTGCATACACCGACGCCGGATTGTTTCCTCAACGGCATTACCCGCCAGACCGTCATCGAACTTGCCAATAAACGCGGAATCGAAGTCGTCGAACGCGCCATCCGGCCCGAAGAAATGGCCGATGCGTCGGAATGCTTCCTGACCGGGAGCGCTGCCGAAGTTACGCCGGTGAGCGTTATCGGCGAGTATACCTTCAAGCCGGGCGAGGTCTGCCGGGTGCTGATGGAAGATTATGACCGTGCTGTCGGCAAGACGGCGGCCGAGGCTGCGGCCTAGAACCAACTGCTTGGTAACTTTGAATATGCGGGCGGGGCACTGGGGTAAACCCTGGGTCACGCCGGGTGAATGGCCTGTTTACAAACAATTGAATAACTGTTTAATTGTTTGTTATGATGAACGCAGCACAATCGACGGAACCGCACGACATCGCCCTGCAGCACGAGGCGCCCGACTCCGAAACCCGCCGCGAGATTGCCGATCTGTTTCGTATTCTCGGTGACCCGACGCGGCTCGGGATCGTCTATGCCTGCCTTTCCGCCCCGTTGGCGGCCGGCGATATTGCTTCGCGGCTGGGTATATCCGCATCGTTGACAAGCCATCACCTCAGATTGTTGCGGGCGGCCCGGCTTGTGCGTGGTGAGCGTCGCGGCAAGCAGATATTTTATACCGCTGCCGATGATCACGTTATCCGCGTGCTGTCGGACATGGCGGAACATGCGATAGAGCCGGACCGTGAGGATATGCCATGAGTGCGGTCTGTCATCACCACCATGCGCCGGACCCGGACAATAACGTAACGCCCGGTCAGCGGCGCGCCCTGTGGGCGGCGCTGCTGATTAACGCGGCGATGTTCGTGACGGAAATAACCGGCGGTGCGCTCGTCGGTTCGGTCGGACTGCAGGCGGACGCCGTTGACTTCTTCGGCGATGCGGTGAATTACGGTCTGTCGATCCTGGTGCTCGGTATGGCCGGCGTGTGGGGGACACGCGTTGCTTTCGTCAAAGGGTTGGCGATGATCGGCTTCGGCATCTGGGTCGCGGTGAACATCGTGCATCACCTGATTGCCGGGACTGTGCCGTCGGCGCCGGTCATGGGGACCATTGCCTTTATTGCCATGCTCGCCAATATCGCCTGTGCGCTGATCCTGTTCCGCTACAGGGGCAAGGACGCAAACATGGCGTCGGTTTGGATTTGCACCCGGAACGATGCGCTTTCCAATGTTGCGGTTATGCTTGCGGCTTCGGGTGTCTGGGTCAGCGCCAGCGGCGTCCCCGACCTGATCGTCGGCGGGCTGATTGGCGGGCTTGCCATTTTTGGCGGTCTCCAGGTGTTGCGGCTGGTGCGCATTGAACGCCGCCAGACCCGCAGGGATACGGAAGATCCGGCGGCATGCCTGAACCCGGCCGAAACCGGGGACGATTGATTGCGCACCGTGCGTTGGTTTCTATCACAATTGATCCATGACAATGTGTGTATAAATGCCGGTAAATAGTCTCTGCGTATGTCTGTGACCAAGGAGCCTCGTTCATGACCGATCCCTTTCCCGCACCGGGTTACGATGCCTACAGCCCGGGCGAAATAGCCGTCCGTGTTGAAAATGCAGGCGTCGCCAAGGCCTCGCAAGCGCCGCTGACAACCTTCGTGCTGGCTTTGCTGGCCGGCGCGTTCATTGCCTTCGGCGGCATGCTGTTCACACTGGTGATGACGGATAACGGTCTCGGCCTCGGACCCGGGCGTTTGCTTGGCGGGGTCGCGTTCTCGCTCGGGCTGATCCTGGTCGTGGTCGGCGGCGCCGAACTGTTCACGGGCAACAACCTGATCGTTATGGCCTGGGCCGACAGGAAAGTGACGACGTCCGGTCTGCTCAGGAACTGGGGTGTCGTCTTTGCCGGTAATGTCGCCGGCAGCATTGCTATGGCCGTCATGGTCTTCTTGTCCGGTACGCTCGATATCGGCGCAGGTGCGGTTGCCAAGACGGCGGTGGCGATTGCCGAGGCAAAGATGACTATCCCGCCGCTGGAAGCGTTCTTCCGCGGTTTGCTCTGTAATACGCTGGTGTGTCTCGCCGTCTGGCTTTGTTTTGCGGCGCATTCGGTGAGCAGTAAAATTCTCGCGATTATTTTTCCGATCGCAGGCTTCGTCGCCCTGGGCTTCGAGCATTCCATCGCCAATGCTTATCTGATTCCGGTTGGCTACCTGGCCGGGGCGGATGTCGGGATGGCCGGTTTTCTGGGCAATATGCTCCCCGTGACGGCCGGTAATATCGTCGGCGGCAGCGTCTTTGTGGCGCTGGTGTACTGGGCGGTATATCTGCGCGGGAAATAGTCTCCTGTCCGAATTGCATTTCCAGGTCCCTGAAATCGATTGAATATACCGCAATATGTGCGTATAAAGCAGGGATTCGGGCATAAACACAGAATTATCAACATTTTTGTGTCCGCCCTGTAGTCAAAAGGCATATCCGTTCTCGTGCATATTCTGATTGAAATATTTGGTGGCGTCGCGCTGATGTTGTGGGGTATCCGCATGGTGCGCACAGGCGTCATGCGTTCGTTCGGTGCCGAATTGCGCCGCGCTCTGTCGATGACTGCCGGCAAGCCGCTTCGCGCTTTCGCGGTCGGTTTCGGGGTCACGTCGATTCTGCAAAGCTCGACGGCGACGGCATTGATTCTGTCCTCGTTCGCCGGCCGTGGGCTGATCGGCGGGGCGGCGGCGCTGGCGATAATTCTCGGTGCCGATGTCGGCACCACGATGGTCGTACAGGTACTGTCCTTCGATCTGACGTGGCTGTCGCCGCTGTTGATCGGTGCCGGGGTAATCGCCTTTCTGACATCCGAATCGAGCCACCGCCGGGCGCTGGCCCGCGCCGCGATCGGCCTCGGCCTGATCCTTCTGGCGTTGCAGCTGATCGGCCAGGCTTCCGTGCCGCTGCGCTCGAACGAGACGCTGGCGCTGATCCTGAAGCCGCTCACCGATGAAATTCTGCTGGCCGTGATGCTGACGGCGGTCCTGACGTGGATGGCGCATTCCAGCGTCGCTGTCGTGCTGTTCGTGATGTCGCTGGCGGCGTTGCAGGTGCTCAACATGCAGCTCGCCCTGGCCATGGTGCTCGGCGCCAATCTGGGCGGGGCCTTCATTCCCGTTGTCGCGACCTATGCCGAGAAACCCGCCGGGCGGCGTGTCGCCATCGGCAACCTGATGATGCGGGGGCTGGGCGTGCTGGTGTGCGTCGCCGTGCTGCCGTGGGTACAGCCGTATCTGGCCATGCTCGACGATCAGCCGGCGCGCATGATCGCCAACTTCCATACCGTCTTCAATATCGCGTTGGCACTGGCGTTGCTGCCGTTCGTCGGCTTCGTGCATAAACTGACGGAGCGGATGATCCCGGCGCTGCCGGCGCAGGACGTGCCGGGCACACCGCGTTATCTTGACCCTTCCTCGCTGGACACGCCCTCGGTGGCGCTGGCCTGTGCGGCACGCGAGGCCCTTGCCATGGGCGATACCGTGCGTGACATGCTGGCCCGCAGTCTGGATGTGTTCCAGAAAAGCGACACCGCTCTGGTCCGCGATATCGAACTGATGGACGACACCGTCGACAGGCTGCACGAAGCGATCAAGCTTTACCTGACACGGTTGTCGAAGGAAGAAATGGACAAGGCCGAAAGCGAGCGCAATGTCGAGGTGCTCAGCTTCACCACCAACCTTGAGCACATCGGCGACATCATCGACAAGAACCTGATGGATCTGGCGGCGAAAAAGATCAAGAAGCGCGCCAGCTTCTCACAGCAGGGGCTCGAAGAACTGAGAATCTTCCACGCACGGATTCTGGAAAACTTCGATCTGGCAATGAATGTCTTCATGGCGCCCGATGTCGACATGGCGCGGATGCTGATCCACCAGAAAGTCGGCGTCCGCGATCTGGAGCGGAATTTCGCCGAAAGTCATTACGCACGCATCGCCGACGGGCGCGCCGATTCGATTGAAACCAGTTCGCTGCATCTCGATGTGTTGCGCGACCTGAAGCGCATCAACGGCCATCTGACGTCGGTCGCCTATCCGATTCTGGACCGCGCCGGGGAGCTGACGCAAAGCCGCCTCAAGGACGAGGCCGCGGAAGCGCTGGACCGCGACGCACGCCTCAACCCCTGTGCGCCGGGCGAAGCGCCGTTGCCCTGACCTGACGCCCCCTGTTGTCATCCTGAACTTGATTCAGGACCCATAATTTCGGCACGATCTCAGTGTGATGGCATGGACCCTGAATCACGTTCAGGGTGACGCGGTTTCGCTCGCCGAGAGAATCTCCAGCGTCGCCGAATCGCGCACCCCGCCGTAAAACGCTTCGAGCGCGTCTGCGAACAGCGGACCGCCGCCGGCGGCGTCGAACAGCGTCATCGACGATCTGAACTTAACGGCGTCGATCGAACCGAAAATCTCACCCGCGCTTTTATGCGCATGTCCGAGCACAAGGCCGGTTGCCTCTTCAAGACGGCCGCCCAGCACGGGGTGCTTCAGATAGGCCTTCGCCGCGTTCAGGGACGGCAAGGCGTAATGCACCGCCGTCGGGCTGTGTCCGAGACCGGCGATCTGCGGAAAGACGAACCACATCCAGTGCGTCCGCTTGGCGCCTGCGCTCAGTTCGGCTGTGACGTCCGGCCACACCGTATCCTGTGCCGAGACGAAACGTTCGAGGTCGAACGGGTCGCTCATGGCCGGGGAATCTAGAAGTTGTCCTTGCGCTTGCGCACTTCGGCGAAGACATCGACGATGTCCGCGCCCTGCATGCCCAGTGTCGCCTGAATGCCGGCGCTCGACGGCCTCAGGAACGGGTTGGTCCTGCGTTCCTGCGCCAGGGTCGAGGGCACCGTCGGGATACCCCTGGCGCGCTTGTCGTTGACCTCGTCCATCAGCTTGATGAGATCGTCGTTGTCGGGGTCGACGCTGAGCGCGAAACGGCCGTTGGACTGGGTGTATTCGTGCGCGCAGTAAACCCGGGTTTCGCCGGGCAGCGCCTCGAACTTGGCGAGCGAGTTGACCATCTGCGCGGGCGTGCCTTCGAACAACCGCCCGCAGCCCATGACGAACAGGGTATCGCCGCAGAACAGCGCGTCCGAGTCCGCGAACCAATAGGCTATGTGCCCGCGCGTGTGGCCCGGCACGTCGAACACCGTCGCGCTGGCAGCGCCCATCGTATAGGTGTCGCCGTCGCCGACCTCGACATCGATGCCGGGGATACGGTCCTTATCGGCGCGCGGGCCGACGATGGTGCAGCCGGTGGCGTTCTTGAGTTCCATATTGCCGCCGGTGTGATCGTTGTGATGGTGCGTGTTGAGAATGTGCGTCAGTGTCCAGCCGGTCTGTTCGAGCGTATCGAGAACCGGGCCGGCAACGGCCGGATCGACGACGCCGGTGGCGCCGGTTTCCGGGCAGTGCGCCAGATAGACATAGTTGTCGTTGAGCACCGGGATCTGTTTGATTTCAAGCTTGCTCATGGCATTCCCCATAAAGACTGAACCCCGCCGTTTCGGGCGGGGTCCAAAATTTCAAATCGTGACCCCGATGGGCCGGATTAAAGATTCTGTTCGATCCACTGCACCAACTGGCTCTTCGGCAACGCGCCCACCTTGGTGTCGGCAACTTCGCCGTCCTTGAACAGCATCAGCGTCGGAATGCCGCGCACACCGTAATTGCTGGGCGTTTCGGGATTGTCGTCGATGTTGATCTTGGCGATGGTGACCTTGTCGCCCATTTCCGCCGAGATTTCCTCGAGCGCAGGCGCGATCTGCTTGCACGGTCCGCACCATTCGGCCCAGAAATCCACGACCACAGGGCCGGATGCGCCAAGGACGTCCTGTTGAAACGAGCTGTCGGTTACTTGCTTGGGCATAAGGTGTGTCCCTTCAAAAAAGCCGGTTTGAAACCAGTATTAAAATATGCGGTGTTTCTTTGCCACACGTCGATTGTCTGTATGGAATCTAGGTAGCTGCCATTACCCCGTCAAGGTGCCAGAGGGGCCAGTAATTCATCCGGCAATTCCATGCACTTGGGCGCATCTGTCCACAATAGAAAGGCGCGTACAGGAATATCCGGGAAAATTTGCCGGAGCGCAGCGCTGTAAGTCGCCATCTGCTTGAGATACAGGGGGGCCACGTCTTCGGGCCTGGACGGCGGCGGACGGTTGGTCTTGAAGTCGATAATCAGCAGCTCGCCGCCGCTATGCACCAGCCGGTCGATCTGCCCGGATATGACACGCGGGCCGTCGGCGGTCTCAATAGTGCCGGTGAGCGGCACTTCGGCGCGCGACCCGGGGCCGAACAGGGGGGCGAACGCCGGGTCCTCGAGCACCGCCATAACTTCGTGGACAAGAGCGGCCTGGGATTCCTCATCGAAACCGTGCGCCGGGCGGGCGATATAGGCACGCGCCGCTTCCCGGCGATTCTGGGCGGGCAGTTCGGGTAGGGTCTGCATCAGTGCATGCACGACATTGCCGCGCTTGAAGCGCTGACCGTCATCGCCGTCGAGCGGTGAACGCACCGGCGGTTCCTCGTCATCGGGACGGGACGGGCTCAACGGTTTGGGCGGCGTCGGTTCGCTTTCGGGCGCAGCCATGGCCCAGCCGGGCAGGGGGGTGTCCGCGGCAAGGCTGCCTTCGCGCCCGCCGCCGCCGTCCGGGTCCGCCGTCTGCGGTTTGTCGTACACGATCCGGGTGCGGTCATCGGCTTCGGTTTCCGCGGTCCCCAGTTTCGTCATGGCGGTTTCGATCATGTCATACCAGGAAGATCCGCCGGCGGCGTTCTTGCCGGTGAAGCCGGTGACATACAGCCGGTCCTTGGCGCGGGTCATGGCGACGTAAAGAAGCCGGCGGTACTCTTCCAGCGACTGTTCGCGCTTTTCCTGCTTGATCGCCTGCAGCGCCTCGGTCTCGTTGCTCTTGAAGCCGGGCCACATGGGGATTTCACCGTCCGGCCAGCGGATCTTGTCATCGGTCTGCGACGCCGGGACCGAGCAGGCATCGGCAAGGAAAACGATTTCCGCCTGCAGTCCTTTGGCGCCGTGCACGGTCATGACACGGACCTCGTTGCGGCCCTGCTCAAGGTCGCGTTTGACCTCGGTGCCGCCGATCTCCAGCCAGTGCAGGAAGCCTTCCATGGACGGCACGTGATCGGCTTCAAAGTCCAGCGCGGCGGCGAGGAAGTCGTCGATCGGGTCGGCGGCGTCCGGTCCCAGCCGTGCCAGCAACCGGCGCCGTCCGCCATCGGCATTCAGCACGTTCGAGAAAAATTCGAACGGCGGCATGAAATCGGCGCGATTGCGCCATGTGCCGATCCGCTCCCAGGCCCGCGCATAGGCCTCATCCTCGCCATACCGGTCGCGCAGCGCGTCGAGCAACGTCCCCGGCCGGTCATACGCGAGCGCGAAAAGCTGGTCTTCGTTCAGGCCGGCGAGCGGGCCTTTCAGCACCGTCGCGGTATTCAGATCGTCGTCCGGCAGCAGCGTCAGGCGGCCGAGCGCGATCAGGTCCTGAATGACAAGCTGATCGGGCAGGACCATGCGGTCGCGCCCGGAAACCGCGATGCCCCGTTCCTTCAGCGCGGCGACCAGCGTTTCCGCCATGCGGCGGCGGCGTTGCACGAGGATCAGGATATCGCCGGGCTGCACCGGACGGCCCTGGGCCGGCAGGATTTCGCCGCTGTCGATCCAGTCTTTGACGGTGTCGGCAATGCGCACGGCGACCCGCGCCAAGGGGCTGTCGGCACTGACATGATCCAGCGGCACATGCCACGGATCATCCTCGCCGTCGTCCGCGCGGGGTTCTTCCTTGGGCCACAGGGTGACGCGCCCGGCCTGCCCCTGACGGGCCGAGATATGATCGACCTTGTGACCGTCAAAGCTGAGACCGCGCGCCGCTTCGGCGTCCTCGAACACCTTGTCGACGACATCCAGCACCGCCGGGGCGGAGCGGAAGCTTTCCGCCATGTCGACCGGTTTCCAGACCTGACCGATGGTCTGCACCTGATCGCCGAAGCGGCTTTTCATGGTGCCGAACATCACCGGATCGGCACCCTGAAAGCTGTAGATCGACTGTTTTTCATCGCCGACGGCGAACATCGTGCGCGGCCGCTCGGCGGTTTCCTCGTAGCGGCTCTGGCCGGTAAAGAAGTCCGACGCGATTTCCTCGATCACCTGCCACTGTTCGGGGCTGGTGTCCTGTGCTTCGTCGACGAGCACATGCTCGATGCCGCCGTCGAGCTTGTAATGCACCCAGCTTACGCCGGACGCACTGCTCAGCAGCGCCGAGGCATGCTGGATCAGATCGTCGTAATCGAGCCTGGCATGGCGTTGCTTTATCCCCTCATAAGCCTCGATCAGTGCCGCGCCGATGGTGATCAGCGCGCGCGTCGCGGCGGCGACATTGATCGCTTTCAAGAGATCGAGCTTAGCAATCAGCGTTTCGGCAAACCCGACGGCAAGGCTCTGCGCCCCTTCATCGAAGGCTCGCGCGTCTTTGGCGACCAGCCGGTCGGGACTGCGGATTTCTTGTTTGTCTGTCAGGAACACCTTGATGAAATCGCTCCGCCAGAGCGTTTCTCGCTTTTCGACCGGTAACTCGAGCCAGCCGCGCACGGTTGCCGCAGCATCCTTATTCGTCTTGCTCCCTTCGTCCCAGGCGGCGCACACACGTTCCAGCATGGCGCGGGTGTCGTCGTCGATAACGCAGGCTTCGCGAATGACCTGCTCAGCGCTCAGACTTGGGTCAATGCCGAGGGCATGACAGACGGCATCGCCGAGCGGACCGGGGCCGCCGTATGTCTGCAGCGCCCCCCTGAACCGGGCCCGCGTGCCGTCCAGCTCCTTCATCAGACCCGCGAACTGTTCCTCGTTCACCAGCGCGGCGATTTCGGATAGCGCGTCGGTCAGTTCCGTGCCGCGCGCTGCCGCCTGACCCAGCACGATATCGCGTGCCTGCAGTTGCAACTCGCGTTGGTCGCGGTCGTCCATGACGCGGAAGTCGGGGGCGATTTCGGCTTCCAGCGGAAACCGCCCCAACAGCGATTCGCAGAACGCATGAATGGTGCGGATGCGCAGTCCTTCGGGGGCTTCGAGCGTCATCGCGAACAACTGCCGCGCGCGGCTCAGCAATTCGGGATCGTCCGGGGTCTCGCCGAGTGCCTGCAGTTCTTCTTTGAGCACATCGTCGGGCATCGCCGACCATTTGCCGAGCAACTCGGAAAGTCGGTTCGACATTTCCGCGGCGGCGGCCTTGGTGAAGGTCAGGCACAAAATGCGTTCGGGTTGCACGCCGGCCAGCAAAAGCCGGGAAATCCGGTCGACCAGAACCCCGGTCTTGCCGGTCCCCGCGTTCGCCGACACCCACACCGACGCTTCCGGTGCTGCCGCAATGATCTGCTGGCCGGTCCGCTTGCGGATTTTGAAGTCGGCCGATGCGCTCATGCGTCCTCCTCCCCGCCGCCGCGCCATTCGGCAATGCGGGCCAGATGATCGTAGTCGCTGTAGCGGTTCTCGAACTGCGGACGCGGCACGGACAGATACGGACGATCGGGATCGGCATACTGCGAAATCAGCCGGTTGACGCCTGTCAGCGTCTTGTCGATCAACTCCGGAATGTCGAGCTTGATGGGCTTTTCCTCGCCCGGGTCCCGGCCGCCCGACAGCTTGACGTATAAAAGCTCCACCGCATCTTCCGCCGGCACGCCCTTGAACGCGCCGCGCCGCGCCATGACCGCTTCCAACGGCAGTTGCGGGCTGAAGCCGCTGCCCACCTGTTTCGGCGACGGCGTGTGGCCGGTCTTGTAATCGATGATCGACAGCCCCAGTTCGGGCCGCTCGTCGATACGGTCCGGTTTGGCGGTGATGGTGAAGCCGCCTTCGACGGCGTCGATGACCAGCTCGCCTTTCTCCTCGGCGAAGTTGACCTGCCAGCCCTGCGCCAGGCGGTCGCGCTGCCAGCCCGTGAACCAGGTGGCGATGCGCTCGAAGCGGGGCCACCAGAAGGCGCGCACGCCGGGCCGGGCCAGGTGTTCGGCGAAGACCCGCTCGCCGATCTCGCGCAGGATCCGTTCGGCGTCATCGGGGACAGAATCCGGATAGTCGCGGACGAAGGTTTCCAGAACCTCGTGTATAAGACTGCCGCGCTCGGCGGCGCCGGGGTCGGCGTCCAGCGGGTCGAGCGCCTTGAGCTTCAGGATGTGACGGGCATAGACGGCATAGGGATCGCGGATCAGGGTCTCGATCTGCGTTACCGACAGGCTTTTCGGGCGCGCGTCGAGCGGCGGCACCGGTTTCGGCGGCCCCGGCTGGACGCGGGGCGCGTCATCGAGCTTCGTGACCCACTGCAGCCACGGCTTTTCGCCGTCGCTCTCGAAACCCGGTATTGCTCTCTGGGTCTCGCTTTGGCTTGCACCCGCACGCTGCAACAGGTTGTCGATCCTGAGCAGCCAGCGCGACGGCACCGTCGGCGCGCCACCGAGGCGCTCGGCGCGGGTCAGGATCACCTCGGGCGCGGCGAACGCCTGCTGGAAATCGTGCGCTGTCAGGCCGATGCGGCGTTCCGGCATCTCGAGCCCGATCGCCGCCATCATCGGCCGGCTCATCCACGGATTGCTCTCGGCCTCCGGCGGCCATGTGCTTTCGTTGAGGCCGCCCAGAATGACCGTGTCGGCATGTTGCAGGCGGGCTTCCAGCAGCCCCCAGATATGAAGGCGCGGATGCGTGCCGAAACGGGGCCGTACCACACGTCCCGCCATCAGGCCGTCGAACATGCCGGCATACGCCGCCCCCGGCTGCTTGCCCATAACGCCGATGGCTTCCGCCAGTTCGGCGATGAAACGCGCCGCGTTGTCGCCCGCATCCCCGGCCCACAGGCGCTGCGCGCCGGCCAGTTCTTGGTTGCCGGCGAGCGCTTCGCAGGCCGCGACATGGCATTTCAGGGCGTCTGCGTAATCGGCGCTGTCGCTTTGCAGAAGCGCCAGAAGCGGGCTCAGGGTTTTCTCGATGATATCGATCAGCGGGCGCAGATGCGCGGTTTTCGGGCTGTTGCCGAGGGCGGCCCGCAAGCCCTTGATCCCCGGCGCCGGTCGCGGTCCGCGCAGGGCGCGGATTTCGAAACCGCGCACCAGACTGCGGAAATCGGCGGCCTCAAGGCCGCCTGCCGCCAGCGGATGTTTCAACAGTGCCAGCAGTTGTACGGGCGCCAGCCGTTCCGCGCAGGCATCGGCGACGAGCCGCAGAAAGGCCCCGGGCGGTGTCTGCGCCAACGGTACGCCCGCGGAATCGTCGACCTCCAGGTCCCAGCGCTTGAGCGCGGCGGCAACGCGGCGGGCAAGGCTGCGGTCCGGCGTGATCAGGGCGCAGGTCTTGCCCGGTGTCTCAAGTGTGTTGCGCATGGCAAGCGCGATCACGGCCGCTTCTTCGCTCGGGCCGGGACAATTGATCCGGTGGACCTGGGCAAGCGCGGCGCCGATGTCGTCGCTGCTTTGCGCTGCCGGGGCGGATGCCTTGGCCGGTGTCAGCGCGGCGGAAATCAGGCGGCTGCGCGGACTGGGCGGGGCATCGATGAAATCATCGACGGCGCCGCGTTCGACATCCAGGCGCGCCAAAAGCTGCTTCAGGCCGAACTGCGGGTGCGTCGGTCCCAAAAGCGACCAGGCGTCGTCGCTCATGCATTTGTCGAGGCCGGGCAGGATCACCATGCCTTGCGGCAGGCGGGCAATGACGCCCAGCAAATCCGCCGTCGCCGGGATCGAGCCGGTTGATCCGGCGGCAATCACCGGGGTCTTGGGCGGGATGTCGCGCCACAGCCGTGCCTGTGCACCGAGCAGGGCGTTGCGCCGGGCGGCGGGATCGAGACAGCCTTCGGCTTCGAGGATGTTCGGCCACTGGGAAATCAGGATTTCCAGAAACCGCAGTACCTGCTGCCAGTGCACCGCGTAATCGGCATCGTCGCTGACGAGGCCGCGGATATCTTCGGGAGTGCAGTTTTCCGTCGCCAGCCGGTCGATCAGCTTGGCCAGTTCCAGTGCCAGCGCCGTTGCCTGTTCGGGATGCATGCGGTGATCGGGCAGCGCCATGACGGCACGGCCGAGCAGGAGCTGACGGCGCAGCGAGGGAATGGCGGGGGCGAGGGACAGTGCCTCGGCGGCCCCCGGCGGCAAACCGGCCTCGGCGATGGACAGTTCCTCCTCGTCCATGTCGCCCAGCGGAGTCATTGTCGGCAGCAACTGCGCACGTCCGCCGCCAAGCCGCAAAAACGCCTCGGCCAGGGCCCGGCAGGCACGCCGGGTCGGCAGCAGGATTCGCATTTCCGCCAATTTCATGGGCTCAGCGCCGGCATGTTCGAGTAACCGCGCCGCCAGTGCATCGACGAAGGCGACGCCGCTATCGATTGTGACTATGCGTGGCGCCGGTCCGTCGAACATCTCGGTTTATCTTTTCCTCTCGCCGGCAAAGGGCTGGTTCAGAAACGCCTCGGCCTCGGCAAGGCCGTCCGGTGTGCCGATATGGAACCATTCGCCGTCATGGATGACGCCGTATAGCCGCTCGGCCTCGATCGCCTTGTCGAACAATACATTCAACGACCACGCCCCGCCCGGGCTGCCCTCGAAGATACGTGGATGCATAATCTGCACGCCGGCGAAGAGCCATGGCGCGATTTCGGATTCCGGACGGCGGATCAATTTGCCCAGCGGGTCGGCGAAAAAATCACCCTTGCCATCGTAACCGTGGCTTTCGACGGTTGAATGCAGCAGTAAAAGCCCGTCCATGAGATCGTCTCTCCATTCCCGCGCCAGTCGCAACAGGCTATCTTCGTATCCGTCGAGCCAGAATGCATCGGAATTCACAACATAGAACGGATGGGTGCCAGATTCGGTCAGGGATGCGAGGGCATTCTTGACGCCGCCGCCGGTCTCCAGCAGATCGGGCTCATCGGCAAAGACGACGTCCAGGCGCTTCTCGTCAGCCAGGTATGCGCGGATCTGATCGCCGAGGTAGTGCAGGTTGACCACGGCCCGCTCGACACCGGTATGCACAAGGCGGTCCATGACATGGCCGATCAGCGGCTTTCCATTGAGCGCCAGCATCGGTTTAGGCGTCGTGTCGGTGAGCGGCCGCATGCGTTTGCCGTAGCCGGCGGAAAGCACCATGGCGACCTTCGGGATTTCAAAACTCATTGCGGGTCTCCGGAGTTCTCTGGCCGATGGCCGGGCGTGACGCGGCTGGCGGGCGGCACGTTTTGGGCGAACCACTCGGCGACGGGCGCCAGCGCCGGATGCGAAAGGCTGTGCTCCAAGAGCCGCCACACGCGTGGAATATGCACGAGATACTGCGCCTTGCCGTCGCGCTGGCAAAGCCGCGTGAAGATGCCGATCACCTTGGCATGCCGGCCGGCGCCAAGGATTGCAATATCGCGCCTGAGGTCGGTTTCGCGAACATCCCCGCAAGCGGCGACGTAGCGCGCGATCAGCCTGTCGGCGCGCTTGTGATCGACATCGCGCCGCGCATCCTCGATCAGCGACATCAGGTCATAGGCCCGCGCGCCGATCAGGGCGTCCTGAAAATCCAGCAGCCCGCAGCGCGCCGTGGCACTGCGCCCCGGCAGCCACATCAGGTTGTCGACATGATAGTCGCGCAACACCAGCGTTTCGCGCTTGTCGGCGACACCGGCGAAGACACTGCGCCAGGCGGCATCGAAGGTGCCGCGTGCCTGATCGCCGAGCGGGGAGCCGACGGCGGGCATGTACCAGTCTGCAAACAGCATGGCTTCGGCCAGCAATCTGTCCATGTCGTAGTCGGGAATTTCAGCCGGGGCGGTTTTGGCGGACGACAGTTCGTGCAGGTGCACCAGGGTATCGACGGCGGCATCGTACAGAAGACCCTGATCGCCGCCCGCTTCGATGACGCGGGTATAGGTGTCGTCGCCGAGATCTTCCAGAAGCAGGAAGCCGCGCCGCGGGTCTTCGGCGAGGATTCTCGGCGCACTGAACCCGAGTTGCCCCAGATAACGCGCCACGGTGACGAACGGGCGGATGTCTTCCTCGGGCGGCGGCGCGTCCATCAGCACGCAATGCCGCTCGTTCAGCTGCACCCGGTAATAGCTGCGGAACGAGGCATCGGCGGCGAGGATGGAGACCTTGGCCCCGGCCCAGCCGGCATTGGCGAGGAATGTCATCCGCGATTCGGTGCGTTTATCCATTTGCCGCCATTCCTTCGAATACATCTGCGAGCCGCCCGGCCCATTCGGCATTGCCGGCGATCACGATACGCCTGGCACCTGAAATCTCGCCGCTGGCTTCACTGATCGTGACGTGCAGATGCCCGGCGGGCAGCAATGCCCCCAGCCTGTCCGGCCATTCAATCAGGCTGACGGCATCGTAAAACGCATCCTCGATGCCCAGTTCATACGCTTCTTCGGCATCTTCCAGCCGGTAAAGATCGAAATGCCAGATGTCGAGGGCACCGCGTGTATATGTCTGCACCAGGGTGAACGTCGGGCTCGGCACATCCTCGGCCTGGCCCGGCAACGCATTGATGAGCGCGCGGGCAAACGCCGTCTTGCCGGCGCCGAGGGTGCCGTCGAGGGCGATGACGTCGCCGGCGGCCAGTACCAGGGCGAGCCGCCCGGCGAGGGCGCGGGTGCCGCCTTCATCGGTTACGGTGACGTCCGCGATGGTGTCTGCCTGATCACGCATGCCTGCGTTTGTATATGCCGCGCGAATGGCGAACAAGACTTGAACCGCCGCCCGTGCGCACCCATCCTAGGGCATCACCCCGCGCGCGCTTTCCCGAAAGACGGCGGGGCAGGAAAAAGGATGAAAGAACGTGCCTGTTTCGCCAGCATCAGAACGGTTTTCAACGGACGTCGCGATCATCGGCGCCGGGCCGGTCGGGCTGTTCGCGGTGTTCCAGTGCGGCATGCTGGGGATGAGTTGCCGCGTCATCGACGCCTTGCAGGAAATCGGCGGCCAATGCACGGCTCTTTATCCGGAAAAGCCGATTTATGACATTCCGGCACAACCGGAAATCGCTGCCGGTGAGCTGATCCGGGCATTGGAAAAGCAGATGGCGCCGTTCGATCCGCATATTCATCTGAACCAGCAGGTAACGGCATTGGCGGGCGAGGCCGGGGCATTCCATCTGACGACCTCGGCGGGGACGGAAATCGATGCCAAGGCGGTGATCATCGCCGCCGGTGTCGGGGCATTCGGGCCGAAACGTCCGCCGCTTGAGAATATCGAGGATTACGAGGCGCAGGGGCCGGGGCTCGGCGTGAAATACCTGATTCGTTCGGTTAAGGATTTCGCCGGCAAACGTGTCGTAATCGCCGGCGGCGGCGACAGCGCTGTCGACTGGGCGATCCAGCTATCGGGGATCGCCGAAAAAGTGTACGTCGTGCATCGCCGCGACAAATTTCGCGCGATGGACGAAAGCGTGCGGCGCATGACGGTGCTGGCGGGTGAAGGCGCCATCGAGCTTGTCACGCCGTATCAGTTGCAGGGCCTGTCCGGCGGCGCAGGCACACTGGAAGCGGTGATCGTTGTCGATATGGATGGCAATGAGCGCAAATTGGAAGCCGACGTGCTGCTGCCGTTTTTCGGTCTGGCGCAAAGCCTGGGACCGATCCGCGCGTGGGGCCTGGATGCGGGCAGGGAAGGTGTTCCGGTGAATGCGACGACGGCCGAGACCGCAATCCCGGGCATTTACGCCATCGGTGACGTGTCGGATTATCCCGGCAAACTGAAGCTTATCCTGAGCGGGTTTTCGGAAGCCGCGTTCGCGGCGCATCATGCCTATCTGCGGGTGTTCCCGGACAAGGCCCTGCATTTCGAATATTCGACGACCAAGGGGATTCCGGGCCGGAGTTGACAGGTTGGGATCAGCATCGAGGTGTAGTGTCAGGGCACCAATAAGAACAATGGAGCTATCCATGGATATCAAGTCTGCTCTTGCGGTTTTGTGTCTGTTTCTGTTCGCGGCGAACCCGGTACTTGCGTCACACCATGGCGATCCCAAGCGGGGCGCCGAGTTGGCACAGCAGTGCGTCAGCTGCCATGGAGTTGACGGCACCAACAACACCGAAGGTTTCCCCAGTCTTTCGAACCAGAAGTACAAGTATCTGGTCAAGCAACTGCGCGAAATGCGCAATTCCGCGAAAATCCGTACCGGCGAAAAGAACCATGACACAGATGCCGCCCAGGCGATCATGCGCTCACGGCGGACCAATGAAATCATGGACCCGTTCATTGTTGATCTAAGCAACACGGATATTGAAGACCTCGCCGCGTATTATGCCGCGGAACCGTGCCGCGCCGTGATGTCCGAGGCGCCGTTGCCGCCGCCAAGATTTGAAATCCGTTGCCAGGTCTGTCACGGCCAGTTTGGTATTGCTGCGAACAGCAACGTGCCGAATATCGCCGGTCAGGATGCAGGGTATCTGGAACAGCAGCTGCGCAGCTTTCAGGAATCCAGGTCCCAGATGGACGACGGGCAGGAACGCCGACGCGCACCGATCATGGAAGGGCAGGTGCGTCATTTGAGTGAACAGGATATCAAGGATATATCCCTTTACTACGCCCGCCTTCCTTGCCGATAAACGGTGGTTAGCGATTTCAAGGGGAGTTGACCATGACGTTTGATATTCAGCGCGCCCGTGCGGAAACGCCGGGTACCGGGAATGTTCTGCATTTCAACAATGCCGGTGCCGGGTTAATGCCGCAGCCGGTGCTCGATGCCCTGTTCGAGCATCTGCAGCTCGAAGCCGATATCGGCGGGTATGAAGCGGCGGCCGCGGCGCATCAAAAGCGCGAGCGCACGTATCAGGCAATTGCCGAGCTTTTGCATGCCGACAAGAACGAAATTGCGCTGGTCGAGAACGCTTCCGTCGCCTGGCTGCAGGCGTTCCATGCCATGCTCAGACAATTCCGGCCGGGCGACAAGATCATCACCGTGGAAGCGGAATACGCGTCCAACTATATTTCCTATCTGCAGGCGGCACGGACGCACGGGGTTGAAATCGTCGTTGCGCCAAGCGCCGCGGACGGCGCGGTGGATTTGCCGGCACTCGAAAACCTGATAGACGACAAGGTCAGAATGATTGCCGTGACGCACGTGCCGACCAACGGCGGGCTGGTAAATCCCGCCGAGGAAATCGGCCGGATCGCACGCGATGCCGGCGTTTATTATCTGCTGGATGCATGCCAGTCGTGCGGGCAGCTGCCGCTCGATGTGGAAAAAATCGGCTGCGACGCACTGTCCGTCACGGGGCGAAAATACCTGCGCGGGCCGCGTGGCACCGGCTTCCTGTATGTCCGCAAGAACCGGATCGAGGCGCTGGAGCCGTTGTTCCTCGATCTGCACGCGGCGCAATGGACGGGCCGCGACAGTTTCGAAATCCTGCCGACGGCAAAACGTTTCGAGAATTGGGAATTCTATATTGCCGGCGTCATCGGGCTCGGCGTTGCCGTCGATTACACGCTCGGCTGGGGTATGGAGAATATCAGTGCGCGCATCATCGAGCTGGCGGGGAAATTGCGTACATCGCTTTCGTCGATCCCGGGGGTCACGGTGACGGATATCGGCACACAGAAATGCGGCATCACTACGTTCATCAAGAACGGAAAGACACCGGACGAAATCAAAGCGGCGCTGTCAGCAGACAAAATCAACACCTCGGTTTCTCGGCTCGGTTCGACACGAATCGACATGGAAAACCGTGGTCTCGACGAAGTGGTGCGGGCATCGGTGCACTATTACAATGACGAGAACGAGATCGCGAAATTCTGCGAGGCGGTCGAGCGGCTATAGCCCTTAACGCGGGCCGCGCACCTGAGCGTCGGTGAAATACGACAGGATACGCACGAAGTATTCCCCAGTGTAATTCGGATCGCAAGCATCCGCGCCATCCATTTCGCCGGCGATCAGGCCCTGCTGCCCTTCGTCGCTGGCGAGAATCCGCGCCATGACGTCAGAGCCGTTGCCGCCTGAAATGCCGTGGCGGATCATTTCCATGCGGATCGGGGTTTCCAGCGCCGGACCATAGGCGATCTTGTTCATCTTGGCGATTTCCCGGCCGATGCCGACCAGATAGGCGATGTAGAAACGCAGTCCCGAAGGATCGTTGCGCCCCGGCGCCTGATCGCCAAGATCGCGCTGCAGGATCCGCACGGTTTCATTGAGCTTGTCGAGCGCATCGTCGAGCGCAAACGCACCCGGCAACGGTTTTGCCGCTTGCCGCTTTCGACCGCCGGTCCGCAATTTGTCGCCTGCGCGCGCATTCGATTTCCCGGCGGCTAGCAAGGCGCGCACCAGCATCGTGACCATGGCGGCCAGAATGACGACAATGCAGAGCGTTTGCAGGTCCAAGTCCGTTCTCCGTCGAAGCGGACGGTTAGCTATCCGAAGATTACTCCGCCGCGTGTTCGTCTACGATAGCATGATCACCATCAAGGGGCGCAACCCCTTCGGTGGCGCCATCGCCAGCCGGGATGCGGCAGACGACGGTCGCACCCCGTGATTTGTTCGATCTGATCTCGACTTTGCCGCCATGCAGTTCAACGAAGCGTTTGACGATCGTCAGGCCCAGGCCCGGCCCGGCACCTGTGTGATCGTCGCTTTTGATACGCTGGAACGGCTGCATGATTCGTTCGCGTTCGTCCTTCGGGATGCCCGGTCCGCTGTCGGAAACCGAGATTTCGATAACGTCTGCGTCGCGCGCCGCGGCGAGGGTGATGTGACCCAGTTTCGGCGTGAACGTAATGGCGTTGGTCAGCAGATTGAAGACGACCTGCGTCAGGCGCTTGGCGTCGGCCGAGATCCAGCCGATGTCGGGCGGACAGTCGAAATCGATCTTGATGTTCTTGCGTTTCGCTTGTTCCTTCACGACGTTGAAGGCGTCGACCAGAATGGCGTGCGGATCCACGGTGTCCTTGTTGAGTTCCATGCGCCCGGCTTCGATGGTCGCCAGATCGAGGATGTCGGTGACGACGCCCATCATTTTCTCGGACGTGTCGACGATGCCGTTGGCATATTCATGCTGGCGCTTGTTCATTTCGCCGAACATTTCCTGGCGCAGGATATCGGCGAAGCCGTGGATGGTGTTCAAGGGTGTGCGGACCTCCATCGCCACGTTGGCGATGAACTCGGTCTTCATGCGGTCGGCCTCGGCTAGGGTCCGGGCGCGCTGGCGCAAAGCTTCCTCGACCTTGAAGCTGTCGGTGATATCGCCGTAGCTGACCAGCGACGCGCCGTCCGGCAGCGGGATGTTGGCAAACGCCAGGATGCGGCCGTTGATCAGGTCGAGGCGGCCGCTGGAAACCGTGCGCGCCAGAACTTCGCTGGCGATGCGTTCCTTGCGCAGCGACCATTTTTCATTGTTGGCGGCCATCTTCATGCCGAGCGCCTGGATCACGTCGGGCAGGCGTGCGCCCAGAACGAGCTCGCCTTCGTCCAGGTCCCATAGTTTGGCAAGCTGCGGATTGGTCAGTTGCAGGCGGCCGTCGGCGCCGAATACGGCGATACCTTCACGCATGTTCTCGAGCGTCGTGCGTTGGACACGGTCCGCGGATTTGAGCGAACGCTGCATATCGAGCCGGTCCGATACGTCCTCGCACGTCATCACCAGACCGCCGTCATCCAGGGGGCCGAAGCGGCGTTTCAGGGTCCGCCCGTCGGGCAGGTGCAACGCGTCTTCGGCGATGTTGGTAAGCGTTCCGAAACGGCCCAGTTCTTCCGCGCGGAACTCGGCGAAGTTGGCGACTTCCGGCAGACGCCGCAGCTCGCGCAGCCGCATCAGCACGTCGCTCATGCTTGGGCGTGTCTGCAGCCAGTCCGGGTCGAGCCGCCACAGCGCGGCAAAGGCGGGATTGGCGGCGATCAGGAGCGTCTCTGCATCGAACACGGCGACGCCGGCCTCAAGCGGCCGCAGCAGTTCCCTCGTCGGTGCCGTGATGTCGCCGGCCGGTGCGGCGACGATCTCTTCGGCATCGACGGCGAAGCCGATGGTGCCGCTGTTGTCGCCGTTGCCCGGCGCCAGCGGGGTTTCGGTGATCCGCACGCGGCGCGACTGGCCGTTTTCGGTAATGCCGGCGGTCGCGGTGGCGGGTCTGCCCTCGGCACGGGCGCGCTGGCCGATCTCTTCGGCCAGACCCTGAACGCGTTCGGCAGCGCGGTTCTGAAACGCCAGCTTGAGGTTCGCATCCCTGAGCCACAACGGGATCGGCAGGGCATCGAGCAGAGCCGTCAGATGCTTGTCTTCAAGGCCCGAGCCGTTGCGCGCTGCGTCAGCGGCGGGTGCCCCGGCGGCGGCCACACGGCGCATCCAGACGATGTCCGCGACCGCTTCGCCGCCCGGACCAAGGGCGCGTGTCCCCAGGGCCTGGAACGTCCGTTCGCCGCGTCTGAGCGTCACGTCGAAGGGCGTTCCCTTGGCGCGCAACAGGCTGACGCCCTGTTCGAGCTTTTGCAGTTCGTCCGCTTCGAAGCAGGCCCGGATATCGTCATAACGCGCCAGGGTGCCGCTTTCGATTTCCAGCATTTCCGCGAGGCGTCTGGAGCACGAGATGCCGCCGGTGGCGTGATCCCACAGGAAAATGCCGTCGGGCGATGCCGAGAGGATACCCCGCGTGCGGGTGGCAACGGCTTCGGTGCGCCGCCGTTCGGTCGACGCATCGCGTGCGCGCGCACGGTAGACCAGCGCAAACGGCAGGACGATCACCACGCCGACAACGGCGCCGACGATCAACGGCAATACATTCAAAACGGTTTCCAACACGGCCAGAAGTCTACGCCCGATGCGTGCCCGGGCCAAGAAAAGCATTGCAGGGCGGTTATGCCCTCAGCACGCATGTCAGGTCCCATTTTCGGCCTCGATATTCTCGGCGATGCGCATCAGGTGATCGAGCGTCGATTGCCAACGCGACAGTGCGGCAAAGGTGTCCACGACGGGCCCGGTCCATGTCTCGGCGGCGACGGTGCGGGCCGCGGGCAGGAACGGATAGGCGGGGGCAAGCGCCTTCAGCGCGTCGGCCTGTTTCGCCACAGTGCCGGCATAACTGCCATAGGCGATCAGCGGTTTGCGGGCGCCGGAGCTGTCCATGATCAGCCACTTGTCAGCGGCGTCGATATAGTGCGGAAGGTTGTCGAGCGAGGCCCGAAAGGCACGCTCCAAAAGATCGTCGGCGATGTCCTCGCCGCCCTTCATGATGCGGAGGCGAATACGCCTGCGGCACAACTCGATTTTCGGCAGCGCCAGATAGATCAGCGATACGCCCCAGCCGCGGCGGCGCAGACGGATCGCGGCGGACAGCGGCTTGCGACTCATCAGGCGGCTTTCGACGATGAAGCTGCGCCCGCCGGTCTCGGCGATCTCAAGGCGTTTGGAAACGGGAACGATGCGTTTCAGCACTGCATCGGGCAGATCGTCGGCGGCATCGAACCCGCGTGTATCGTCGGCATTGATGTGGCGCGTCGTGCCGATATCGGCTGCAAACAGCTTCGCCGCCAGGGTGCTTTTCCCCGATCCCGGCGGGCCGGCGATGATCCACATGCGTTTTTCGGTGTTCATGTGAATTTATAGGCCCGTGCATATAAAAACGTCATCCCAAACTTGATTTGGGATCCATGCGGCACCGGCACAACGCCAAGTGCGAAAGCATGGATCCTGAACCGAGTTCAGGATGACGATATGTGGCGAGGACGCGAACGCCCTTGCGCTAAATCAGTAACGATACGTTTCCGGCTTGTGCGGGCCGTCGACGGCGACGCCGATGTAGTCGGCCTGTTTCTGGCTGAGCGTCGTCAGCGACACGCCGAGTTTTTCCAGGTGCAAAGCGGCGACTTTCTCGTCCAGGTGCTTCGGCAGCACATAGACGTCGTTTTTGTAATGGCCGTCCTTGTTGTTGGCGTACAGTTCGATCTGCGCCAGTACCTGGTTGGTGAAGGATGCCGACATCACGAAGCTCGGGTGGCCGGTGGCGCAGCCGAGGTTCACGAGGCGGCCTTGCGCCAGCAGGATGATGCGGTTGCCGCTCGGCATTTCGATCTCGTCGACCTGCGGCTTGATCTCGTCCCACTTCATGTTCTTCAGGCCGGCGACCTGAATCTCGCTGTCGAAGTGACCGATGTTGCAGACGATGGCCCGGTCCTTCATTTCGCGCATGTGATCGACGGTGATCACATCGACGTTGCCGGTCGCGGTGCAGAAGATATCGGCGCGCTTGGCGGCTTCTTCCATGGTCACGACCTCGAAGCCTTCCATGGCGGCCTGCAGGGCGCAGATCGGATCGGCTTCGGTGACCATGACACGGCAACCTGCATGACGCAGGCTCTCGGCGGAGCCCTTGCCGACATCGCCGAACCCGGCAACGCAGGCGACCTTGCCGGCCATCATCACGTCGGTGGCGCGGCGGATCGCATCGACAAGGCTTTCACGGCAGCCGTACTTGTTGTCGAACTTGGACTTCGTGACCGAGTCGTTGACGTTGATCGCCGGGAACATCAGCGAGCCTTTTTTCGCCATGTCATAGAGGCGGTGCACGCCGGTCGTCGTTTCCTCGGTAACGCCCATGATGTCCTTGGAATGATCCGTGTACCAGGTCGGGTCGGTCTTGAGGCGCGCCTTGATGGCGGCGAACATGACTTCGGCTTCTTCCGAATCGGGGTTGTCGAGGACGGAAAGGTCTTTCTCCGCTTCCTTGCCAAGATGCATCAGCAGCGTCGCATCGCCGCCGTCATCGAGGATCATGTTCGGGCCGGTGTTGCCGTCCCAATTGAAGATTTCGTGCGTGTACTGCCAGTAATCTTCCAGCGACTCGCCCTTGATGGCGAACACCGGGGTGCCTTTTTCGGCGATCGCGGCGGCGGCGTGATCCTGCGTCGAATAGATGTTGCACGATGCCCAGCGGACCTCGGCGCCCAGCGCCTGCAGGGTCTCGATCAGCACGCCGGTCTGGATCGTCATGTGCAGCGATCCGGCGATTTTCGCGCCCTTGAGCGGCTTCGACGCGCCGTATTCCTCGCGTGTCGCCATCAGGCCGGGCATTTCGCTCTCGGCGATATCAAGCTCCTTGCGGCCCCATTTGGCGAGGCTCATGTCGGCGACTTTGCAGTCGGTGAATGCGGTCATATCGTTCGGCTCCGTGATCAGAATTTCAAAACACTTAAAGACATAAAGATTTCTTTATATCACCTTCTTGACCGGATTTATAACGCCGCCGAGACACGGGGGCAAGGGGAAAAAACGGTTGGGCAGACAGGAAAACCCGTCACTGCGATAGCAATATTTTTCCGCGGATGACGGCAAGGCGCTGTTCGATATCCGCGACCTTCGG